>CAJWIE010000050.1 GCA_913041115.1 uncultured Legionellales bacterium | reverse complement strand
AAGATGATTTGGAAAAAAACCTCTTATCGGCAGCGAAACATGCCGAGTGCGAACAACAGGAATTCCAGCAAAAGAACCAACTTTATCAGTTGAGGTTAATATTTTATCGCGTACTCCAACTTTACCTCTACGAAAATTATATGCTTTAGCTCGTAACATTAAATGAGGGAAATCTATATTCCATTCGTGCGGTGGTACATAAGGACACTTTGTCATATAACACAGATCGCATAAATAACAGTGTTCCACTACATTCCAGTAATCTTCTTTTTTGACACTATCAACTTCAAATGTCTCTGATTCATCAATTAAATTAAATAAGGTAGGAAATGCATTACAAAGACTGACACACCGACGACAACTATGACAAACATCGTATACTCGTTCTAATTCATTTAATAATGAAGCTTCATTATTAAAATCAAGTGTTTTCCAGTTTATTGGATGACGAGTTGGTGCTTCTACACCGCCTTCACGTGTTTTATCATTCATAGTTTTATTTTTTTACGAAAAAATAGTTGAATCAGCTAAAAACCGATTCAACTATCTATGAAAGATAATTATGACAAGCTATCTAATGCCTTTTGAAATCGATTAGCATGAGATCTTTCTGCCTTTGCTAGTGTTTCAAACCAATCGGCAATTTCATCGAATCCTTCTTCACGTGCTGACTTTGCCATTCCAGGATACATATCAGTGTATTCATGTGTCTCGCCAGCAATTGCAGCTTTAAGATTTAAATCTGTTGAACCAATGGGTTCGCCTGTTGCTGGGTCTCCGACAGATTCTAAATACTCTAAATGACCGTGAGCATGTCCTGTTTCGCCTTCAGCAGTTGAACGAAACACTGCTGAAACGTCATTGAATCCCTCGACATCAGCTTTTTGAGCAAAGTAAAGATACCGACGATTTGCTTGAGACTCCCCAGCAAATGCAGCTTTCAGATTTTCCTCTGTTTTTGAGCCCTTTAAATCCATTCTATTTCTCCTACGTGCGTTATTTAATATTTATACTATAATCATATTTAGACTTAGTCTAAATTAAAAAATAATAATGAATACAGATGAGAGTGTCAAATTTCATGAAAAATTAAGGCTATACACCTCAAGTAAATTGATAAAAAAATATAAAGGCTATAGATTAACTGTAAAAATAGACGAAAAAAAGGAATTAGCATGCCAAAAAAAACTAGTAAGATTAACTTTGAAAAGACATTTGCTGAATTAGAAGAGCTTTTAAATAAAATGGAGGAAGGAGATTTGTCTCTTGAAGAATCTCTTAAATGTTTTGAACGAGGTATGATTTTGACAAAAAACTGCCAAGAAGCATTAAGTGAAGCCGAACAAAAAGTAAAAATATTATTAGAAAAAAATAATAAAAATAGTCTCGAGATTTTCGATTCAAACAATAACGATTAAATGACAGATTTTTTAGAACAGCTACAGATTTACCAGAAATCTGTTGAAACTGCCCTTGAATACTGGCTCCCTGGTATTGATGCAGAACCAAAAAAATTACATGAAGCAATGCATTACTCGGTTCTGGCTGAAGGAAAAAGAATTAGACCAATTATACTATATGCGACAGGTCAAGCATTTGGTGTTGAATTAAATAACCTAGATGGACAAGCCTGTGCCGTTGAAATAATACACGCTTATTCACTAATTCATGATGATTTACCATCGATGGACGATGATGATCTAAGGCGAGGTAGGGCAACTTGCCATAAGGCATTTGATGAAGCAACAGCAATATTAGCTGGCGACGCTTTACAAACTCTTGCTTTTCAAATATTGGCAACAGACCCAAAAATTAAAACTAATAACAGCCAACGACTAAAGATGATTGCTACACTAAGTCTTGCAAGTGGTTCAAATGGAATGGCAGGCGGACAAGCAATAGATTTAGCATCTGTTGGAACTAAATTAGATATAGAACAACTTGAAAATATGCACAGTCATAAAACAGGAGCTTTAATTAAAGCAAGTGCTGAAATTGGAGCTCTTTCTGCAGAAAATGTAAACCCTGAATTATTTTCATGCATTTCAAATTATGCAAAATATATTGGCATAGCATTTCAAATAAAAGATGACATTCTGGATATTGAAAGTGACACATCAACATTGGGCAAACCTCAAGGATCTGATCTTGCCCTAAATAAACCAACCTATCCAAATTTACTTGGACTTGATGGAGCAAAAAAAATGGCTGATAAACTGCACTATAAGGCAATAAAATCCCTTGATGTATTTGATGAAAAAGCTAAGATGTTAAGGCAGATAGCTGATTATATTATAAAACGAAGTAAGTAATATAAATATGGAGATCTAGGTCAATAATGAATCGAACAGCGCCAATTATTTCGGCAATACCCGATATACAAAATAGTAAAGATACTAGACATATTCCAATTGATAAAGTTGGAATTAAAGATATTAAACACCCTGTTCTTGTAAAAGATCGTTCTGGGTCCGAACAACATACAGTTGCAAACTTCAATATGTACGTCAATTTACCTGATCAATATAAAGGTACCCATATGTCAAGGTTTGTAGAAATACTCAATAATCATGAGTACGAAATTACAGTTAAATCATTTAAGCGAATGATTGAAGAAATGACAGAATTGCTCAATGCTGAATCTGGTAATATTGAAATGACATTTCCTTATTTTATAAACAAAGCTGCGCCTGTTTCAGGTGTAACTAGCTTGATGGAT
This sequence comes from uncultured Legionellales bacterium, assembly GCA_913041115.1. Taxonomy (GTDB): domain Bacteria; phylum Pseudomonadota; class Gammaproteobacteria; order Eutrophobiales; family Eutrophobiaceae; genus UBA11869. Next base: position 5,957 of record CAJWIE010000050.1, on the reverse strand, counting down.
TATATTGTATCTTTTATTGGAAAAATCAAAAAGGGGAAACCTAAAGTCCTTGTTAAAGTTCAAGTACCCGTAACCTCATTGTGCCCTTGCTCCAAGGACATATCAGATTACGGTGCACATAATCAACGCTCTTGTATAACAGCATGCGTTAAAATGCGAGACTTTATCTGGATTGAAGAGTTAATTGAAGTAATAGAAAAAGTTGCCTCTTGTGAGCTTTATGGATTATTAAAAAGACCAGATGAAAAATACGTTACTGAAAAAGCATACGATAACCCAAAATTTGTTGAGGATTTAGTGCGTGATATTGCTGTTGAGTTTAATAATGATGATCGTATTGCCGCCTATACTGTTGAATCTGAAAATTTTGAATCAATTCATAATCACTCAGCTTACGCGATGCTTAAGTTTGATAAAGATAAAAACTTAGATAAATCATAGCAATTTCTTTTTTTAAACAACCCATACTTATTCTAGTAAGATTAATCAAAAATTGAATAAAATTCTTGATTAAATATTATGAACTTAATATTTAAATTTGACTCAATAACTATATATAAAAATATCTAGTAATTATGCATAAACATATTCTTCTACTACTTCTAATCTACAGTTCATTGCTATGTGCTGATGGTATTGATATGCGAGATTACATAACTTTGAGGTCGGGTATGACAGAAGCGGAAGTTCTCTATAAATTTGGGCCTTCTGATCACGAAACACAAAGGAGCGATCGTTTAGACTTTATATTGAGTAAAACATGGTTTTATATACCAGTTCGTAGTAGCAGTGATAAGTGGATAACAGAAATTAAATTTGATTCGAATGGTAGGTTAATAAAACGTGATCGATATCGTGTTAAATAATATTTACCTTTGACTCCTCCCAAAGTCTATCCATTTCCTCCAAACTAGTATCTGATATTGATATATTTTTTTTTCTCAAATTAGCTTCGATATAATTAAAACGTTTAATAAATTTATTATTAGTATTTTGCAAAGCAATTTCTGAATTAATTTGATAATATCGGGCTAAATTTATACAACTAAAAATAAGATCGCCTATCTCCTCTGACAAATTATCTTGCGCCTTATCGCTTGTCATTGCATCGCGAATCTCATTTAATTCTTCTTCAATTTTCTTAATTATTTCATCGCTATTTTGCCAGTCAAAACCAACACTTGCTGCTTTTTTTTGTAACTTTTCAGACCTATCTAATGCAGATATAGTATCTTCAATATCGTCTAATAGATTTTTTTTCATTCCACTCCCGGTTTTTATCAAATATTTAGACTTGACCTTAGCGGCACTTTCGCATAAAACGTATTCATGGTTAAAATTATAGTATGGAATTAACAAAAACCTAAACTAAATAACAAAAGAAGATTATGGCTCCTCTCATTTTAAGGCTGGATATTTCAGGATCACCAATAAGATGGATTCCCTGGCAACTCGCGGTAAATCTATATAGTCGAGAAAAGATTGCTTGGACTGCTGGTGATAGTATTTTTACCTTTCGTGGAGGTATTAGCCGATTAACTGGGCAACGCTCAATTGTGGAAATTAATTCTATAATAGCTATAAAACGCTCAAGACCATCAAATTATAGCGAAAGGAGTATCCCTCCTTTAACAAATAGAGAGTTATTTCTTAGAGACGCAAATTTATGTATGTACTGTGGAAATAAATGTCGGACCGCCTCTTTAACACGCGATCATGTTGTCCCGTTATCAAAAGGTGGGAATGACCTATGGTCTAATGTCGTGGCTGCGTGCAAAAATTGCAACATCAGAAAGGGTAACAGAACTCCAGAAAATGCACATATGCCATTACTTGCGATCCCATATATTCCAAATTGGGCCGAATATCTTGCCCTATCAAATAGAAAAATCTTGGCAGATCAAATGGAATTTCTAAAAACTCAATTTTCAGGAAGAAAAATATCCTTTATTGGAAATTAAAAAAAATTTAATTTATTCTGTAACACACTCTTTCTCTCACCCCAAAAAATATGTCAACTAAACCGTTCAGTGCTAGTCAGAGAATGATGGATGTTCAATTACCAATAATTCCAATTGTATCGGATTTAATTAAAAAAAATCCTGGTACAATCTCACTTGGGCAAGGTGTTGTTTATTATGGTCCTCCTAAAAAAGTTATTCTCAAAATTAGTAAACTGAATCCTTCGGCTGATTACCACATGTATTCCGAAGTTCAAGGAATAACAAAATTACGTTCAATAATCTCTGAAAAATTAATGTCTGAAAATAAAATAAATTTAAATGAAGGGCATGAACTTATAGTAACAGCGGGTTCAAATATGGGATTTATGAATGCAGTCTTAGCCATAGCTGATCCTAACGATGAGATCATCCTTTTACGCCCCTATTACTTTAATCATGAAATGGCAATAAATATGATTAACTGTAAGTCCATTATTGTGGATACTGATTTACATTATCAGCCTTGTATGGAAAAAATAGTTACTGCTATTACATCGCATACAAAAGCAATAGTTACAGTTTCACCAAATAATCCATCTGGTGCTGTATATGAAAGAAAGATGCTAGAAGAAATAAACAAACTATGCAAAGAAAAAGGAATTTATCACATCTCTGATGAGGCATATGAATACTTTACTTTTGGAAAAGTGAATCATTTTTCTCCTGCTTCAATAGCTAATTCTTGTGACCACACGATATCTCTATACTCCCTATCTAAAGCCTATGGTTTTGCTAGCTGGCGTATTGGTTATATGGTCATTCCAAAACATTTGTCATTATCTATTAAGAAGGCTCAAGATACATACCTAATATGCCCAACACGTATTGCACAAGAAGCAGCAATTACGGCGCTAGAAGTTGGGCGTGAATACACAAGAGAATATCTGAATAAAATTGAAAATATTCGAAACAAGCTTTATTCTCAGTTAACAGCTATTAATAATATTTGTACAATACCTCTTACAATGGGCGCATTTTATTTTTTAATTAAGCTTAAAACACGACTAACTGGAGTAGAAATTGTAGATAAATTAATCAATAAATATAAAATAGCTGTCATTCCAGGCGAGACATTTGGGATGAATGATGGTTGTTATCTGAGAGTAGGGTATGGATCGCTTGATGAAAAAATGTCTGAGATTGGAACTCAAAGATTAATCAAGGGTCTTAAGGAAATTATTACTTAATCTTACGTATTTTGAAGAGAGAGCATAAATGAAATTTTTATTAACTATACTTGGGCTTTTATTTATATCAAATACTGCAATAGCAGTTGATAAAAGTGGAAATTATGCTGTATGGGGTATCGGTATGAAATCCTGCTATACTTTTAACTCTATTACCATAAATTATCTTAATCCAGACGATACAGTTGAAGAAAAAGATGATAGCTGGATATCGAAGTTAAAATTTTGGGAAAAGGAAGAAGAGAAGAATAATGAAGTAGAAAATTTTGATAAATATAGAAATTATATAAAAGGATATATCACAGCTTATAATACATTTACAGAAGATACCTATAGCATTACAGGCAACATGAAAGAAAAAGAAATTATTGAGTGGCTAAATAATTACTGCGAAGAGAATCCTATGTCATCATTAGATACAGCACTTACAAACTTTACTTTTGATCGATATGATAAGCGCTTCAAAGCATCGAGACCTGTTAGAAGAGGATTCTGAATTAACCATTTTTAGGCTTATTTTTTACATAATTTAAGCTATTTTTACTTGAAAAATATGGCTTTTTTTGCTGAAAAATTGATTAACTACCTGAAATAGGTCATGATATGTGGACCATATATGGGAAGCTGGATTTATACCCCAGCACTAGATTTAACGGGAGAACGCATATGCAATCGAAAATAATTAAAATTTCCATCCTAGCTCTTGCTTTAGGAATGCTTGGTGGATGTGCTGCACCTCCAGTGGATGATGCTGCTATTTCAGCTGCTATGGCTAAAGCAAATGATGCCTACAATCTTGCAACTGAAGCAAGACAAATAGGATCTGACGCAGCCTATGCTGCTTCGCAAGCACAAGTTACTGCGGATGCTGCTTTAGAGTGCTGTAATCAAAATTCACAAAAGCTTGATCGTATGTTCGAAAAGGCAATGATGAAATAATAAAAAGCACAAAATAAAGTGAAAACATAAAACCCTAACTAGGTTACCTAGTTAGGGTTTTTTTATACATAACTACTCTGTTTTTGTTACTAGGTTTTTATTTTCTTCTTCTTTTAGTTTACTTATAAACATTCCAATCGGTACTGGTAATCCATTTGGATTTTTAATAGTTTCATACGCTGTTGACATATCAAGTTGATATTCTCTTTTATTTGCTATTTTTATTATCATAGAAATAATACTTGTTAAATTATTTTCAAATATATCTTTATCTTCATCTAAAAAAGGGTGTGCCTCTAAATAAATAACATCATTTTTAATACCAATCTTATACGGCTGATTAATTATATTAACTGGGGTTTCTAAAGATACTTTTGAAAATAATTCTTTAATATCTTCTGGATACAAACGAATACAGCCGTGACTGATTCTCATGCCTATTCCAAATGGTTTATTAGTTCCATGAATCAGGTAATCTCGTCTTCCCAAACGCATTGCATAGCTACCTAATGGATTATCAGGTCCTGGTCTAACTATTTTTGGTAAGGGGTCTCCTGCCTCTTCATGCTCCTCTCTAATTGATTTTGGAGGATGCCAATTAGGTTTTACTTTTTTCTCCACAATCATGGTTTTAATATAAGGGGTACTCCACCCTTCTCTACCGACACCTAAGGGGTATGTATGAACTTCTTGCAACTTACCGTGCTCATTTTTTGGATAGTAATAAAGACGCATTTCTGGAATGTTTAACACAATGCCTTTCATTGGGGCTACAGGAAGAATAAATTGTGCTGGAAGAAGTATCTCCTGACCATCTCCAGGAAGCCAGGTATCGACTTCTGTGTTAATAAGTTTCATATCCTGATAACCAAAACCATAATTACGCGCAATATCAAGTAATGTTTCGCGCTCATCTGCAATCACTGTCTTGATTTTACCAATCACGGTATTAGTTGACTCATCTAAAATGTAACGCTCAGCATGAACCTTTATCATTACTGAGAAAAACAAAAAAATAAGACTGGCTGTCACTAGTATTCTTTTCATATCGTAATTATACGCTTTATTTTTCCTTTAACCTTGGTATTAATTCAGCTAAGTTACATGGTCGAGTACGATAATCTAATTGAAATTTTATTATTTCATCCCATGCTGTAATACAAGCATTCACAGAGCCCGGCAAACAAAATATATATGTGCCATTTGCAACTCCTGCAATAGACCGTGATTGTATAGTTGAAGTTTTAATTTGTTGATACGATAAATAACGAAACATTTCGCCAAATCCATCAATAACTTTATCAAATAAAACCCCAACTGCTTCAGGAGTACCGTCACGACCTGTTACACCAGTTCCGCCTGTCGTTAAAATAGCATTAACCTTCGGACTAGAAATCCATTTTGATATCTCTGCGCGGATACGATAAATGTTATCTGGTACAATAACTTTTTCTTGCAAAATATGACCATCCCTTTCTAGTAGTTCGGCTAAACGTACACCAGAAATATCAGATTCATCAGTTCTAGTATCAGATATAGTTAGAATAGCAATATTAAGTGCAATAAAATCTCTTTTTGATTCGTTTTTAGCCATTCTTTATTTTATTCCATATTTTGTTTAATTAGAAAGAAGAATAGGCTCGGCCCACGCACCTTCAAAAAAATTCATACCAAGAGAATTACGTACTCTATCACTATATTCTCTCTCCTTCATAGTCTCGGAAATTTCATTTTCAGCCAATTGATAACCAATACTAATCATGGCCATTGGCGTAAAGCGTTTCGGTATATTAAAATAATTTATAGAATTTTCTACGCTAAAACCACC
>CAJWIE010000049.1 GCA_913041115.1 uncultured Legionellales bacterium | reverse complement strand
GGCAAAATTCATCAGTGCTTCAAAACGAAGCAATCACTTGGAAAAAACACGATCACCATGCTCGTGCCTTCAAAACATTGGGGAAGGAACGTTCGCAACGTATTGCAAAAAATTTAGGCATAGAAGATCCCCAAAAAGATGATACATGCCTTAATTGTCACGCCAATAATGTGCCAAAAGCAAAACGTGCCAAAAATTTTACATTAAGCGATGGCGTTACCTGCGAAGCTTGTCATGGCGGCGCTGAAAAATGGCTTGGAATTCATGTTTCTGGGGTAGGAGGGCGCAAAGAAAATATAGAGGCCGGTCAATATCCAACCGAAGAACCAATAGCAAGAGCAAAACTTTGTCTTAGTTGTCATTACGGCACAAAAAATAAATTTCTTACGCATAAAATAATGGGTGCCGGGCATCCTAGGTTATCTTTTGAGCTTGACACTTATACGGCTACTCAGCCTGCACACTATCGAGTCGATGCTGATTATCGACAACGAAAGAGCTGGGACAACGGTGTTAAAACTTGGGCGATTGGTCAGGCAGTTGCTGTTGAAGAAACCCTAGAGGCATTGACAGATGCAAAGCGTAATCGCCAGGGTATTTTTCCGGAGTTAGTCTTTTTCGATTGTCATGCATGTCATCATCCAATGTCTAATCTTCGTTGGGAGAGGAGAGATAGCGTAGGTCTTGATCCAGGCATACCGAAATTAAATGACGCAAATATTGTTTTATTGCGCGTTGTCACATCTGTTGTTGATCCTGAACTTGGAAAACTTATTGAAAATGAAGCAAGAGCATTGCATCAGTCTTCGATGAAGGGTGGTGATGCGACTCATGATGCGGCCAATACATTAAAACAAACGCTTCAGGGCGTTGTTCAGAAAATCAGTAGCCATAGTTTTACTGGTAATGAAATGGGCAAGGTACTTAATGCCATTTTAGAATTTGGTCTTCATGGGGAATATGTTAATTATATAGCGGCAGAACAGGCTACTTATTCAATTGGTAGTGTTGTTGAAGCTATGAAAGATGCTGGAATAATAAAAGGTACAGCAATCCAAAAAGTTAAAACTGCAATGGATATGGCGTATGAAGCAGTAAAATACGATGAAAAGTATCGTCCTACAGATTTTGTCAAAGCAATTGAAAGTATAAAGGCTGCTATAGAACCTGAACTACAGCTATCAAAGAAGTAAGGAAAAGTAAGGGTCTAATTTATAATTAGGGACAATTGTCACTCAAACACGTGAGTGATATGTATAGAATAATATTGTCGGATAATTTATTTATATATATATGAAATCACAAATGCTACAAAAAAAATACTTGATAATATTTTTTAAAGCTAAGCTTTGTTTGCTGGCTTGTATTGCATTTTCTGGATTTTCTTTGGCTGGCGAATCAATTATAGATCAGGATCATAAGCTTCCCAAAGATTATGAAGCCCAGTGGGAAAGATTGGTCAGCGATGTTGAGCCAAAATTACTTGGCGGTGGCGGAAGTATTGACCCCCATCTCGAGATATTAAAACAATCTCAATACCCCTCAGCGGCACTGTGTGGCCGTTGTCACCAACAGATCTTTAGTGAATGGTCATCTTCTAATCATGCATATGCATCAATATCTCCCATGTTTCATAAATTTGAGCAAGCGGTTAATGCATTAACATCGGGCACTATGGGTAGTTTCTGCGTGCGATGCCATCAAACGGTCGGAACCCAGATTGGCGAACCCAGAGAATCACCATTATGGGAACGATCCTTAGTAGCAAGAGAAGGAGTAACCTGCATTACTTGTCATAGGGTTAATCAATCGTTTTTTAAGGTTCATGGCGAGCGCCATGTACAACCGGGGAGTATTTATGAACCTGTTTATAATACTGGAAATGCCCCTGGTGTTGCTGAAGTATTAGCAGACCGTGATTATTACAAAGTATCAGGAAGTCCTGAGGAAGAAGGTTTTCCTATTCATGCAGGGGCTTCTGTTTTTGAGACGATTGGACAATCTGAGTTTTGTGTTTCATGCCATCAGGTAGCAGTTAACATAGGCATCAAGCTGGAAGTAGTATGGGAACAATATCGCGATAGTCCTGCACATGCGAAGGGAGTGACTTGTCAAGCTTGTCATATGGGTAAAATACCCGGCGAGGCAAAAGGCTATGATACTGGACCTGCTGCAATTGTTAATGGCCGTATTGTGGGAGATCCAAATCGTAAACATTCGAACCATGCTTTTTATGGACCCGGTTATCCAATTGCACATCCTGGTTTATTCCCATTTAATGCTCGCGCACTTAAATGGTCTGTTAAAGAGTGGTTAACTTTTAATTATCGTGAACTATGGGGGATGCCTGATTGGGAAGATAAACTTGAGCAGGGACTAGTTGAGGCACCTGAATTTCCAGAGATATGGTCAACCCGAAAGGCACGAGAAGAAGCGCGTTATATAATTGGGCAAAATAATAAGCTTCTTGAAAATAAACGACTTGATCGTCTCGCTGTTATGGAAAATGGAAGTCGAATAGACGGACCATTCTTTGATAAAGGCGCCCCAGAAATAGGTAAAGATTTGAGTTTCCGCTATCGGGTTACTAATGTCGATGAGGGCCATAATCTTCCGTCCGGTTCATTAGGGGCACAACCAGAAATTTGGCTCAATGTCGTACTTACTGATCCCGATGGGGAGCGCGTATTTGAATCTGGCTATGTTGATAAATATGGAGATATGGTTGACCTTCATTCAATAGAGTTAGCTGAAGGGACAATCGAACATGATGACCAGCTTTTTAATTTACAAACAAAATTTTTAACAACAAATATTAAAGGGACTGATCGGGAGATGTATCTACCCGTCAATTTTGATATTGATCAACTCCCCATGTTAAGGCCAGCAGCACAACCAACAACAGTCATGAATCACCCTCCATTTGCTAGAATGGAAGGTCGTTCAATTCCGCCACTGGCGTATCGTGATGCAAAATATAAAGTTCCAGGAGATTTAATCAAAAAACAAGGCACATACAAACTACAAGTGAGACTACGTAGCCGAGCCGAGCCGATTTATTTTATGAAATTTGTTGGCGCGACACTTGATATGGAGAAACGAATCAATGATTGGATGATTGATATTCATCCGTATTCAGTAGAATTTGATATTAAATAAAAATGGTTTTAATTAATTTTAAATTACGCAAAAAAAGTACACTATTTTTTAGTGGACTCTTTTTTTCTATCTATATTCATTCTGCCTATGCCGATGTTGAGACTTCAGTAAGTGATTGGGCAAAGGCATGGTCTTCACAAGACGTTACCCTTTACCTTGAAAGTTACAGTGAAGAATTTCTACCATCAAAAGGATTAAGCCGTGAAGCATGGGAGTACGAAAGAAAAACAAGATTAATAAACCCAGATTATATTAAAGTTAGTTTGTCAGACATAAGCATAAATCATCTTGAAGAGAATCTTGTTGATATTGAGTTTATACAGAATTACCAGTCAAATACTTATACAGATAAAACCAAGAAAAGGCTGTCAATGCAAAAGATTGAAGACCAATGGTTAATTATTAGAGAAAAAGTAATTGCGACTAATCTAGAAATACAAAATTTAGTATCCTCACAGGATTCACCAGACAATAACATTGAAAAAGTTGAGAACACTACGTCTAATCCAAGTGAAAGTGCCATCATAGTTGGTAGAGAAACTGCCTCAATCAAAGAGTCTGTCGAAGCAGTGCTGCAGCGCTGGTCAAATTCTTGGTCTACTCAGGATATTGATACTTACCTTAAAACCTATGCAGAAAATTTTATTCCGTCAAAAGAAGTAAGTCGTGGGGAATGGGAAAAACAACGTCGTGATAGAGTGCTTTCACCAAGCTTCATAAAAGTAGCTTTAGCGGATACTAAGATTAAGCCGCTTAGCCAAAATCATATTGATGTTGAATTTTCACAGAGTTATCAATCTGACAACTATAGTGATGATGTTAGAAAACTTATCTCTTTACAAAAAATTGATAACCAGTGGATGATAACTCAAGAGAAAACAATTGATTTAGTAATAAATGAAGAACTGAATATTACAACACAAGAACAACACTACCTTGTGGCAGAATTAGAACACCACAATGATAGTGTTTCTGAATTAAAGGAAGAAGAAAAACGTTTAGCTGAGGAAGCTAAACGTTTAGCTGAGGAAGTGTCTACTGATGAAGAAGAAGGTATATTACGTCGTAGAGATGTTCCGCCTGAAACTGTATTGGAAGAAAGAAGCACGAGCCCTAGACATGAAAGTCATCAGGCACCGCCTGAGATGGATCCAGTTGCTCGTCCATCTGAATTTGAACGCGAACTTTTTGGAAGTGACCCAACCTACCCAGACAATGTCTATGATGTTGCAGAACAAATAAAGATTTATGGTGGAAAAACACCTTTTAATGAGCCACGTCCGATTTTGGAATGGGGTTATCCATTATATAGTGAGGGTGTTTTGGGGCAGACTTATGATGTTATCGGTAAAAAGAATCTTCTCAGGCCACAATTATTGGTTTTTGGTGATTTCCGATCAGCGCTCGCATTTAATGATAATGGCGGTAATGAAATTGGCCAACTGGCAGCACGACTAAATCTTAATGTTGATTTAAGACTGACATCCACAGAACGTATTCACATGTTTTTAAGACCAATAGACAAAAATAATAATTTTCTTCGCCATGAATTTTTTGGTGACGACCATGGTGAATTTGATTTTGTGTTAGATGGCAATATTGAAACTCTTTTTTTCGAAGGTGATATTGGCGCGATTCAATCTGGATTAACTGATGAATGGGCTACCTATGATTTGCCTTTTGCGTTTGGTTTTATGCCACTTCTTTTTCAAAATGGAATCTGGTTTGATGATGCAATCATTGGTGGTGCATTTGCCATCCCAGCTAAGAATTCACCAAAATTCGACATTTCAAATATGGATATTAGTTTCTTCGCAGGTATTGATAAGGTGACAACCGCAGCTTTAAAGAATGCAAACGGCCAATTAGAAGATAATAAGGGCAATGTTTTTGGCGTAACAGCGTTTATTGAAACACGGGGAGGTTATTTCGAAGGTGGGTATGGTTTTATCGATGATAAGCGCGATGGAAATGGATTAAGTGATTTTGATTATCATAACTTGACTGCTTCATGGACAAAACGATACGGTGGTAAACTTTCAAATTCGGTGCGTGGTTTTTGGGCCCTGGGCCAAACACCTAATGGCGGTAACACCCAGACCGCTGATGGTTTCGCTATTTTGATTGAAAATTCACTGATTACCCATAAACCACTTACATTAATTCCTTATGCAAACTTTTTTATCGGGGTAGACAGACCCCAGCCACTTGTACGTGGAAATGATGGGCTGCTTAAAAATACAGGTATAGTATTTGAGACAGATGGACTTACCGGATTTCCAAAATTAGATTCATCTGCACAAGATGCATTTGGTTTCGCTATTGGTATTGAAAACCTTTTTGACCTGTCTCGACAAGTTGTTTTTGAATTTGCGACCGTCCAACCCTTTGGTGGTCAATCAGAGACAATTCTAGGCGATCAATATGCCTTGAGCGCACGTTACCAACATAATCTAAATGATCGCTGGATTCTAAGGGCAGATGCGATGCTTGGTATTTTAGATAACGCGGATAATCTTTCAGGGATTCGTCTCGAAATACGTCGTAAATTCTAAAAAAAGTTAAAGTTATTTTGGCATCATCAGGTCTTCACGGTGAAAGCTATGACACTCAGTGCATGTGCTCCTAACTTTTGTTGTTGTATATTCCCCTCCGTGACATTCTTGACAAGTTTCAACTGATGGAAGCAGTACATCTGTTGCTTCTTCGCTTTTTTTAGCGTTATGGCAAGTTGTGCATTCTCTGTCTCTGTGTGGTCTATGATTAAAATAGCTTTTTGGTAGCCATTTTGTTGGAATAAATACTGGCGCTATATCCCAGTCATTAGTTTTTTGATTATCTACAATTTCATGACATTCACCACATAATTTACGCCCAAATTTTCCCTGCAGTACTTCTTCTGCCTTTGATTTCGCCCATTCTAAAGCCGCTTTTTTTTGTTCTTTTGTAACAATGGGCTCTTCACCAATTAATTTACGGAAGCTAGAAATATTATCTATAGCAGTTTCGGGCTCAACCCAGTTACCTCGTAATGCAAATTCTGCATAAGTACCCTCTACATAGTCTTTTGCCTGAGATAGATTTTTATGCGGCATCTGTCTGTTAGGTGCTTGAGCTTCAAATCTTAAGTCATGGCAGTTTGAGCAGTGTTTTTCAAAACTAATTGGTCGTAGAGCAACACCACCAGTTTCTGGTTTATGGCAAAAACCACATTGAAGAACTGTTCTCGTACCATCTGGATGTCGAACACCATGTTTTTTTAAATGTTTTTTGTGTGAAAACTTCAAGTTTGAGCGATCAATCGGTTTTGATTTTCCCCCGTCAATAACAACTCTTTCAAAAGTTTCAGGTTGATGAGTTTTAATAAGTGTCGCATAAAACTGAGGGTGCTCATCGAAGTTAGAAACATTTTTCAATTTTGAATTATCAGCAACATCCAAGAGATCATCGTGACAGTTTGTGCAAAATCTCTCGGTTGTAATTAGCAGGCCCTCATCACCAGTGTGTTCCTTATGACAATTCTGACATTGTTGACCATCAAGCGATGCGTTCGGAAATACAGAAGGGTCAGCATGGTGACCTGAATCATTATGACAGTCGGAACACACCTCATTTATTACCTGTCTAAATGCATTTGTGTGACAAGTTTCACAGCGATCACCAAAATGTGCGTGAACGCTTGAATGCGGTCCTGATACCCAAATTTGGTCTGCACCAGCCAATAATGATCTTTTGCCATCATCTAAAGGATCTCCTCCTTTAGGTTTCGTAATATATGCAGTAAGAGGCGCTAAAATTCCTATGGTAATGATGGTGATAGATAAGAGCCAAGCCCATCCGCGAACACTAAGACCAAGTGAGGTAAACTTTGTGTTTGAACGTTCTTTCAGTGCTGCTAATTCATCTCCAAGGGGGCGTGAATGTTCAAGCGTAAAAACTACACCATCATATTTTTCTTTATTATCAAGGACTTCAATATCATACGGACCTAGGTGAATTTTATCGCCAGATTTTATAGAAGCTTTAGTTGATATTTGACCGTTAATTTGAAAATCACTATCTCCTTGGCTTGTAAGATAGAATTCACCTGAGCGCTCTGTGATTTCAAGATGAAACAAGAGAACTCTTGGATCTGTCAGATGTACTTCACACTCAGTACCACGTCCGAAACGAATGCTTGGCGCTTCAATTACTTCATCGCGTTGCGCATATCCGCCAGAGCGAGTTTTTTTCAAAAGATGTTTGATAATAACTTTCATTATTTATTATCCTTCCTCACCAATAAAAAAACACGGCAAGAACATGAGAAAAAAGTGCGCCTAATAAACCAACAGCAAGCGGAATATGAAAAAATAACCAAATACGTAAAATAACTTTTATTTGAACATCGCGCCTTGCTCGACGAAGAAGCTTAGTTTTTTTTGCTAATAATGCGATAATTTTTGATATGCCTTGATCATGCAAAGTCATATCTGCAAATTTTGTTTCCATCAAGTTTCTTGCTTCTGTTGTTGGGCAAACAATTCTTTTTGGTGAGATTTTTTCTAATATATTTCCGCCAATATATGTTTCTCTTGCTGCTTTTAGGAGAGCAGTATTAATTTCTTCTGGTAATCGCTGTCCCTCTTCGAGAAGTTGTTGGTCTAGCTCAGAGATTTGCCCCATCATTTCTTCCATTGAAAGTCCAGCACGATTTTTAGTCATTAATTTTGGGTAACGTGCATATATGTAGATTCCAAAGATGCCACTTATAACGGTTAATAACATAAGAACATAAGCTACGGAATGGATATTCCATCCAATTTGAAACCCGCTGTGTAATGTTGCAATAACGACAAGTGCAAGACCAAAATAAATATGGGCAGAGAGCCAAACTTTAAGTTTTGTAGTGCCTAGCGCATATTGTCTTTTGCGTATCCCAAACCAAGATAACCATATAACCAGTGTCGCCGAAATACACCCTAAGGTATAACCAAGCCAAGAGCTGCCGCTTGGCTCACCGAGAGGACTATGTAAAACGTAAAGCAGAATACAGACAAATACTAGCGCAATGGCAAGCCACATAAATTTAAGGCTGCGATAGAGCAGAAATGATTCATGAACGTTATGCTGACTCATTACACTGAATCTCCCCCGTCTCTAATGAAATCCATGAATTCATTTGGTTTGACGCGGATTGCTGCACCCGTTGGGCAAGCACGTACACACGATGCCCCTCCGGTAATATCCTTACACATATCACATTTTACGGCTGTTTTACGCGCATCTTTTGGCGCGCGTTCTCTGTAACTATAATCTTCACCTGGCCCTGGGCCTTTTCCAAAAAGAAGCCAAGAAAATAATCCGGGTTTTTTAGGTGGTTCTGGAGCCATTTGAATGACACCATAAGGACAATTTCTTTGACAGTTTCCGCACCCAATACAATCATTCGTAATATAAACCTCACCTTCTGGGTTTCGTTTAATTGCATCGGGCGGACAGTCTGTCATGCAGTGCGGATGTTCGCAGTGCCGACAACTCGTTGGGACGTGAACATTGGCAAATGTTGGTCCTGCCTCACGAGCTAGTCGAGAAATACCATTATGTGTTTCAGCACAAGCTTTTTCGCAGTTATTGCATCCAACACATATCGATTCATCGATTAAAAGTACATCAGTTGCTTCACCAATACCTTCACCCATCAAAAATTCAACAATATTTCCGGCCTCGGGTTGTTCAATCATCTTTTCAGTTTCAACAATACGTTCACCGTATTTTTCTTCAATTTCTTTCTGAAGAGAAGGGTTTTCATTGACTAATTTACGGA
>CAJWIE010000048.1 GCA_913041115.1 uncultured Legionellales bacterium | reverse complement strand
CCTGAGGCATTCCCTAAATTAAGGGTTCCGGTATTTTGAAAGGTCACCGCATTGGTGATGGTGGTACTGCCCCCGGTGAAAGATAAATCATAGCCCTGTGCTGCAGTAGTGAGGGTGGTTGCCGTGACATTTCCCTGAAATAAAATATCTGCATTATTTGTGGTATCGGTTAGGGTAATGGTGGTTGCCGTAACCGCCCCTTCAAATGTCGCCCCATTACTTTGGGTTAGTGTTAACTCGCCGGCGTTCGTGACTGCATCAACCGAAACCGTCTCGCTTGAAGTTGAATTGATTGTAATCGCGCCTGATGAGCCGGCATTAAGCGTGCCGATGACCATCGCACCAGTATCAAAACCATCGCCGGGACCGGTCTGATAACTAATCGAGATATCATGTACTGAAGCAGTTGAATCAGTGGTATTAATGGTAAAACCATTGGAATTAAAGGTGGCATCGCCCGCATCCCGGGTACCCGCCTTTGCGCTTGCCTCATTGGCAATTGCGGTAAATGAACCTTCAACCGTAATATTGGCATTAATATCGATACTGCGACCGGCCTGTAGTTCAAGATTACCCGCGTTATTATTACCGCTCGCATCAATCGCACTATCAATCGTAATATCATTATTCGCTTTTAAAACAACATTACCGGTCAACGCTGAGACCAGGTCGGTGGTTCTGATACCAAAGTCATCGGGTTTATTCACCACACTATTACTGGTAAACGTTGCCCCGGTGGTGACATTGTTCGCATTTCCTGAGGTGGCATCGCATGAGCTACCGCAGTTCGGTGAATTGGCAACCTGGATATTTTTCGGATCAAGTAAGAGTGTTCCCCTTGAGCCATTTACAGCTGATAAGTCTGCCTTTCCACGAAACAATAAGTTTTCTTTTCCGGATACCTCAGCAAGACCCCCGTTACCCTGGTTAGAACCGCCCCTCGCAGAGAGGGAGCCAAAGTAACGGGTGGTATCATCCGCCCAGACAATCACCTTACCGCCGTCACCTTCTAAGACCGCATCAGCATGAATACTCACATCTGAACTTATATAGGTTTCGGTAGCATTTTTGATTGCTGGATTCTTGCCTTGGTAATCACCGCCTATCAGCACCTCACCGCCGCCGGTTTTACCCGAGGCATCAACACGCGTTGTGCCAAAAAGGCCAACCCGGTCAGCAGTAATGTGCACCACCCCACCGTTACCCGATGAGGAGGTCGCTTTAATGTCGCTCTGCCTTGAAACCACCGCCGTATCTGTGGCTGAGATTTCAATAGAACCGGCAGCTCCGTCATTTGACGACACATCCAACGTACCCATATTAATAAGTGAGTTGGATGGGCCGGCAGCGACCAGTTTGATCACGCCCCCGTGATTTTCTATCTTATTGGCGCCAACAACACCGCTGTTGTTGACGACATGGGTAAAAACATCCTTCGCCACGCTGGCTTTTAATAAAACACTGCCACCATCGGCATGGATAGTCCCGGAATTAGACACCGCATGGTCTAATCCCTGGGCATTCTTAATAATGGATTCATCGACTGTAAATTGAAGTAGGCCGTCACCCTCGAAATCGATGGTGACAGCTTTTCCGGCAACGAGGTTAACTTGCCCCGCATTGGCAAAAATAACCCCTTCATTTTTGACCGCCCCTCCGATGAGAGAAACTGAACCGCCAGTTGCCGCCTCCAATAAACCTTGATTGATGACCACCCCACCTTCCTGGCCATTCGGGTTGACCAACAGCACCTTCCCCCGGGCGGTGATGGTCCCTAAAATCTGACTTGGATTTTGGTCGAAAATTCTGTTCAGTGCCTGGGCCGAAATATTGGGCTGGTTGAACTCGACGACCTCGTGGGCATCAACATTGAAGCTCTCCCAGTTGACGATCAGATTCTGGGAGATTTGATTGACCTGGGTGGTGGTCTCATTGGGAACAGAAATATTGCCTTCGCCGGCGGTCACCACACCGCCCTTTGGATCGGCATATCCGGGTCCCGCATGAAAGGTAAAAAATAGGGTGAATGGGAGGGCAATTTTGAAAAAATTACCGAGATATTGAGCTTGAAAATTTCCGCTGGTCGAACGAAAAAATGACCCCAAAGCAGAGTCATTCCTGATGATGGATTTTGAGTTTCGTCTGGTTGTCATATGATGCGGTGACCGGCGGTTCTAAGGCCTTCAAATGCGCTAACTGTTACGAAGTATTTTTAGGTTTCGTTTTAGAAAAAGTTGATATTATTCCTCTTAGTTGGTTCGCTTAAAAATGTGATTAAAATCACGTTTTACCCTAATTTTTGTGACGCAGTTCACACTTTTTTTCAGTTTTTGTGAACTATATCACATTAAAAATGTGACTCACTTCTCACTTCTAAAATTGGATTATACATAAATTTGAAGAGAGGGAAAGAAAAAATTGACGTAAATTTCTAGCTAAAAGCTAGAAAAAACAAGGCTTTTAGAGAATTTTATGAAAGGAAAATCGCTGAAACGTAGATAAATAAAGAGTTTTTAGCTTAAAAGCTGTAAGTGAAATCAGCCATCAACCTGCCATAACGATTGTCGTTTGGTTGGTCGACACCAATCTTATTGGCGTACATTAGGCGGCTATTTATGCTTCCTGGGATGTTAAATCTGAGTCCCAATCCGATACTTTTGAAATTGATCCACCGGTTCTGCTGATTCGGATCCTGGTTCGAAAGTGGGTCATTATTGGTGGCGGTGGCAAAGTCATAAAATACCGAAAATTGGAGAACCTCTCCCCAGGTCCGATTCATAAATGCGGGTCGGCTGGCGAGCCCGAAGGGGGCGTTCAGGATGTACTCGAGTTTGAAAAAAAAAGCCCTGTCAAAAAGGCCTTGGGCATCCGGAAATCCACGGACATTTTCCGGCCCGCCAATCGAATAGAGCTCCTGATTGGAGAGAATATCGTTCGACCACTGAGCCTCTGCGCCAAACATCAGCGACTGGCTTTTTGCCAAAAGTTGTAATCGCTGATAGGAGAGCGTGACCTTCTCGAACTGCCCCTCGGCAACCTCACCCTGGGCATTACCTCTTCGACCTGACCGATTCGAAGCCAAGGTTCCAGTAGCGAACTGGTCCCCGCTTGAGCCCATCGCACCCAGGGCATCATTGAACCCCCGACTCCAGGTGATATTTAAAAAATTCAACCCCCCACCGTAGCCCTCGGGGGTGTCTTTGAAAAGTGCCCGATATATGGGTCTTAGGGGGTGGATGTTATCAACCGAATCATAGTTAAGCGTCAAGGCCAAAACCGCTAACCGGTCGATATTCGTCTGGACAGCCTGGGTCATTGTTTTCGATTTTTTCTGTGTCAGCGTAATTCTGCTCGAGAAATTGCGCTGTCTGCCGCGGGTAAAGGACTTTTCAAGATAAAAGGAGCGGTTTATGGTTAAAGCCGTAATCTGATTAGCCGCCAAATCACCCCCAATTTGGAAAAAATTCCTAAAAAGCCCAGTGCCGAAGGTGAAGCCATGCCCTAAATAGCGCTTATAGTCTATTGACCAATAATTATTTAGCTTGGGATTATAGGTCTGCTGGATAGTAACGGTAACCCGATCGGCACCGCCCGTTGGGTTATTCCAATTAACAATAGACCTAAATCGATTAAGCCCTGTTTCTTTTAACCCATGAGTATCAATACGATAATCAACATCATATATCTTTTCCTGCTGTACCTTGAGGACAATATCCGCCTCACCCACCTTAATACCAGGCCTGAAAACGCCAAAAACGCTCAATCCCGCAAAATCAGTCAAAATCAGCAGCGCCTCTTCAATTTCATGCTGTGTCACCGGCCGCCCAATGAGCTTGCTAAAGGGTTTCTTGAGCGTCTCCAAGTTAAACTTCCTATTACCCTCGGCAACGACACGTCCTAATTTACCAATGAAAACCTGTATATCCACGGTACCGTCAGTGATAGTTTGAACTGGAATGACTGCCGTTGAGAGAATTAATCCCTTAGTGCGATAGTAACGTGTTACCTCGTCAGCAACTTCTTGTAATTCTCCAATACTAAAACCACGCCCGGGCTGCTCCTGTAATAATGTATCTAAAATGGTGCTGTTGATTTCAGCAGCACTGACCTCATGCTCTGGGTAATCCTCCGCATCAATTAGATTAAATGTATTAATCCGAACATAGGGCCCTTCTTCTATATCCAAAGGGCGATCAATCAATGCTGGCACCTCAAAGGGTGTGCCTGGTTCCACTGTTATTACCTGAGGTACTTCTTCCTCATCCAAAACTGCTTCTTCAGCTACCCCTTCCTCTCCAGAAACCTCATCAGATATTTCTGTCTCTGTCAGAGTTTCAGTTTGCTCATCAGCAACAGGTGTCTCGGGTGTACCTGCAACAACTAATGGGCTTAAGAAAATGATATAAGCTATAAATAAATTAAATATGTTTTTACATTCCATGCTTTTTAATTATTGCCCCATTACTAATAATCTATTTAACACGACTTCCATCAACATTTATTACTTTCTCTCGACTAAAATTATGGTTCAGATTCTTCTTTTAACTTTAACCACCACTCTTCGATCGTGTTTTCAGAAATTTGTTGAGGATAATCTTCGCGAGCCTGTTCAAAAATTGCATTTTTTATTTGTGTGCCAGTTTGTTTTATAAGTAGCTGACGAATTTGATCTTCTACTTGTTCAAACGGAAGTGTCTCTTCTGCTAAAATTAATCCTCTTTTTAAAATATGTAATCCTGAATCTGTTTCTATCGGATCACTAATCTCTCCGATTTTTGATTTTAAAACATATTCTTTTATCTCCGGAAGTAATCCATCAACTTCCATCACACCCATATACCCGCCACGATTTCTACTTTGCTCATGTTGAGATTTAGAAACTGCAAGATTTGTAAAATCATTTATTCCTGATTTTATTTTAGAAATAATTTCTTCTGCATTTTTTTGTATTTCTAAAATTTCTTCTTCGGTTACATCTTTTGGTTTAGATAAAAATATTTGCCAAATACGTACACGTAGTGGAAATGTAAATTGTGTTTCTTTATTAGCTTCATAAAAAGCGATGATTTGTTCATTGCTTGGAAATTCTTCTGGTAATTTTCTTTTAATGAGCAAGTTTAAATAAAACTCTAGCAACATGTTCTCCGAGTTACGTTGCATCATAAATTTTACATTTGGATGTCGATTAAGTTCATTGTTAGCGGCTGCCATTAATGCTGAACGGTTGTTTGCCTCATTTTCAATTACCTGTTTAAATAATTCTTGATCGGATAATACCTTCTCTCTTTCATTTTTATTCATATTTGTAATAAGTGAAGTTATATGTTCAAAATCTAAAATCTGTTTAAGATTGGTGTTATCAGTAGAAGTGTCAGCCCAGTTACTATTATTATTAATGTCTTCTTCAGTTTGCGGTATATCGATTTCGGTAGGAACAATTTCTTCATACTCTTCCACAGGTTCATTATCTTGCGTTGAAATTTCCCCATCCCCTTGAATGTAAATAGTTTCATCTGATGTTAAGTCTTGCTCAGATTTTAAATGAGATATTTCAGCTGAAAAAATAAATAACACGCCGCCCAAGATAAGCGCTATCGTCAAAATCCGGGTTAACTGGTTTTCTGAATGCATCATAATTCGATATAAAAAAAATTAGCTTTTTGAAATTTCAGGCTTATCTTATCATTATTTCATGTGGTTTTTCTTGTAGATACGAAGAGTCCCTTACGCTATCACCCAATTGAAAGCCCAAATTAGCTATTCAACGTTAAAAATGGAAGTAATAAACTGATAATATTAAAACTTTAAGGTTTTCCGTGATTAATTAGGATATTCTTGTGCCAACTCAGCATAGTCAAAAGTTAAGAAATTTATAAATTACGAGTGATTTCCTGGACAATACTAAGCATAATATCATCTTTTATGTTACTATCTTTTTGCATGTCTATGTTTTTTAAGGATAATTAAAAGTATTTGATGGCACCAAAAACAAAAAATATCGGGATTATGTTCGCAGATGTCGCTGGTAGTACTCAATTATTTGAAGCTATAGGCGATGATAAGGCGCGTGCATCAATTGCAGAAACGCTAGAACTACTCACTAACGTCATTAATGGTCATAACGGCACAGTTATTAAGACTATTGGTGATGAAATAATGTGCACTTTTCCAGAACCAGATGATTCTGCGTGCGCTGCTACTGAAATGCAAGAAACGTTGGAAGATGCAAATGAAATGAGAGAAGAAGGGCCGGAGATAAAAATTAGAATAGGTATGCATTTTGGGCCAGCCCTACTAGAAGGTGGAGATGTTTTTGGTGACGCGGTAAATGTTGCAGCGAGAATGGCCGCACAAGCAAAGGGTGGGCAAATTATCACCACAAAAACAACGATTGATCTCTTAGACCCAGTTACACAAGCAAGTTCACGATTTGTCGATAATGCGCCAATTAAGGGTAAAAAAGATGTCATCGAAATTTATGAAATCATCTGGCAGGAATCTGATGTAACAACAATGGCAACTGATGTAAGTAATTCACAAGGACAGCAAGATGAAGTATCGCTTGAGGTTAGTTATGCCAAAACATCAGTGACATTAAATCAAGACAAATCGGGATTAATGATGGGTCGAAGCAAGGCATGCGATCTACCCATCAATGAGCAACTTGCATCAAGACAGCATGTTAAGATCGAACTGCGTCGTGATAAATTTTTTGTTATTGATCAGAGTACAAATGGGACTCATATCAAAATTGATGGGGCGGATGAATCATTTTTAAGACGTGAAGAAATGCCTATCAATGCAAATGGTAAAATAAGTCTCGGAAAAGCATTTAAGGATAATCCGAGTGAAGTTGTTACATTCACATTAAAATCTATATAACATTTTTATATATGCTGATAATTCGATGTCAGATACAACCGAAAAAAACGACACAAAATCATTTTCATGGACTTCCCACGGAAGAACCGATGTAGGTAAAGTAAGAAAACTAAATGAAGATTCTATGTTGGTAAGGCCAGATGTTGGAATGTGGGTTGTTGCTGACGGAATGGGTGGACACGAAGCTGGTGATGTTGCAAGTCAAATGGTCGTTAATACTCTAAAAGAAATTCAATTAGGACAATCTCTTGAAAAATATATAAATGATATTGAAGACGCATTAGTTGGTGTTAATAAAAAATTAACTGAAATAGCAAATCAAGGCGAGAAACCAACAACCTGTGGGAGCACCGTAGTAGTGATGTTGGCTTATGAAAAATATTGTGCTTTTTTGTGGGCTGGAGATAGTCGCTTGTATCGTATTCGAGATAGTAAAATAATTCAGCTAACAATTGACCACTCGCAGGTACAGCTCTATGTTGAACAAGGTCTTATCTCGAGAGATGAGGCTGAAAGTCACCCACATTCAAATATGATTACACGAGCTGTTGGTGCAACGGAAGAATTTGTATTAGATGTAGATATGCAAGAAATGAAGAAGGGAGACCGTTACCTATTATGTAGTGATGGGCTCACAAAACATATCCCCGACATTGATTTTGAAAAAATGCTTGCTAAAGGAGATGTTGAGAAAAAATGTAATGAATTAATTGACTTAACATTAGCCAGAGGCGCAAAAGATAATGTTACTGCTATTCTAGTTGACATAGAATAGCTAAATATAAGGTAACAATGTTTTTTAAGGAGTATTGCATTGGCTAATTTTAAAGCAGCACTCGAGGCATTAGCGGTTGGCAAACTAAAGCACGAATCGCTATCTAAACAATTAGATAGCATTCTTAGAACATCCCCAAATTTTATCAATAAAATGCTTGCTGAACTTGACGAAGTTTATGGGCAAAAAAAACTTGAGGATAAACAATATTCCGTACTAAAAAACCAGATTACTAAATTTAGAAAAGCCCATATATTAAAAGCTAATAAAAATGTATTTGTAGAAAAGCCATTAGCTATAACATTGGATGAACTTAATATTATTGATGAAACTTATCACAAGATAAATCAATATGACGCAGTAAGACTGATGGTTGGGTTTAATCGTCGGTATGCACCACACATTATCAAGATGAAAACATTACTAGAAAGTAGTAAATCACCAAAGTCAATTATTATGACTGTAAATGCTGGCACTATTTCTAAAGATCATTGGGTACAAGATATTAATATTGGTGGTGGGAGAATAATCGGCGAAGGATGTCACTTTATAGATCTAATGAGACATCTAGTAGGTCATAAAATTGTTGATTTTACGACTACTATCATGGGCAACGTTCCAGGTATTGAGACTAGAGAGGATAAGGCTTCTATTTCTTTGTCTTTTGAAGATGGATCTTTTGGGACAATTCATTATTTTTCCAATGGCAGTTCTTCGTTCCCAAAGGAACGAATAGAAGTTTTTTGCGACAATGCAGTATTGCAAATAGATAATTACCTTGTTCTTACAGGGTATGGATGGCCTGGTTTTAAGAAAATGAAACTATTTAAGCAAGACAAAGGGCAAAAGGCCTGTGCTAAAGCGTTTATTGAATCCATTGTCAATGGAAATGATTCGCCAATACCCTACGATGAAGTTTTTGAAAGCTCACGAGTGTCAATTGAAGTTGCTAATTCATTGCGTAATTAATGCTAAAAAAAGCGCTACTTCTATTTAATACTGTTAAGTATTTAAAAGTTAGTCAAATGTCGAATAGGGTCAAACGTAAGTTTATTAAACCTAAAGTAGACTTATCTAATACTCCAAAAATTTCAAATACAGATAATAACATTCAATCTTTTATACAGCCCTTGCAAAGAATGTATGGAAGCAATAGTTTTAAGTTCTTAAATAAAGAATTTATTCTTAGAATACCAAAAGATTGGAATTCTGCTGATCAAGACAAGCTATTGTTATATAACTTACATTATTTTGATGATTTGAATGCTATTAATGCAAATCAAAGAGCTGTATGGCATTACGATTTAATTCAAAGGTGGATTGATGAAAACCCGCCTGTAATTGGAAATGGCTGGGAGCCATATCCATCTTCATTGCGAATTGTTAATTGGATTAAGTGGTTCTTATTGAACAGTAATGTGAAACAAGAGTGGCTAGATTCATTATCTATTCAGACTAAATTATTAAGTCAAAATATAGAATATCATCTTTTAGGAAACCATCTATTTTCCAATGCAAAAGCATTAATTTTTGCTGGATTGTTTTTTAAAGGAGAAGAAGCGGATAACTGGTATCAAACAGGAATCAATATTGTAAATAATGAACTTTCTGAGCAAATACTTTCTGATGGAGGTAATTTTGAGCTATCTCCTATGTACCATTCGATTTTTCTAGAAGATTTGTTAGATTTGGTTAATATACATCAAGCATA
>CAJWIE010000047.1 GCA_913041115.1 uncultured Legionellales bacterium | reverse complement strand
TTGGGGGTGAAGAAAAAACCGTCATTGGGGGTGAAGAAAAAACCGTCATTGGGGGCGGGAGTAATGATGCAAAAACTGCTGCTGCAAAAACATCTACGAAAACATCCTCTACAGCGATACCAGCGAATACTCCAGCTTCAAACGGAGAAGATGGAGGAAATTATGGGCCGGGGTCTGTAATTAAACAGCGTTTTAAACTTGAAAAAGTTTTGGGTATTGGCGGTATGGGTAAGGTATATAAGGCACTTGATTTATTAAAAGCAGAAGCAAAAGATAAAAAACCTCACGTTGCAATAAAACTCTTAAACGAGGACTTTAAAGATCACCCGGAGGCGTTTATCTCGCTTCAACGTGAATCAAGTCGCCAACAAAAATTAGCACATCCAAATATTGCAACGATTTATGATTTTGACCGTGTGGGTGGTCCTGGCACACCTGTCTTCATTACTATGGAATTAATGGAAGGAATGGAGCTTAAAGATTTTATTAGAAAAACCGTCCGGCCAAAAAAAGGTCTACCATTTGAAGAAGCTTATGAAATTATCAAGCAACTTGGAGCCGGTTTAACTTATGCTCATGAATTAAGATTAGTGCATTCCGATTTTAAACCAGGTAATGCTTTTCTTTGTAACGATGGAACCGTTAAGACGCTTGATTTTGGTATCGCACGTGCTGTTAAAAATCCAGTCTCAGGGGAGGCTGAAAAAACACTATTTGACCCAGGTAAACTTGGCGCCTTAACGCCCGCTTATGCAAGTCTAGAAATGTTAGAAGGTGAAGAGCCTGATACGCGTGATGATACTTATGCTTTAGGTTGCACCGCTTATGAATTATTAACCTCTAAACACCCATTCAATAAACTGGCAGCAAATAAAGCCAAAGAAAATAACCTAGAAGCGCCCGAACTCAAAAATTTGAACAAAAAACAAAATCGTGCGCTAAAACGTGCAGTGGCGTTTCATCGTACCGATAGAAGCCCAACAGTGGAACATTTTGTCGAGGAACTAGCGGGTAAAGCAACCTGGCATAAAAATCCGTTTGTAATTGCAGCAGCTGTTTTAATTACCCTGACCTTAATGTTGATTAACCCTGCTATGGATTTCATGCATCAAAGAAAAATTGAAGGATTAGTAGCTGAAATCAACCAGGGAGATCAACAGACAATAGATGAGAAATTGAATAAGATTTTAATGCTAGAAAAAGTAGACCAAACAACCGTCGCAGATGAAGCGAAAAATGCAATACAAAATTATTTTAGTGATAAGGTTGCATTCTTAATTGACGCTAATAATGATAGTTATGATTTTCCTGCGGCAAATAAAATTATTGAAGAAATAGGAAAATTCTATCCAGAATCACAATTTCTTCAGAGACAAACTACATTGGTGACAACAAGTAAAAAGAAAATTATTAGTGACCTAAACGCACAATATGTAAGCGCATTAAAAGATCCTCAATTAATTGATAACACCAAAAATATTCTTGAACAAATATCGCGTATTGAACCTGATCACCCCCTATTAGAAGATCCTAGACCAGCCAATGCTTATCGAATCTTAGCGTTAGAAAAATTTGAGGCTAATCAATTTGCGACGGCTCTTGAATTAGTTAAGTCAGGATTAGCAACAGCAAATGATGATGCTAGGCTTTCTGACTTAGAGAAAAAGATTTTACGAGCACAAAGAGTTGCTCAACTTGAATCCGACCTGAATATTATCAAAAAACAGCTATCTTCATTAGTTAGTTTTAAAGATCAAGAAACTGTAATTTCAGAACTTGCGAGTCTCAGTCCAGACAGTGATTTGATTCAGTCATTATCAGCTAGATTTAAACCTTTACTACAAAAAGAATTAGATGTAATTATAAAAACTGGTAGTCGTAATGATGCTGAAGCACTAGCTTCAAAATTCACCCAATTATTGATTGCCTTTCAACTAAATGACCAGTTAACAGAAATAAACCTTGCTCATCTAAAAGGCGATATACGTGAAAAAGCAATAGCGAAAATGATTGATACCAATATCAATAATATTGAATCTTCATTATCTAGTATTGACACTGACAATCAGAAATGGGAAATAAAATTACTGAGAAATATTCAAAAATTAGCCAGTCTTAGTAAACAAAATAATAATACCAATATAAAATTAACTAAGTACCAAGAGCAAATTGCTAACCTATATTTAGAAAAAGCAAACCAGACTTTACAGGAAGAGCGTTTTGATGCTGCAGATGGATATGTTGATACAGTTGAACGCTTCGCACCTGGTTTGGAAACAATACTAGATACTCGAACCGCAATTGCCAGCGCGCGTGATGAGTCTGAACGTAAAGCAAAAGTTGAAGCTAATAAGAGTGACTTCAAGATTTTTACAGAAGCTAATAATGTTGTGGAAGCTGAAAAGCTTTTTGAGCAACTTAAAGCAGATATCCCGCAGACTGATACTTACATAACATCAGAAGCACCGCGTTTACTGGCAGATTGTTATGCCCGTTTGGCACAGACAAATGCAGAAGCAAAGGATTATGTTTCGGCATTCTCACTAGTTACAAAAGGTTTAGAGCTTGACTTAACAAATGAAATGTTACGTTCATTAAAAGATGAGTACCAGGCAGAGGCAAATATCATTGAACTCACCGAGTTGTTCAAAACTTCATTAACATTTCCAACAAATGTTAGGTTAAAGATTGATCAAATCGAAAATTATGCGTCTGCCGCAAATTCTTCCGCCTTTAGAAAAAATGCGGCTAATACGCTTGTGGAACGAATTAATGAACTTAAATCAAAAGATGAAAATGCAGCTGCTGGACTTGCTCAAACTGCAGCAAGACTTTTTCCGGCAAGTAGTGTTTTGGCCAGTTTGAAAAATGAATTAAAACTAAAACCATGGGAAGGTTTATCGTCGGCAAACGCTGCTATTACTGCTGGTAAATTAACTGGAGCTACTAAAATAAAAGAAAGTGCTGCTGAAAAATTTGGAACACACCCTCAATTCATTAGCTTTGCTAGATTACTTGATGATAAGAAAAAAGAAGCTGAAAATATTTATAAGATATTCCAGCAAGATATGGAGTCAGCTGGTGAAGAATATGAAAAATTAAAAGTCGCAAAAAGTTTACTGACTCGTGCTAAAGATTTTTGGAGTGATAGTCCTGAGTTTAATGAGGCTGAAAGTCAACTAAATCAAATAATTGCTAAAGTTAAACCAAAACCAAAACCAAAAATCAGAGCAAAAGAACAATCAATTGATGCAATCTCTGGAAATACTAGTGGAGGAGCATCGAGAGCAAATTGGAAACCGATAGAAAGTGATTCAGAATGCACAAAAAGATTAGCAGGTTATGGTAAGCGAGCTAAGGCGATTTGTTTTGATATGATACACAGATCAGCACGTGGACCATTAATGGTGGTTGTACCAAATAACGATACATATGAAAAACATTTTGCCATCGCAAAGTATGAAATCTCTGTTAGCGACTGGAGTAAATACTGTATCCTTAGCGGTTCTTGCAAACCAGTCAAAGATAAAGATAAAAGAAATGACCCAATTAGAAATATTAGTCTGCAAGAAGCGAAGGATTATGCATCATGGTTATCTGAAAGAACTGGAAAAAAATATCGCATTCCGACAAAATCTGAATGGGAATATGCGGCCAACGCAGGAGGGAAACAACCAAAGAAAGATTTTAATTGCCGTGTATCAGTTAACCAAAAATTAATTAAAGGAACAGGTATTGTTAGTGTTAAATCTGGAAAATCTAATGGCTGGGGACTAAAAAATTATGTGGGTAACGTTCAAGAATGGGTAATAGACGAAGAAAATTTACTTGTAAGAGGTGGCGCCTATACTGATGCTCATTCAAAATGCGCTATTTCACTAGAACGGTCGCATAAAGGAGACGGGGATGAGGCAACGGGATTTCGATTAGTTCGTGAGAATGTAGGGTAACTTAGTGAATAACAAATCTTTATCTCAATTAACAAAAGATTATTCAGATGGAAAAATAAGTCAGCGTGATTATCGCGAAATGAGAGCAAAGCTTGTTCAAGAAATAGTAGCAGGCAATGCTACGCTTAAAGAAAATAAATACACTCCGCCACGTATTTCTAAAAAGAAATCAAAAAAGAAAAAAAAATTAATAAACCTTCAAAACAAAAGACCTCTCTTTATTGCGATTGGAATTTTGTCTGCTATTATTATAATTTTGACTGTTAGTGTTCTTACTCTTCGATAAAATCTGTAATATTACCATCACTAATCTCGTAAGCTCTTTTTTCAAAATATGCGTTCTTTATAAATTCATACTCATCTAAAGAAGCAGTTCCAATCAAATTACGCGTACTTGAAGAACGAGATTTAAAATCCACATAGTTTAGTGTGAGTAAACCTGATTTTGTCATATCATCTTCAATATAGAACATTGGGTTTAACGTTCCTTTATCTATAATAAATGACGATAAATCTCTAAATGTTGCAGGTCCAAAAAATGGCACTACTATATAGGGTCCAGAGTCAAAGCCCCACTGAGCAAGGGTTTGCCCAAAATCTTCATTATGTTTTGGCAACCCTATTTCTGAGGAAACATCAAAAAACCCTAAAAAACCAATAGTTGAATTGACCAAAACACGTGAAACATCAGATGCTGCTTTATCAAATTTTAATTGAAGTATTTCATTTGCAATCACCGAAAGATCTCCTAGATTGCTAAAAAAATTACTCACTCCTTTTTCGATAAAATCAGGGGTAACTGCCTTATAAAGTTTGCTAATTGGATTAAACACAAGGTCATCCATTGTTTGATTAAAGGAATAGACTCCTCTATTAAATCCTTCCAAAGGATCTCTCTCATCTAACGTTGCTGTTGTTGCGCACCCAAAAAGTAATATTGAGACTAAAAATATTGGGATAATTTCCAGTATAAATAAGATTCTTTTCTTTATTGTCATTAGTATTTTTATTTTGAACCTGTTTTTTTGATTAATTTCCCTTCTCCTCAGGCTACTATACTGATTCAACAAACACCACACTCCATATATAAGTCGATTTATTACTAAATTTTTTATACTATAAAAGAAATAATATTTATTATTCAGTTCCTTATTGCATGATCTTAATTATTTTTTTTAAATTTATAGACATAACTAACTGATTTTATGATAGAGCTTGAAAATACTGATCTGAATGAGGTAAAAAAATTCTCTTCAAGAGCCAATAGTTGGTGGGATCGCAACGGTGAATTTAAAACGCTCCACGATATAAATTTGACGCGATTAAAGTTCATTACCAAAAATATTCAGTTGAAAGGATTGCGTGTCCTCGATATTGGTTGTGGAGGAGGTATTCTAACCGAATCAATAGCGAAACAAGGTGCATTGACAACTGGAATTGATGCAAGCGAAGAAAATATCAATGTTGCGACTCATCACGCATTTGAGAATAATTTGGAAATTAATTATTTCGTCACCAATGCAGAGGAATTTTCAAAGAAAAATAAAGGTGGATTTGATTTAATAACCTGCATGGAGCTTCTGGAGCATGTACCAGATCCACTATCAATTATAAAAGTATCAAAAAAAATGATTAAGTCAGGAGGCCATATTATTTTTTCTACGATTAATCGTAATATAAAATCTTATATACTCGCAATACTTGCTGGAGAATATCTATTAAATCTATTACCAAAAGGTACGCACCGGTATGAGAAGTTTATAATGCCTTCTGAATTAATAAGCTGGTGTAATCAGTATAAACTTAGAACGAACGATTTGTCCGCTATTAAATATAACCCAATAATAAAAACTTGTTCACTTACTGGACGACCCGATGTTAATTACATACTTGATGTAATCTCAGATGATTAGAAATATTCTTTTCGATTTGGATGGTACATTATTAGACACAGCACTTGATCTTGCTAATGCACTAAATGCTGTACGTCTTTCTTGTAAACTACCACAATTGCCAATCGAAACCATAAGACCAACTGTTTCGCAAGGTGCGAGTATGATGATAAAAGTTGGGTTTGGTGTTGAGGTTGGAGACCCAGAATTTGATGAAATACGTAAAAAATTCTTAAAGATTTATTCAGAAAATATTGCTGAAGAAACAAAATTATTTGAAGGTATGAAAGAAGTATTAGAGAAACTTGAGAAGACTGAAAAAGTTTGGGGAATTGTTACTAATAAATCCTCGTGGTTAACAATTCCATTGTTAAAAGCATTATCACTGGATAAGCGCCCGGCATGTATTGTTTGTGGAGATACAATTGAGCATATCAAACCTCATCCGGCGCCTGTTATTTATGCATGCAAACAAATGAAATGCGATCCAGCTTCTACTCTTTTTATAGGAGATGCTGAACGGGATATAAAAGCTGGTATCGAAGCTGGGGCTAAAACTGCGGTCGCACTATACGGTTATATAAATGAAAATGATAATCCGGAAAATTGGGGGGCAGATAGAATGATTAAATCGCCGTATGAAATACATACGATACTGGACGAATTTAACTAAATAACGCTTGGTTTAATGAATTTTTGTCTTATTTAATTAAAAAATATAAATATATTGTCTTGAATTAATTACTTTTAAATCAATAAGTTAAAAAAAATCTCAATATGTTGCAAAACACAACATATAATAACGTCTGAGATATTTCTTTTTGTAGTGCTGTAGGCGATATATTTAGCCTAAACCCCTAAATAATAGAGATAAAATAATGATTAATGATTTGAATAAAAAAAACAACAAATGGAATAAAGATTTATTACAGGGTAAGCCCAAAAAGAAACAAAAGGAAGTTGGTGGTCCTCAAGGACCCGAACCAACACGTTACGGTGACTGGGAGAAAAAAGGTCGCTGTATTGATTTTTAGATATCCATAGCAAATAAAGCCAGAGTGAAAAGTCGGATGACTCCGCCTGACTATAATAAATAAAAGAGGATATTATTCATGAAGTCGTCGAAGCGGCCATTGTCGCCACATTTGCAAGTATATAAACCTCAGTTGACTTCGGTTCTGTCTATTACTCATAGAGGGACTGGTGTATTTCTGAGTTTGGGTGCGTTAGCACTAACATGCTGGCTAATAAGTCTCGCGATGAGTGCAGAAATTTTTAATAGTTTTCATCAATATATGACAACTTGGTATGGAAAATTATTTTTAGCCGGCTTCATTTTTTCTTTGTTTTATCACCTATCAAATGGAGTAAGGCATTTATTTTGGGATGCTGGCCTTGGTCTTGAGATATCAACAACCTATAAGTCTGGGTATCTAACGGTGTTTGTTAGTATTACTTTAACAATAGTTATGCTTTTTCTCGGCGGAGTGGTATGAATATTAAATTACCTATCCCTATACGTATTTTAATCTCATCTAGCGAACCAGTTCGTCATTGGTGGGCGCAAAGACTAACCGCGGCTGCTCTTGTTCCTCTTAGTCTTTGGTTTATTTATTCTTTGGCAACTATGTATATCGCTAATTATGATACTGTTATTTTATGGTTAAGTAGCTTAAAAAATTCTTTATTAATGTTATTTTTTATTTTAATCCTTTACTACCATGCATTGCTTGGTTTACAGGTTGTAATTGAAGATTATGTGGAATCAAACCGGCATAGAAATGCATTGTTGCTTCTTATAAAAACTATCATATCTTTAGCAGTATTAAGTACCACGTTAGCAATTCTCTCTATATATATGGAATTTTAACTGTAATGACTAATGCATACGAAATTATTAATCATGAATATGATATTGTTGTCGTTGGTGCTGGCGGCGCAGGATTAAGAGCTACTTTTGGAATGGCTGCAAAAGGTTTAAAAACTGCTTGTATCACCAAAGTGTTTCCAACCCGTAGTCATACTGTTGCTGCTCAAGGTGGTATGAGTGCTTCGCTTGGGAACATGGGTCCTGATGACTGGCGTTGGCATATGTATGACACAATCAAAGGCTCAGATTGGTTAGGTGACCAAGATGCCATTGAATATATGTGTCGAGAGGCAGTTCCTGCTGTTATTGAGCTTGAACATCAGGGTGTACCATTTTCACGTACAGAAGAAGGTAAAATATATCAAAGACCATTTGGTGGTATGACAACAAACTATGGGGAAGGTACGGCGCAACGTACTTGTGCTGCCGCTGACAGAACAGGGCATGCAATTCTACACACACTTTATCAGCAATCATTAAAACATGAAGCTGAGTTTTTCATCGAATACTTTGCGTTTGATCTAATTATGGATGAGGGTGTCTGTCGTGGAGTAATGGCATGGAATCTTGAGAATGGAACAATACATTGTTTTAGAGCACACGAAGTCGTGCTTGCAACTGGTGGTTATGGTCGAGCTTATTTCTCGGCAACGTCAGCACATACCTGTACTGGTGATGGAAATGGTATGGTATTGCGCGCTGGAATACCGCTACAAGATATGGAATTCACACAATTTCATCCAACCGGAATCTACGGGTCAGGATGTCTAATAACGGAAGGAGTTCGTGGAGAAGGTGGATACCTAACAAACTCTGAAGGTGAGCGTTTTATGGAACGTTATGCGCCATCAGCAAAAGATCTAGCATCTCGTGATGTTGTTAGTCGAGCAATGACAGTGGAGATTATGGAAGGACGCGGTGTAGGTAAAGAGAAAGATCATATTGAACTCCATCTTGAACACTTAGGGTCAGAAGTAATTAATGAACGTTTACCAGGAATTGCAGAATCTGCTGAAATTTTTGCGGGTGTAGATGTAACAAAACAGCCCATCCCAGTTATACCAACAGTTCACTACAATATGGGTGGAATACAAACGAATTATCATGGTCAGGTAGTTACACTAAAAAATGGTGACCCTGATTCGATTGTAGAAGGTTTGATGGCAATTGGAGAGGCTGGTTGTGTTTCTGTGCATGGAGCTAATCGCTTGGGATCTAACTCTTTGTTGGATTTGATTGTCTTTGGTCGAGCAGCAGCGAATTATTGTTCTGAAAATATTAAAATAAACTCTCCACACAAACCACTCGTAGATGCTGGTAAAGAAGGATTATCTCGTTTTGATAAATTACGTTACAACAAAGGTACAATAAAAACAGCAGAAATACGTGATAATATGCAACGAACTCTACAAAGAGATGCTGCAGTTTTTCGTACCGGAGAAACTTTACAGAGGGGAATAAATAAAATGTCAGAAATCTGGAATTCATTTTCTGATATTGTCATTAATGATAAGGGTATGGTTTGGAATACCGACCTAGTTGAGACTTTGGAGCTTGATAATCTTCTGCGTTGTGCGATGGTAAGTATTCATTCTGCCTATAATCGCGAAGAAAGTCGTGGGGCTCATGCACGAGAAGATTTCCCAGAACGTGATGATGAAAATTGGATGAAACACACTT
>CAJWIE010000046.1 GCA_913041115.1 uncultured Legionellales bacterium | reverse complement strand
TGTTGAAGTATCTAATATGAAAATACTAGAAGCGGCATGGAGATTTGCAAAAAAACCATCCGAGCGCGAACATGTATTTCCATACGTACAATTCAATCAGGATAAATTTAATATTTCAAACATTAGACATGAACAAAAAATTGATAACATTAGATGTACTGTTGATAGAGAAGAAGATCTTAAATTTATACGAGAATTATCAAGACATTTGTCATCTACAAGTCCTATCCATATTTCAGATATACTAAAAGTTATAAAAAAATATCCTGAATTATTAAAAATTAATAATCATATACCTTATGATGAAGGATATAAGATTTCTCTGAAAAATGACCTAAAAAATATTTAATAAATTTTGATTTAGCATGAAACAAAAAATTATTTTTATTGTTGATGGGAACAAGACTATTGGTTTAGGACAAGTTTATAGATCCTTAAATCTTGCAAAAGAAATTAAAAAATTCAATAAGAACATATTGTTTATCACAAACGAGTTAATAACAAAAGAACTTGTTAAGCCTTTATTTCATTGTAAGCTTTTTTCTGAAATAAATTTAAAAACAGATATGATAATTTCTAAGAATGATTTAGTAATTATAGACAAACACGAGGAGACACATAAAAAATTAAATTATTTTAAATCCAATTCATATCTTACTATAGGAATTGATTATATAGGTAAAGGCAAAAAACTACTTTCTAAAGGAATTAATATTTTATATCCACACAGCGGCATAACTGGGAAAAACAGCTATTCTGGTTTTCAATACTCTATACTCGATCCAAGTTTCAAAAAATCAGGTTCAATAAAAATCCGAAAACAAGTGAAATCGTTAGTTATAATGCAAGGTGGTACTGATTCACATTGCTTTATTCCCAACATTATTGACTCAATTTCTCAACTAAATTCTCAATTAAAGATAACTATAATCATTGGTCCTATTGGGTATAATAAAAAATTACAAAAAAGTATAGACGACAGCAATTTATCAATAAAAGTTAAAAGAAATATCAAGTTCATGCATAAAGAACTTGCAAGGCATGATATTGCAATAACTGGTGGTGGGATGACTCTACTTGAATTATCCAAACTTGGCATTCCTTCTATAATTATCTGTACCGAGAAATTTGAAACCGAAACTGCTTCCTTATTATCTAAATCTGGATTTGGGATTAACCTAGGATATTATGAGAAGCTCTCTAATCAAAAGATAAAAAACGCTATAAGTAAACTAATCCAAGATCACAAATTACGAACTGAAATGAATAGTATTGGACCTAAAATTATTGATGGAAATGGAACTAAACGAGTCTGTAAGTTGATAGAGGAATGGAATTAAAATGAATATACTAGTTGTATCTGCGCATCCTGACGACGAGATAATCGGAATGGGTGGTACACTAAAAAAACTATCAAAAAAGCATAACATTTCTGTATTATTTCTTGCTGAAGGAATCACTGCAAGAAAAAAATCTGGGCATGTAAATGTACCAAATTATGAAGTAGATAATATTGAAAAAAAGAAAATGCAGCGTGAAATCGAATGGCGAAATAATAATGCCATTCGTGCTTTAAAACTTGTAGGAGTAAAAAATACTAAATTCCTTAATTATCCTGACAACGAGTTAGACACAATGCCTTTTCTGAAAATTGTTAAAAGTGTGGAAAAAGAAATTTGCAGAATAAAACCAAAAATTATTTTCACACATCATTATAATGATCTTAACGTAGATCATAGATTAGCTTTTGAATCTACAATTACTGCCTCAAGACCGTTGGAAGGCTCACCTGTAAATTCAATATTTTCGTTTGAGTCCATTTCCTCAACTGATTGGAAACTACCATATAGCTTTAAACCAAATGTTTTTGTTGACATCTCAAACGAATTAAAATCAAAAATTCACGCACTTTCAGAATATAAAAAAGAAATGAGAAAATTCCCTCATCCTAGATCTAAAGATACTATTGAAGCAGTGGCCAAAAGGTGGGGAAGTCTATATGGATTTCATGCAGCGGAAGCATTTGAACTTGTAACGAGCAGAATAAAAAATTTCAATAATTCTTTATTTTCATGATAGGATTACGCTAAAAATGATCGAAAAACTCCTTGTAATAGGAGCTGGTTTTCTTGGAAATACGATATTTCAACTAGCAACTAAAACTGGATTAACAACATCATGCACCAATAAAACTCATGGTTCAATTCATTTAGACATTCGAGAAATACATATGATTGAAAAAGTAATCAATTCGGTGAAACCAGATTTAATCATTAATTGTGCAGCACTTACAAATATTGATGAAATAGAAAGAGAACCAAAAACTGCTTATGATGTAAATTCCATCGGTGCAGGTAATATTGCTAAAATTGCAAAGAAAAACAAGATAAAATTTGTTCATATATCCACCGACGGAGTATTTGATGGTAGTGAAAGACTCTATTTAGAATCAGATAAAACTAATCCAATTAATGAGTATGCTAAATCAAAAAAATTAGGTGAGGATTTAGTTTTAGAAACATATGATGATTCTATTTTAGTCCGAACAAATTTCTATGGTCATAACAATGAGAATAAATTTCTCTTTAATTGGATCTTGAATAATTTAAAACAAAATCAAAAATTTACAGCATTCTCTGATGTTATATTTAATCCTCTTGAAATTTGCAATTTATCCTTAATGATACTTGATATAATGAAAACTGATTTTCGAGGAATTGTTAATATTGCTGGAGATGAGATTATTTCAAAATACCAATTTGCCTACAAGATTGCAAAAACTTTGAATTTTGACACAAATTTAGTCGAGTCAGGAAGCATAAAAAACAGTTCACTGATTGCAAATAGACCATTAAACACATCTTTATCAAACAAACTTGCCAAGTCATTGATAACTACTGAAATTATACCACTTGAAAAGTGGTTAAAAGAAAAATTTTTGAATGTTTCATAAATTAGATCTTATCTATAATATGGTTATCTAACCATAATGTATCAAGATCTGATCTTTCAAATACTGATAATGCATCATGTATACTGTTAACAATTGGTTCCCCATGCAGATTGAATGACGTGTTCAACAATGCCGGAATTCCAGTTTTTTTATAGAATTTATTCGTTAATTCCCAAATTTTTGAATTGTGGTGCTGGTTTAATATTAGTGGTCTAACAGTATAATCTGCACGATGTACTGCAGCAGGAATCTTTTCATTTCCATCAATTGTGTCAAATCCAATAGTCATGTAAGGGCATTCAATTTTCTTTGGATTAACTAAAATTTCATCTTGATATTCTTCAAGAATAATTGGTGCAAATGGCATCCAAAAATCTCTGTTCTTGATTTTTCTATTAATCTTCTCAACATTTTCACGTTTTCTTGGATCTGCTAGAATGCTTCTATTTCCTAACGCTCTAGGACCAAATTCAGCTCTGTCGAGGCAGGTAGCTATTATTTTTCCATCAAATATTCTTTGTAGTATTTCATCTGTATTTTTGAATTCATAAATTTTGTATTTTTGTGGCAAATTTTCAAAATTACTTTCATTATAGATTATAGGTGGTCCTAGGTACATGTTGTTTAAGGGCAAAGGCATTCCTTGAGTATTTTCAATCTCGTTGTAACATGCACCTATAGCAAGACTCAAGTCAGCACCACCACCAGAAACAAAAAATTTTGAGATGTTAGAGATTTGGCTAATCTTATGATTCGCTTTAATGTTCATTGATATTCCACCTGAAAATACAACCGAATTTCCAGAAAACTCGTTCAAGGAATTACTTATCCAGTCCACAAGCAGGTCTTCAGTAAACGCTTGTAATCCTGCAGCTATATGATCAAATCTAAACTGTTCTAGATTTTCTTCTAAATGATCGTAAATATTTTTAATTTTTTTATTAAATTTAAAATCAGTTCCATCAACAACTTGCATTTCTTCAAAAATCTTTTTCACTTCATTTTTTTGAGGGCCATTATAGTAGGGTGCTAATCCCATTGTCTTGTATTCATGTTCTCCAGGCAGCATACGTAACAACAATGTAGTTAATCGGTAGATTCTTCCTAATTGAAAATTTTCTACAGGATATTTCTTTAGTCTTTCAATTTTCTTTTCTTTTTCATTATAACGAGAAATTGTGCCACTCAGACCATCTCCATAAGAATCAGCAGTAAAAATTAGCGTCCCATCATCTCTAATTGGACCAGAATAAAATCCATATGATGCGTGACAACTATGATGATCAAAAAATTTTATGATATCTTCAGCCACATTGATATGATTAGATATTGCCTTTCTGAAAAAATTCTGAGTTTTTTCTTTAAATGAAGAAGAATTAGATTTAAGGGAGAAGTGGCCCTGGTATAATAGATCGGTTCCCAAACATGTTATAGATATTCTAAAGTCAACAAAAGAGGATTGCACTTATCATATTCCAGGTGGTGATATGATCATTAATGATCTATACGCTAGGAATCTGTATGAGCTTTATTGTAATCCTAGACCGCCAGAAGAATTCTTCAATAGTCTTGCTAAACAATATATGCGTTTAGTCGATTTGGCACCTGATAAAGTTAAGTTTCATATGCTTGATGTTCACAGAGAGGACTTTGAAAACGAGACAATAGTATTGTCATTTACTGTGCCAACATTTGGTCTTGTGCGAAACATAACACATCCAATGGCGCATTTATTTGGGTACAAATTAGAAGACATAGATGAGTTATGGTTGAGCATTTTGCTTCGGGAAATATTCCCAACAGGAGAATAAATTAATCCTTAGGATTTTCTAATAGAAAGTAGTAGTTATGAGTTTAGATTGGGACATTGGTGACTGTAAGAATTACGAAGAGATTGCGTTAGGTACAGAGATAGAAGGTGATAAGACTGAGGAGTGTATTTGGGGTAGCATGGTTGTGAAGTTTCAGGATATAACTGAGACTAACTGGAAAGAATGGTATGCTAGATATCAGTTCTGGTGCGTCATGAAAGGTTTGGAAACTGACTTGGAACCGAAAGATATTCATAGGCGAATTGGTTTATCAACTAATGTGTTTCCAGATGAGCCAAGAAGTAAGTGGATGAATTCTTTGGTGAAGAAGCAACTGGATGAGTTAGTGCGTGATGCTAAATATCAGATTGAACAAGTTGAGAATATTGAGACTTCTGAGAAGATAGAAATGGAGAAGGAGTTAGTTGAGTAACATTATTGAAAAGATGATTAGTGACATCGAAGATTACTTATATGTTCATGCAGAGATTGACGACATAATAGAAGATCATTTCGATGATCCAGAGAGTTGTGAATATTTCGGAGTATATGGAGGTAATGATGCATCCTAGTAATGGGCGTCCTGATAAGTATGATTATACCAAAGAATATGCGGCTGAGGATCGAAAAAATGCTTTGCTTGCTACTCTTGAAATGATGAATGGTGTAGTAAATCCTGTGCATTATGGAACGAGTGATGCTTACCGTGTTGCGGATTGGTTGAGTTCCTTTTCTTCTAAGGAGATCAATAAGATTTCTTTCTATGCTTTGCTTGATCATATCGATTTTATCTTCAATTGGATTGGGATGGAAATGGACATCCCAACTCAAGAAGTCTTTGATAAGTATGTAGAGTTTCTTACAGGGGCTGGAATGAGATTTATTGATCATGTGACTCTTGGAGCGACTGACGAACAGTTTGATGATGCCATGACGATATTTGATATGGAGCAAACGATGAAAGAAGATGATGATGAATAGCGATAGTATGAAGCGTTTGGAAGAGATGGTAACTCAGTTTTTGGATACTCATCCTGAGGCTAATGATCGGTTGCCTGAGATTAAGATTGAACTTGGAAATGTGATAAAACAACTTCAGGTTGAGCTTAACGCTATTGTAAGCAATGAGGCTAAGAGTGGGATAGATAAACTTACTGCTATGCTTAGACATCCCGCTGCGGAAGAAAATCACACTGTGTTTGGAGATGAGGATAACGATGGCGAAGAATGATCAGGGAGTAAAGCTCCAGGGCTTATTGAGAAGGAATAGCCAGAGGAAGAAGTATAAGATCAGGTACGGAAGGGCTAAGAGTAATCTTCCCCATAAAGTAATCAAAACTACATCTGGAACACTTCGAAAAAGGTAGATAGAGATGCATCTTCACTATAGAGATAGGGAACTGGAAGTTCTCAAAGTAAAGCTCGAGGAAAGGTTGCGGGAATTTGATGGGGTGTTTATGAACCAATGGCGTGGAAAGTACCAAGGTCAAATGCCAGTCAAATTGTTTGGGAAGTTCATTGAGGCAAGAGGTAAGGAAAGACTTAAGATAGCAAAAGAGCTGGGTATCGAAGAATATGAATTAGAATCAATGTTTGAAAGGACTTATGTCAGTGAGTAACTATGGAAGTAGGAGAGGGTTTCGTCCGATGAATTGGAACCAGAAGAATAGTCGACCAGAATTGAAAGTGTTTGATGTTCCAGATAACCCTAAGCCTGGAACTACATCATGGCATATCAACAACTTATGTAGAGTAATGGATTACCTTGGGGTGGGGTCAATCGAGTACATTTATGTAAAAACTCTCCTAGAGGAAAGACTACAAGAACACGAAGCAGAACAAACAGACAAAGGATAAAGCATACCGTACCCCTGGTCTTATTCAATATTCCCTCAATAATTGAAATATTCGCCCTAAAAAAGGCTAAGAAACATTTATTTTTAATTATTTACGGATATTTCATACCAATAGCCACGTACGAATATTGGTAAGGCCAATAATACACTGGGGGTTTAGTTAATGATTTGTACATTCAATGACCCAATCATTAATGTAGCCTTTCCCTCAGAGAATTGAGTGCGGAATAAATCAGAGTTATTCGCATATAAAAAAAATAAAAAAATCCTATAAATGGGTGGGATAATAGTCGAGACTATAGTTGAGAATGACATGTGTGTAAGTTGTAAGGATAATAATGTATAGGCATTAAGTAAATCATTGAGTAAATGAATTACAAATTTTATTTGTCCCAACCATTCTGTAATTTTACAAAACGGCCATGCTCAACTCCCCATTGTGTAAAATTACAAAACGTCGGATGGGTGCCGGCCCTGTCCACTAAAGTGTAAAATTACAGAACCTCCAAACCGCAGGGGGTTCTGTAAAATTACATAACACATTGGACATAAAATTACCCATCAGGCGACAATTCCTTAGGGGATTGTCTAAACGATTGTGTAATCGTTTGCCTGATGGGTAATTTATTTGTTCAAGGAACCCCTAGGCTACGCTACTCGCGTAACGAGTGGGAAATTACTGTCTGTCCATTGGACAGAAGCTTTGTCCCACCCCGCGAGCGTCGCACCTGTGGTAATTGTTGAACGCAATTTCCCACGTTCACCAATTACTGAAGCCTTCATTTCTGGAACATTATCCAGATACAAAGCCTTACCCACAGGACAACCCTTCAGCAATTTTGCAACCTTTGTTGCAAGTACTGAAGGCTTGCGCCCCCGTCCCGGAATTTTACCGGACAGGGAAGCAGGGTCGATAAATGAGTTCGGCAAAATTACCGTTCCATTCGTCGAGGTTCCTCATTCAGCATAATTACTGAATGGAGGGAGGGTTGTCTCTGGTTCCCTCACCCACAAAGACAAACTTACTACGCCCACTATTCTCTAATGAAGCTTTGCTCTTATTCTCGCAAATATTTTTTTAATTACTATTTCTTATCTAAATAAATCCCACTGTGTGAAATTACAGAGTGGAATAATAGTATTTAATAATTATACAAACTATTCACATAATAAATTACAAAATCATTAAATTTCCCGTTCTGTAAAATTACAAAATGTCTGGTGTGTAAAATTACGCTTGCGTAATTTTGCACACCCGCCGGCATTCTGTAATTTTGCACAATGGATCCATTCTGTAATTTTACTGACTAAGCTGTTCTGTAAAATTACATACCATACTGTAATATAAAATACCCCCACACCGCTTTACACGGTGTGGGGGTACTTATTTGTTCTGTAAGACTACCGAGTGGCCTCTAGCCCTTGCGGACTACGAGTGGCGAACCAGTGTCTGTCCACGAGACAGAAACATCAGTCCAACCGACCATCTTGCAGCCAGTCGTGATCGCTGATCGAGTCCGACCCCGTTCGGCTTTATTATCAGCCGAAACGGTAATCTTATCCATCAGGAATCCCTTCCCGACCGGGCAGCCCTTCGCAAGTTTCGACACTTGCTCGGCCATCTTCGATGGCTTACGGCCGCGCCCCGGAATCTTCCCAGCCAGTGTGGCCGGGTCGATGAACTTATTATCCGACATACGGTAATTTTCCTTTCCCGTCTGTAGGCGACGCTAGGTGTCGGGGGACGAATCCCGAACCCAACCTAGCGAGTGGTGATGGTGGCGGGGACTCAGTAATTCTACAGGTCCGGTTCAACTGTCTAGTTGTGACAACCGCGTGAGTCTCGACAACCGAGTCCCCGCCCCATCAAGAACCAAATTAGTTCGCGGCCCTATCTCTACTGAAACTTTGCTCGATAATTACAAGATTTCTTTCCGGGTTGTTAGGCGACCCTAACAGTCTCTCAATAAGCCGTACTGATAAATTACAGAACGAATAATAACACTGTGTACAATTACAGAATGTGTTCAAGTTCATAATGTAGAATTACACAATGCCACTGGTTTGCAAAATTACACTTGTGTAATTTTGCAAACCCGCCGGCGAAATGTAATTTTACACATTGGGAATGTAATTAAAAAAGAGCGGGTGTGGGAGCCGAAGCCCCACACCCGCTCTTTGTAATTCTACTGCTTGCCGTGCTGTTCTTATTGCAGCCGGACTGGGCA
Source organism: uncultured Legionellales bacterium (assembly GCA_913041115.1). Taxonomy (GTDB): domain Bacteria; phylum Pseudomonadota; class Gammaproteobacteria; order Eutrophobiales; family Eutrophobiaceae; genus UBA11869. The sequence goes on along the minus strand of CAJWIE010000046.1, from coordinate 702 downwards.
GTATGGCAATGGCGAGTGCCAGCCCGACCCTTTCGGGCGGGTCTTGCCGTGGTAAGCATACCTTATTCGGTAATACTACCGACCACGCCCTCTCGGTTGCCACCCTAGGTGCGACAGGTCCGACGGACTGGCACTCGTCCCACCCCGCCCAGCGTCCCGCGGGACAGTCTGTCGGGGTGATGCCGGGGTTACTGTTATCCCCGGCAGAGGGGAGGGTCCGTAATTCTTCAGACCGGCTCAACATTCAATGTCGTGACAGCCGCGTGAGTCTCAACAACGGACCCGCCCCACTAAGAACCAAAGTATCAAACGGGCAATTCTCAGTGAACCTTTGCTCAATAATTACAAAGAAATATTTCTTGGCCGTAATACAACTGTAACATGGATTTTGGGGGCCGTATTTGAATATTACAGAACGCAATAATAGGGTAGTGAATAATTACAAAATGTGTTCAGCTTGTGTTTGATAAAATTACAGTTCCACTGGTTTGCGAAATTACACGAGTGTAATTTCGCAAACCCGCCATTGTGTAATTTTACACTGCACTAGGGGCACAGAAAAGCCCCCGTTTTCACGGGGGCTAGTCTGTAATTCTACCGGTACCAGTTGTCTATAAGTTCTTGTAATTCTATAGAACTGGTTTCTACTTCTCGCTTGATTGCGTCCTGCCTGTCTAGGAGAATCCACAGGGCCATCGGCAG
>CAJWIE010000045.1 GCA_913041115.1 uncultured Legionellales bacterium | reverse complement strand
CTCCTGATAGCGCCTCAAGAGAAAACCTAGGATTAAAGTGTATATTCTTAATTGATAAGGTTATGTCTGCCATTGTATTAGTTTGATAATCAATATAAGGATTTAATGGATGCTTTAAATATACTTGAAAATGCAATCCGTAAAATTGATAAAGAATCACGTACTAGATTTAAAGAAACATTTGATGAGCTTAACCGAAATATTAAAGATATGTTTCCAAAATTATTTGGTGGTGGTCATGCGTACCTACAAGTAATTGGTGAAGAATTACTAAGTACTGGTGTTTCGATAATGGCCCAACCACCTGGAAAGAAAAATACTAATATTCATTTACTTTCTGGTGGTGAAAAGGCATTAACTGCAGTTGCTCTAGTTTTTGCAATATTTAAATTAAACCCCGCACCATTTTGTATATTAGACGAGGTTGATGCCCCTCTTGACGATCACAATGTTAGTCGTTTTTGCGAGTTAGTTAAGTCCATGTCAAATGAAGTTCAATTTGTCTTTATTACACACAATAAGATAACAATGGAGATAGCAAACCAACTTCTGGGCGTGACTATGTATGAAGCTGGTGTTTCTCGACTTGTATCTGTTGATGTTGATGAGGCAGTCGAAATGGCGGAGTCTGCTTAGCTATTAAAATTATAGATTTTTGGTATCAAGTGTTTATATAGATCTTATAATATTATCCATATTTTAGAATCTTGCGCATAATAAAAGATGAGTGATTTACGTTTAATATTACTGATTATTGGATGTTGTCTAGTCCTAGGGGTTTATTTGTGGGAGATTTTTCGAAAAAGACAAAAAAGAAATAAAGCTGATATCTTGAATGCGGCAGATGAGATTCCCGATATACCAATTACACCAATTAGCGACTTCTCAGATGAAGATTATAATAAAGCTATTGCTGACCTGACTGAGTTATCCGCTCATTTACAAAATAATTCTTTAAGTAGTGAATCAGCCATAAATGCGAGTAAGGAAAGAATAGAGGAGGTCGATACTGAACGGGCGGCAAAAAGGGGTATTGATGAAATAAACAACGATAATGAAACAGAAGAGAATATATTGGCATTCTATATAACTGCTCCGATTAATAATCAATTTAATGGCACAGCTATTAAAAAAATATTAACTGATATTGGAATGATATATGGAGATATGAATATTTTTCATTATTACGAAAACGATATAGCAGATAATTATGATAGAGATGTAAAACTGAAAAATAAGAATGTTGGCAAGCCTCTTTTTAGTGTTGCAAATATGTTTGAGCCTGGCACATTTACTATAGAAATGGATAAATTAAAAACAAAGGGTATTGTAGTTTTTATGTATGAGATAGATTCAATTAATAGGTATAAAATATTCGAAAGTATGTTTTTCTCAAATGTACAACGTATAGCAGAATATCTTGGTGGTGAAATAAAAACTTCAGAGCATAAATTGCTTGATGTCACTTTACTTCAATCTATTAGAGAAAAATTAAGATCATATGCAATGAAAGACTTTTTGAAAAATGAACCTAAATGAATCTAGAACAAGCTAGAAGGGGAGCAGAAAAACTCCGTAAAATAATCTCAGATCATAACTATCAGTATCACGTTTTAGATGATCCTGAAATTACTGATGCTGAGTATGACAAATTATTTAATAAATTAATTCAAATTGAAGAAGAGTTTCCTAATTTAATTACACCGAATTCTCCAACACAAAGAGTTGGCGCTAAACCATTATCCGAATTTAAAGAAGTTAAGCATGCAGTTTCAATGCTATCTTTAGCAAATGCATTTGATGAAGATGAAATGGCACGTTTTTATGATCGTGTAAAAGGTAAATTAGAAGATAAAGATTTGGTATTTAGTGGCGAAACAAAATTTGATGGATTAGCTGTTAGTATTCTCTATAAGAAAAGTCATTTGGAAATAGCGTCTACTCGTGGCGATGGTTATATCGGAGAAGATATAACTCAGAATATAAGAACTATATCGCAAATACCTTTGACTTTGGTTGGTAAGAATATTCCAGAGAAATTAGAAGTAAGGGGAGAGGTATTTATTAAGCGTAAAGATTTTTCAGATTTAAATAGGAGACAAAAAAAAGATAATCAAAAAGTTTTTGCAAACCCAAGAAATGCAGCTGCTGGGAGTTTACGACAACTTGATCCAAAGATAACTTCAAAAAGACCGTTATCTTTTTGTGCCTATGGGATTGGTGATTACAAAGGATCTTTGAAATTATCTGAACACACACAAGTATTAAATCAACTTCAACACTGGGGGCTACCTATTTCATCTGAATTTCAAACACTCAAAGGATTAGAGATGTGTTTAGAATATTATAAAGAAATTTCCAATAAGAGATCAGAATTAACTTATGATATAGACGGTGTTGTTTTTAAAATTAATAGCATCAATCAACAGAAAATTTTAGGATATGTGTCAAGATCGCCCCGTTGGGCTATTGCCTACAAATTTTCCCCACCAGAAGAAATAACTCAACTAATCGATATAGAGGTACAAGTTGGCCGAACCGGAACGATAACACCTGTAGCACGACTAATACCTGTTAATGTTGCTGGAGCTAATATAACAAACGCAACTTTACACAATCTTGACGAAATTAACAGAAAAGACATTAAGATCGGGGATTGGGTCTATATTCGTCGTGCCGGAGATGTTATTCCCGAAGTAGTACGGGTAATAAAAGAAAAACGCGAAAACGTAAGAGAATTCAAAATGCCATTGATATGTCCAGTATGCGGATCTGACATAAAAAGGCAGAAAGGTAAGGCTGCATTTGTTTGTATGGGAGGGTTATCTTGTGCCGCGCAAAAGATTCAAGCGATTCTTCATTTTGCATCACGTAAGGCAATGAATATTGATGGGCTCGGTGAAAAGATAGTGATCCAACTTACAGAAAATAAATTAATAAATAATATTTCTGATCTTTTTTTACTAGAGCAAAAGCAGCTTATAAAATTAGATAGAATGGGGGAAAGATCAGCGGATAATATTATACAGGCTCTAGAAAAATGCCGTTCTACAACACTAGCTAAATTTATTTATGCTCTTGGTATTCCTGAAGTTGGAGAAACTACAGCGCGATCATTAGAAAACCATTTTCATACGCTTGAGCGCATACAAAAATCACCAATTGACGAACTAGAAAGCATCCCAGACATTGGACCGATAGTTGCTAGAAATATCGAAAGTTTTTTTGCTCAAGAAAATAATCTAAAGATTATTAAAAAATTGATATCACATGGAATTAATTGGGATAGTATTCAAATTAGCGCAAAAACACCTTTTAATGGATTATCTTTTGTAATCACAGGTTCTTTAGAAAAGATGACACGGGAAAATTCAAGAGATATATTGATTTCATTGGGAGGTAAAGTGACATCTAGTGTGTCAAAGAATACCGATTACCTTATATATGGTAATAATCCTGGCAGTAAGTATGAGAAGGCTAACGAACTAAATGTAAATAAGATTGATGAAAGGTCATTTCTAAAAATGATAAGAAAAGAAGGGGTTAAATATTAATTAATCTGCGTTTCTGTAATCACATTATTTCGACCAGAATTCTTTGCCTTATACAACAAATTATCAGCACGTTCGATAAATTTTATTGAATTATCTTTATCGTGTAGTTCAACAAGCCCTATAGATAATGAGGTTTTTATTTTTACTCCATTACAGCTAAAATCTTCTTCACTAATATTTTCTTTAATACGATTAGCAAGAATATTTCCACCATTAAGTGATGTATTTCTAAGGATTATACAAAACTCATCACCGCCATAACGAAATACAAGATCGCTTCTGCGCATAAACTCTATTAATTTCTGCGCTATACTATTGAGTAATATATCACCTGTATTATGACCAAAACTGTCATTTATTTTTTTGAAGTTATCTAAGTCTAACATCATTAATAAAAGTTTTTGCTTGTAACGTTGGGCGAACTCAATTTCCTGTTCGATAATTTTATCAAACAACATTCTATTACTTAATTTTGTTATTGGATCAATACTAGCATTAGTGATGGCTTGTCTAAAAAGCAATGAATTTGTTATTGGATAGATCAAGAGTGATATAAGATCTTCAATTTTTTCAATTTCAGATTCAGTAAATATTTTTTTCTTCGATATTATTAGTGTCCCAAGATTCTTGTTATTTAACTGAAGATCATACGTTAATTTTTCCTGAATTATTTTACCTATATTTATATTTATTTTTTCATCTGGATTTTTATAATTTAAGTAATCATGGAAAATATGTCTTTTTAGTTCGTCATCGAATAGTTCGATAAGTACATTTATATCCAGCGTTTTTTGTAAAATAAATAGAGTATTTAAGGATTCATTAGATAAATTGGTAATATTATCAGCTGATGAAATTATTTTATTTGATATTTTTTTCATTAAAATATTTTGCTTAATAGTTCTTATTATAGAATTATTTTTTTATGCTGCCGCATCACTTTTTACCGTATTTTTAGTTCTTATAATTGTATTTTTTAAGGAATTGATATCATCCATAGCAGGAAAATCAGCCGTGTAATGTAAGCCTCTACTTTCTTTCCTTTGTAAGGCTGACTCAATAATTAGCTCAGCAACTGTTGCTAAGTTTCTGAGCTCAATAAGATCTTTTGTTATTCTAAAATTTCCATAATATTCAGAAATTTCAGATTGCAATAGTTTTACCCTATGGTGCGCCCTGTGTAATCTTTTTGTTGTTCTAACAATTCCAACATAGTCCCACATAAATCTTCTAATTTCATCCCAATTATGACTCACAACAACTTCTTCATCAGAGTCTGTGACGCGACTTTCATCCCAATCAGATATTTTTTCAGGCATTTTTGTTTCAGGTAATGTTTGTTTTATATGTTTAAATGCGGAATGAGCAAAAACAAAACACTCTAATAGTGAATTACTCGCCATTCTATTCGCGCCATGCAATCCGGTATAGCTAACTTCTCCAATTGCGTAAAGTCCCGGAATATCAGTCTGACCATTTTTATTAACTATTACACCACCACACGTGTAATGGGCAGCAGGGACTACTGGAATTGGGTCTGTTGCTATATTAATACCCAACTCTAGACAACGTTTAAAAATATTTGGAAAATGTTGTTCAACAAATTCCTTAGATTTATGAGATATATCTAAATAAACACAATCGGATCCCAATCTTTTCATTTCATAATCAATTGCTCTGGCAACAATGTCCCTAGGAGCAAGCTCTTGACGGCTGTCATAACGTTCCATAAAATTATTACCGTCATTTAAAATTAGTTTTGCACCTTCACCACGTAATGCCTCAGATATTAAAAATGATTTTGCCATAGGATGATAAAGGCACGTAGGATGGAATTGAATAAATTCCATATTTACTATACGACAACCAATACGAGATGCCATTGCAATACCATCTCCGGTACAACTATCTGGATTACTCGTATATAAATAAACTTTGCCCGCACCACCTGTCGCTAAAACAACATTTCGGGCTCTAAAAACTTTAACATTCTTTTCTGCATCGTCAAGAACGTAGGCTCCAATGCAACGAGATTTATCTTTTAAGAATTTATTACTGATAATTAAATCAACAGCTATGTGATGTTCAAATAATTCAATATTTTTATGCTGCCTTACTCTTGATTCAAGCGTAGTTTCGATGGCTTTGCCAGTTGCATCTGCTGCATGAATCACCCGTCGATGGCTATGCCCACCTTCTCTATGGAGATGAAAAGTTGATGACGATTTAGAAGGGTCATTCGACCGAGTAAAATCAACCCCCATATCAACTAGCCAGCCAATACTTTCTTGAGCGTGCTTAACGACAAAATGGACAATTTCAGGGTCGCATAATCCAACGCCCGCTGCTAAGGTGTCTTGCACGTGAGATTCAATTGAATCATGTTTATCTAACGCAGCAGAAACGCCACCTTGCGCGTAAAAGGTAGCGCCTTCTATTAGGGCGTTTTTAGACAGAACGGCTACATTTGAATGATCGGCAAGCTTAAGAGCCAAACTGAGGCCAGCGGCACCGCTACCAATTATCAAAACGTCGTATTCTAGTTGGTCATGCATATTAAGTTAAGGTAATATATTTATTTCTTTGTCTAACTCTTTGATTATATACTATTAATATATCCAGTATATCTATCTATAAAATTTTTAAAGTTTTTCAATATTAACATGCGAAATACTAGCACACGAGGAGGGGCCTAATGGCCGAAAATATTACAGACAAAGAGATTATAGAGCGTGTAAAAAACGGCGACAAAAATGCCTACGATCTTCTTGTACTTAAGTATCAACAACGTGTCATTAATCTCATATCTAGATTTGTTAAAAATCATAGTGATGCATTAGATGTTTCGCAAGAAACTTTTATAAAAGCATATAGGGCATTACCCAATTTTCGTGGAGAAAGCGCTTTTTATACTTGGCTGTATCGAATTGCTGTAAATACAGCTAAAAACCATCTAACTGTACAATCACGTAAAATCACAAAAAGTGATTATGATGTCACTGATATTGAACAAATTGAAGGTAATATGAGTCTAACCGAGCAGACGACACCAGAAAGCTTATTACATAAAGACGAATTACAGGAAACAGTGCTTAAGACTATCGAAAATTTACCTGAGGATTTAAAATCTGCGATTATGCTTAGAGAAATAGAAGGGTTAAGTTACGAAGAGATAGCCGGCGTAATGGATTGCCCTGTAGGGACAGTCAGGTCAAGAATATTTCGTGCTCGCGAAATGATTGATAGTAAAATTAAACCATTATTAGAGAACTAAATAAATAAAAGGTAAACAGTAACAATGCAAAGAAACGATAATGAAGCTCTATCAACGCTAGTTGATGGTGAGCATGGTAAAAATAAAGATATTTTAGAAGATCTTGTTCGTGATGATGCTATGAAAGGAGTATGGAAACGCTACCATCTAATTGGAGACTGCCTTCGAGGCAATTTACCAGAAAAAATTTATAATAATTTTATAACAGAAGTAAACCAACACCTTAAGAATGACCCCACAATTATTTCACACAAAAGAGCCAAACAATTTAAACGAGAACCTATTATTGGTTTTGCAATTGCTGCTTCAGTCGCTGCTCTGGCAATACTAGGCGTTCAACACAAAAATAATATATCGTCAACTGAAATAAAAGATACTGTTGTTATGAATGAGAGTATAATTGATTCTAAGTTAGAAACATTTAGTTTTCCTGAAACTCATATCCGTCCCGCATCTGACAAACAATCAACTCAATTTCATTTAATCACAGAACAACGACTGAACAATTATTTAATTAATCATAGTAAATATAAACATAATATTAAAATGAACAGCGTATTGCCTTATGCTCGAATTGTTACGATTGAGTCGGAAGAGTAGTTTTTTCTTGTGAAATTTCCATATCTATTTAGTCTAATTTTTTATATCTGCATCCATTCAATATTTGCTCGCGCAGATAATATTGCACCAGATCCAAAAATCTTAATCGCTGAAATGTCTAACGCAACAACCGAATTAAATTATGATGGAATTTTTGTTTATCGATACGACAAACAGATTGATAAAATGAGGATTATTCATAAAAAAAATAGTAACGGTGATGTACATGAACGTCTAGTTTTGTTAACAGGCAATAAAAGAGAAATTATAAGAGATAATGATAGAGTTAAATATTTTTTTCCAGAAAATAAAGTCGTCATTATCGAGAAAAGTAAGTCAGGGCAATTAATTTCATCCTATATTCCTGATACGATTCAATCAATTTCAAAATTTTATGCCTTCGATATTGTGGGCCAAGGCCGTATTGTAGGGTTAAATGCCTGGATAGTGAATATTAGACCAATTGACAGATTCCGATATGGTTATCAACTTTGGATTGATAAGGAATCAAAATTATTGCTTAAATCTAAACTTAAAAATTTCCAGGGAGTGACACTAGAACAAATAATGTTTACTCAGTTAGATGTGTTAGGAAATATAGATGATATGTTATTAAAGCCATCATTTAGTTCTAAAAACTTTACTTTGATTAATAATATTAATGATAAAACTAGTGCTTATAATGTTTCTAGAAAAAAATGGAAGCCTTCATGGATACCTAAGGGTTTTTTAATGAGCGAATACTCAATAGATCCTATGCCAACTAGCGCAATGCCTGTAGAGCATTTTATTTATTCAGACGGACTTGCCACAATTTCAATTTATGTTGAAAAGCTCAATAAACAACAACCAATAAGGACAGGAACAACCAATTTTGGCGGAGTTAACACATATTCGTTATCAACCGATGGTTATCAGATAACGGCTATCGGAGAAGTTCCAAAAACAACTGTTCAGTTAATTGTAAATTCTGTGAAATCATCTCCGTAACAATCAATTAAATAAAGGTATAAAGATATGCAGGAAAGACTATTGAGAAATTTCTTTGTTTTCTATTTATATATCTGTGGGAATTTAGCGTATTCACAATCACTTCCTGACTTTACGTCCCTTGCTGAGAAAAATTCAGCAGCAGTTGTTAATATCAGTACCAGCTCAAAAGTTTCAGGTAATGCATCACCCCAGGGTTTTAATATGCCTGATATTCCTGAGAATAGTCCATTTTATGATTTTTTTAAAAAATATTTTGGTGATATACCAGAGGGCCATGGTCAGTCTCAAGAACGTTCGTCATTAGGCTCTGGTTTTATAATCTCAAAAGATGGGTATGTCATAACAAATCATCATGTTGTAAAAGATGCGGATGAAATTATTGTAAGACTTAATGATAGAAGAGAGTTTATTGCTGAATTAGTTGGTTCAGACGCAAGAAGTGATATAGCTGTTTTGAAAGTTGAAGGAGAGAAATTACCTTTTTTAAAACTTGGTGATTCATCTAAAGTTAGCGTTGGGGAATGGGTGCTAGCGATTGGCTCTCCTTTTGGTTTCGATTACTCGGTTACCGCTGGTATCATCAGCGCTATTGGACGTAGTTTACCGAATGAAAACTATGTTCCTTTTATACAAACAGACGTAGCAATTAATCCTGGAAATTCAGGTGGTCCCTTATTTAATCTTGATGGCGAGGTCATTGGAGTTAATTCACAAATATATAGTAGAACTGGTGGTTTCATGGGTTTATCGTTTGCGGTTCCAGTTAATGTTGTTGAAAATGTTTATGAACAGTTAAAAGGGAAAGGGCGTGTTTCAAGAGGTTGGTTAGGTGTGTTAATTCAAGATGTAACTCGAGAATTAGCTGAATCTTTCGATATGACACATCCACATGGAGCACTAATTGCAAAAGTTTTGCCTAATGGGCCTGCGGAAATAGGCGGTATTGAAGTTGGTGATATAATCGTAAAATTTAATGGGAATAATATTAGTTTCTCTTCCGATTTGCCTCCTTTAGTCGGTGGAACATTAGTTGGTAGTACTGTATCAGTAGATATTATACGTCGTTCCAAGCCTAAAAAAATTGAGATTAAAATATCAAAAAAACCTATAGAATATAACAAAGCTATAACTTTCCTAGAAAATAGATTAATTAAATTAAAAAACAATAAAGCAA
>CAJWIE010000044.1 GCA_913041115.1 uncultured Legionellales bacterium | reverse complement strand
TTTTTGGGTAAAAAGTATCCTAAATAGTTTCATATTCAGGGATATCAATACTATCAGAATTACCTACGCTGTACCATCCTAGAAGCACCTTAGATTCTCCAAAAAAACATTACTTTTTTCCTTCATTCGGTCGAAAGTTATTAGTGGATCTGATGGCAAAACGTTAAAATAGAGTCATATTTTCACCACTTAAAATAGAAAAATAATCGGTGAAGGGGATATTCAATATTTTTATTATTTGGATAACTTTTTGTATTTTCTTATATTTTTAGGAGAGGCAGAATGTCTGATATAGAAATTGCTCAAAAAGCAAAAATGAAACGTATTGTTGATTTAGCAAAAGAACAATACGGAATTGAGAGTGAGCATTTAGAACCGTACGGTCACTATAAGGCTAAAATATCTCTCAATTACATCGAAAGCTTAAAAAATAAACCTAATGGAAAATTAATCCTAACAACAGCGATTAGCCCAACACCTGCCGGTGAAGGCAAAACAACTACAACAGTAGGTCTTGGTGATGCGATGAATCGTATCGGAAAGAAAACAATGATCTGCCTGCGTGAGCCCTCACTCGGACCGTGCTTCGGGGTTAAAGGTGGTGCAGCGGGAGGTGGATATGCACAAGTTGTACCAATGGAAGACATCAATCTTCACTTCACAGGTGATTTCCATGCAATAACATCAGCACACAACCTTCTATCTGCTATGGTTGATAATCATATTAATCATGGCAATGCTCTTAACATTGACCCGCGTTTAGTGGCATGGAAGCGTGTACTTGATATGAATGACCGTGCATTACGAAAAATAATTAATTCACTTGGTGGTGTAGCAAATGGTTACCCAAGAGAAGATGGTTTTGATATAACAGTTGCATCAGAGGTAATGGCAATTTTCTGCCTTGCAACTTCATTGGATAATTTAAAAGAACGTTTAGGTAATATTGTTATTGGTTATACAAAAGGTGAACGGAAGCCAGTTCATGCGCGTGAACTTAATGCAAATGGAGCAATGGCTGCGCTTTTAAAAGATGCTATCAAACCAAATTTTGTTCAAACATTGGAAAATAATTTAGCAATCGTGCATGGTGGTCCTTTTGCAAACATAGCACACGGTTGTAACAGTGTTTCAGCAACCCAAGCAGGATTAAAATTGGCAGACTATGTTATTACTGAAGCGGGTTTCGGTGCTGATTTAGGTGCAGAAAAGTTTTTTGATATCAAATGCAGAAAAGCTGGACTTGAGCCAAGCGCCGTTGTTCTTGTCGCTACTATTCGTGCGCTCAAATATCATGGCGGTGTGGATAAAGATCAGCTTAATAGTGAGAACTTAGAAGCAGTTGAAAAAGGCATGGTTAATCTCGAGAGACATTTTAACAATATGCAAAATAACTTTGGCCTTCCCTGCATCATTTGTATCAATCATTTTGTAAATGATGCTGATGCCGAAGTTGAATTACTTAAGTCAAAAGCGGAATCCATGGGTGCTAAGGTTGTAATATCAAAGCACTGGGCAGATGGAGGAGCAGGAGCTGAAGATTTAGCAAAAGCTGTAGTGGAAATTGTTGATGGTCACTCAGGGAAACATAAGTATGTCTATGAAGATGATGCTTCTTTATGGGAAAAAATTGAAGCTATTGCTACAAAAATCTATGGAGCAAGTGGGATCACAGCGCCACAAAACGTGCGTGCGCAAATAGATAAATTAAATGAAGACTATGGAAGTTATCCAGTTTGTATTGCGAAAACCCAAATGTCTTTTTCTGCTGATCCAACTGTTCGAGGAGCACCAAGTGGTCACACTGTTGCAATCACTGAGGCTCGGCTTGCAAGTGGGGCAGGATTTATCGTTGTTATTGCTGGGAATATGATGACAATGCCTGGCTTACCTAAGATACCAGCTGCTGAAAAAATCGATGTTGATAGTAATGGTAAAATCATCGGTCTTTTTTAACAGAAATAAAAAACCACAAAAAAGGATGCTATGCATCCTTTTTTTATGTTCTGATAAAATTACCTCTTGCCATTGAAAGATATAAGCCAGGAATACACAGTATTGCTGAAATGCTAAAAACGATGCGAATTGCATTTTCTAATGCGTCATAGTTTTCTTGATTAATATCAACATTACCAATAATTAATGCGAAAATTAATGTTACTAGCACCATACTACTCATCTGACCAACGATACGCATTGTTGCCATAGCCCCGGTTGCGCTCCCATAGAATTTTTTTTCAACTGATCCCATGATTGCATTTACATTCGGCGGTGAAAATAGACTAAATCCGAAACCCGTTATAATAAGAGAAAGGATCAAGTAGTTAAGTGCTGAATCAATTTTTAAATTAGAAAGCATGATTAAACCACAACATGTAATCGCCATACCAACTGTTGATAAATATTTCGGTTCAAATTTATCTGATAATCTACCAGCTATAGGCGAAAAAATTGCCATAGTTATTGGTTGACATATAACTACTAGTCCTGCCGCTGTAGCAGAAAAACCCTTTAAGTACTGTAAATAAAGATTTACTTGGACAACATTCGCGAATGTTGCAGTATAAATTATTAAAGATGCTAAACACGAAAACGTGAAAACACGATTGGTAAAAAACAATGTGGTATCAAAAATTGGATGTTTATGTTTGCGCTCAAACAAAAAGAAAAATATAAATCCAAAAAGTGAGAAAAAAATTAAAATGAAACTTAGAGCTGACGGTAAATAAGAAACCCCAAAGCAAAGAACTAAAATTGATGACATATAAAGAATTGCGCCAAATAAATCAAAACTTCCTCTCTCATCAGAAAGCCATTCATCTTTTACGTATAGAATCCCAATAGTTAAAGCCATTATCGCAAGTGGTAGATGCACTACGAAGCTAGCACGCCAACCATATAAATCAACTACATATCCGCCCATAAGTGGTCCTATAGTTAAACCTAAATATATGGCAGAGACTGTCAATCCAATCGCATAACCACGTTTCGCTGGAGGAAAAATAGAAGAAATAATTGCTAGCTGAGTCGCATATAACATAGCAGCACTAACACCTTGCAGAAAACGAGTCACTATTAATGCAATCCCACTATCTACTGATGCTGCTATCAACGATGTTACTATGACACTAGTTGTTCCAATTAAAAATATTTTTTTTCTACCTACCATATCAGCAATACGTCCAAAAATTAATACGAACATCGCGCTTGCCATAAGATAAGCCATCGGAATCCAGCACAGTAATACTGCGTTTACTGATAAATCATTAGCAATAAAAGGAATTGCGACATTAACAGAAGATAACATCACAGGAGTCGCAAACGCATTCAACAAAATCATTATTAACGTGATACGTTGCATTGGATTTTCTAAAATTGAAGCTCTCATGTTTATAAGAGTATTTTATGATAGTGTTCAATTTAACTAAACAAAAAAATAAAAAGTGGTATTAATTATGAGCCAATTTGAGGAATTCTGGTCGTTTGCGGTTGGTTTACTCTGGGGATTACCGCTGGTTACCTTTATTCTTATTACTGGCATCTATTTTTCTTATATATCCGGATTAAGACCGTTGACTGGTTTTTTTCATGCATTCTCCATTCTCTTTGGTAAGTATGATGACAAAAGTTCGCCCGGTGAGGTATCTCATTTTCAGGCATTGACGGTTGCACTTTCGGGAACAATTGGAATGGGGAATATTGCTGGTGTGGCAATTGCAATTAATATGGGTGGTGCCGGCGCGATATTCTGGATGTGGGTTGCTGGTCTATTTGGCATGATGATTAAATTTTTTACATGCACACTCTCTTGCTTATACCGAAAACTTGATGAAGAAGGTATAGAACAAGGCGGTCCAATGTATTTTATAGAACGTGGTCTTGGAAAACATTTTAAACCACTTGCAATACTTTTTGCTCTAGGGGGGTTAATTGGTTGCATCCCTATTTTTCAAGTCAATCAACTTGCATCATTTATACATAGTGAATTTGCAATTTCACCATTAAACACTGGTGTCATCTGCCTTCTAATTATCGGGATTGTGATATTAGGAGATGTAAAACGAGTGGGTTCAGTGACAGCTAAAATTGTTCCCTTCATGTTTATCATTTATGTAGTAAGCAGTTTTATCGTGATCGCTATCAATTTTGAACAGGTCCCACAAGTCTTAACAGATATTATAAATTCGGCATTTGGAATGAACGCTATCGGTGGAGGCGCAACAGGTTTTGTGTTTAAAGAAATTCTTGTCACCGGGATTAAACGTGCTATCTTTTCGAATGAAGCTGGTGTTGGCACCGAAGCAATGGCTCATGGCGCTGCGAAAACTAAAGAGCCGGTACGAGAAGGTCTAGTAGCGATGCTCGGGCCATTTATTGATACACATATTGTCTGCACGTGTACAGCCCTGGTTATATTAACATCAGGAATCTACACTTCAGAAAGTGGTATTGTGATGACTGCCATGTCTTTTAATCAAGCACTCCCTAATATCGGTAACATCATTGTCTATTTAGTGTTTTCATTATTTGCAATTTCAACAATGATTACCTATTCCTATTATAGTCTTAAATGTGCGCGTTATTTGTTTGGTAAAAAGATAGGAGACAAATATATTTTTATTTACTTAGTGATAATACCATTAAGTACAATATGGACTCAGACAACAATCATTAACATTATTGATGTTATGTTTGCTTTAATGATTTTTCCAACTTTACTATCAACAATACTATTGGCAAAAAAAGTAACCAACGAAATGAACATTTACTTCGATAAAATTAAATCATTTTGATAATAACTAGTATGTATTCGAAATTAATCAATTACACGAATATATTCACCTTTGGCCTCACGACTAGTGCCAACTAATAAGCGATATACCCCCTCCTTATCCTGTTCCACAAAACCAACGGCTTCAATTCTTTCTCCTTTTCTTGCTTGACCAGTATATGTTCCAGTATAAGAAATGACTTCTTTAATGTTGTCATGTTTTATTGAATATCTTGCTGGGAAATCATAAGCATAACTATCATCCATTACAGTTGATAAAATTTTATCTTTACCAATTTTTTTATAAGGTCCACTTTCTTTATGTTTCTCATCTTTATTTGGAATAGCGCTAATATCAACCTTACTATTTCCGGATATGAATTTATTAAATTTTCTTATTTCATGGGAATAAAAATCATTAAAACTCAATGAACAATCACGACGCTCATACGCATCTTTCCACATTACCTGATTTAATGGGTTAAGCTCTCCTATAGCTAATGAGTTTTTTATATGTTTTCGTATTTTCAGAAATACTTCACGGCCATAAATTATAACATCAATATCTGAGCACTCATTATATGTGCCTAACATTATCGACCCAGTAATTCCTATGTTACCCGTTTTACATCCTATGCTTTGTAAATATTTTATCGCATCTATAGCATCCCTTTTTTTATCATCTGGTATTTTTGTATTTAATAATTTTTTAACTGTCTCTTCTGGGTAATATATTTTTTTTATCATATCGATTGGAATGCCATGCAATTTGACATCAATGTAGGAGCTATTGAATTGAAATTCAGGATAAGATTCCCTAATAATTTTTTCTGCTTTTTTGGTAGTCAGTTTATGCATACCTGCATTATCTTTTATGTAACGAAGAAAAGTTAATACGTGATTATCTTCTTGATATCCACATACCACAGCGAAAAATAATTTATTATCAATAGCAATAAAATCTTTTGGTCTGATTCGCATCGTACAGAATAATTTATCCTGTCCATCCTAATCCTGATGAAATACAGTTTATCGATAATAATAAGGGTATTAAATCATCAAAGTTATCATCACTCTCATTACGCTGACGAAACTCTTTAATTAATTTAATTTGCTCTAAGCCTGCTTGATGTAGCACTGGTGACCGACGGTTTAACTTTCGACTAAACTTTTTGAAGCGCTGACATAGTTTTTCTTCGTCAGTAATGTTTAAAATTACTTCTTTTGTTAAGTTATACTCATCGGAAATCATATTAAAAATTATTTCTCTCTCAGTTTTGTTTTCGACAAGACTTGAATATGCTTCACAAATATCAAAATCAATAAGCGCTAAGGTTTTTTCAGTCTCATCAATAATCAAACGAAATAAACGTGAATCGGCGAACATCTTTTTAATTAATTTTTCCCCTTCACCTTCATGCTTATCCATAAATTCCTTTATGGCCGTACCTACACCATACCATCCGGGTACAAGATGTCTGTTTTGTGTCCACGCAAACACCCATGGGATAGCCCTCAAGTCCTTTAATGACTTTTCTCCAGTTCTTCTTGCAGGTCTTGAGCCAATATTCATCTTTGCAAGCTCTTCAACCGGACTAGCAGCGCTGTAATAACCAACCAACCCCCTAGATTCAGCCAGTTCTCGATACTTTTTAAATGCTAAACTCGATAATGATTCCATAGCATTATCGAAGTCCGGTTTTGGCCTTAACTGGTCTTCATTCAAAGATCTTAGAGTATGCTGAAATACGCTTGCCGCAAGTAATTCCATTTGATATTGCGCAGTGCCTTCGTTCGCATACTTGGATGAGACCACTTCGCCTTGTTCAGTGATACGCATTTGGCCATGTATAGAACCAGCAGGCTGGGCTGCAATAGCAATACCAGTCGGTGCTCCACCCCGACTGACTGACCCCCCGCGGCCATGAAAAAAAGAAATGGGAATACCTGCTTCATCGCCAATTTTAGTTAGGCTTACTTGCGCTTTATTTAATTCCCAATTAGCAGTTAAATAACCGCCATCTTTATTTGAATCAGAATAACCAATCATGACTTCTTGAATACCCGTTTTTTTCTCAACTGTTCTTTTAATAATTGGAATTGCTAGTAACTCACTCATAATACCTGGAGCCCCCTTCAAATCCTCGATCGTTTCAAATAATGGAACAATAGGAAGACGACAAAATTCTCCGTCATTATCTTCAGAAAAAATACCCGAAATTTTCGCCAATAAATAAACACTCAATATATCGTTAACCGACTTCGTCATACTTAAAATGAAGTGTCCAAACGCTTCGCTATCAAGTACATCCATCATTTGTGCAACCATCTGGAAAAGACCTAGTGTTGATGAGGATAATTCATCGAGATTTGAAAATGTTGGCAACGTATCTAATGGTTTATCAAGTTCTTCTAACAGCCATTTCTTCCATTCTTTACTATTTGGCAGTGGTGATTCTACCCCATTTTTCATTGCTGTAAAAATAGCAGATAAAGTATGATTAATTGCATCTGAATTTTCTCGTAGGTCAAGACGTACAGTACAAAATCGGAAAGACTCCGCTTCCTGTAATAACGGATTCACTAATAAATTAGACAATTGCTTACAATCTGAATCAAATAAACCTTCCGAAAGTTGCCTAAGATCGAAAATAAAATCATCTGCGTTAAGATAACGTATGGCGCTATAGTGCCCCTCTTCTTCGTTTTCTAATGTGCCACGTAATTTAATTAACACACAACTTAAAAATTGACGAAAAATTTCTCCCGGATTTCTTGTAGAAATCGATTCAAGTTCATCGATATCCTTAAGCATACCTTTAAGGTATTTTTCGAATTTTTTTGATAATTTTATGCTTTCTCGAGAAACACTCAGTTTTTCAATTAAATTTTTTACGGATTCAATATAATAATCTAAGATTATTTGACGATTCTTCAATAAACTATCTTTAGTAATGTCATTGGTAACAAAAGGATTGCCATCACGATCTCCACCAATCCAAGAACCAAACCTAAAAAATGGAGGTATTGTAAAATTCTTATTAGGGTAACTAAGATTTAAAGCCCATTTTAGTCTTTCATGCGTTTCTGAAACACGTTTAAATAATGATTGTTCAAAAAAATGTAGTCCCCAGATGATTTCCTGTTCAACAGTAGGTTTTTCTAATCTTAATTCGCCCGTTAACCAAAGGAGATCGATTTCATCGCGCAACGAAGATATAAGTTTTTCTCTTTCACGTTGTGTCCAACGTGATGCTTCAACTCTGTAAAGTAAAATATAAATACGGCGGTGAATTTCAAGCACTGTAACTCTTTTTGCTTCCGTTGGGTGTGCAGTTATTGTTGGGCAAATATCGGCATTATCTAACAAATTCTGAATTTCATCAGTGCTGATATTTAATTCGGAGGCTTGTTTAAAAACACTAGCAAATGTGCCAGGAACGTTTGGTAATCCATATTCTTTTTCTGCTAAACGACGACGTCGCATTGCCGTGTTTTCTTCGGCAACATTTAATAGTTGGAACCATATACCCCATGCCTGAAGAGTATCGACAAGCATCACAGTATCATCTGGGGATAGAGTTAATTCTCCTTTAAAATAAGGAAGGATGTCGCTATTGCGATGTTCGATTACTTTAGTTAGTTGTTCAGTTAAGAGTCCTACAACTTCTTTCGCATACGTTGCTGAAATTGTATCTAGGGAATTCTCATTAAAACCGGCATCAGCCGATGTCATAAACAACCTTTAATAATTATGATTTTAAGCGACGCGATCACCAGGTTCTTTTCCATTAAAAAATGCTTCAACATTCTCTAACGAACGCAATCCCATAGCAACCCGTGTTTCGGTTGTCGCGCTACCTAAGTGCGGTATCAACACAACATTCTGCATATTCAATAATTCTTCAGTAACAACTGGCTCTTTCGCATATACATCTAATCCAGCACCGGCAATAACTTTATCTTTTAATGCCTGAACTAATGCAGTTTCATCAACAACATCACCACGAGCTGTATTGATTAAAAATGCCGATTTTTTCATTAGTGCAAAACGTTCTTTATTCATCAAATTTATATTATCGCCACCACCCGGACAATGTAATGTTACGTAGTCTGAGTCTTTAAGAACATCTTCTAGGGTATCAAACTTTTTTGCACTAAATTTCTTAACAATTTCATCTGAAGGAGGATATGGATCATAAAAACTTACCTCCATACCAAAACCAAAATGAGCCTTTTGAGCAACAGCCTGAGCTATTCGACCAAAACCGATAAAACCAAGTTTTTTTCCCGTAACCTTGGTTGATAACATGTGCGTTGGGCACCAACCCGTCCATGCTTTACTTCGAACAAGACGCTCTCCTTCCCCGATGCGACGGGAAACAGATAAAAGAAGTACCATAGCTATATCAGCAGTACAATCTGTCAAAACATCAGGAGTATTAGTTACGACAACACCAACTTCTTTTGCAGCATCTGTATCAATATTATTATACCCGACACCGAAATTCGCCACGATCTTGCATTTACGATTTTCTACATTAAAAATTTCAGAATCAATTTGAAAATCTGAAACAGTTGGGCATAATGCATCAGCATCACACATTGCTCGCTTAAGTTCTTCAACGGTCATTTTGTGATCGTCTTCATTTATTACAACATCAAAAAGTTCTTTTGCTCTTGCTTCTGCCCCTTCAGGCCACTTGCGAGTAAGAATAACTCTGGGTTTGCTCACGTCAATCCCTACTAACTAGCTTTATCTAAAGCATCTTTAACAACAGGAGCGAATGACGAAGGGTTGGGGACAACATTTACGCCGCACTCTTGTAGTATCTCTACTTTTTCGGCAGCACTTTCACCAACCGCAGAAATAATCGCGCCAGCATGGCCCATACGACGTCCCTTCGGTGCTGTTAAACCTGCAATGTAACCTATGACTGGTTTTGACATATTTTCTTTTGCCCACGTTGCGGCTTCAACTTCTTGTGGTCCGCCTATCTCGCCGATAATTACAACAGCTTTTGTTTCAATATCTTTTTCAAAAATTTCTAAATGATCTTTAAATGAACTACCATTAATTGGATCACCGCCAAT
>CAJWIE010000043.1 GCA_913041115.1 uncultured Legionellales bacterium | reverse complement strand
AAAGAAAAAAAGCTGATCTATGATAAAGATGGTGCAACATGGTACAAGGCTACAGCATCAGGTGGAAAACAGGATAAGGTATACATAAAAAGCACTGGGGAACCAACCTATAGATTGCCAGATACGGCATACCATAAAGACAAAATTAATAGAGGGTTTGATCTTATTATTGATGTTTTTGGCGCTGACCATGCAGATACTTATCCCGACGTATTATCTGCATTAAACTCACTTGGTATAAAAACAGACCACATCAAAATATTATTATACCAATTTGTAACGCTTATAAGAGGCGGAGAAAAGGTAAAGATGTCTACAAGAAAAGCTGAATTTGTAACCTTAGATGACCTAATGAATGAATTAGGAATTGATATTGTCCGTTACTTTTTTATTATGCGGAGTATGAACTCACACCTTGACTTTGACCTTGATCTAGCGAAAGACCAATCGGAAAACAATCCTGTCTTTTATTTACAATATGCACATGCAAGAATTTGTAGTGTCTTTCGTGAAATGAAGGAAAAGGGCTATTCTTTTATAAAATCAGAAAAACTTTCGGATTTACACGTTTTGTCCGAACCTCATGAAATTAAATTACTCACTTCTCTTGCTAGATATCCTGATGTGATTGAAAATGCAGCAATTAACTTTGAACCACATCAACTAGCATATTATTTAAAAGAACTAGCTAATGATTTTCATACATACTATAACGCAAATAAATTCTTAGTTGATGACGACATAATTAGAAATGCGCGTCTTTCACTAATAGACGCAACAAAACAAGTAATAAAAAATGGATTATTTCAACTAGGCGTTAGTTCTCCTCAGGAAATGTAATGTCAAGAGATTATAAAAATTTAAGAAATAATAAGAAATCAGATCCTGAAATAAAGAATGCAAGCAACTTATTTATATTTTTAATAGGGCTAGTATTGGGTGTATTTATTACGAGCACTATTTTTTTCAATCATTTTAATAAAATATATAATAGAGAATCCACGTTAGCTATAACTGATAAAGATGATATAAAAAAGAAAAACAATAATGATAAAATTACAAACACGGAAATAATATTTGATTTTCCAACTATATTAGAAGAACGACAAGTAACAGAAATTCCCAAAAAAGAATACAAAGAAATAATAGATGCTAATGAAGATAAGTCACGTACTATATACATACTCCAAGTTGGGTCTTTTAAAAATTTTAAATCAGCCGATGCATTAGAAGCAAAACTTGCTTTTTTAGGGCTTTCTGCATATATAGATAAAAAAAATATTATTGATAAAGGTATAATTTATCGAGTTTATGTTGGTCCATTTGAAGATAAAGAAAAGTTGAACGAAATAAAAATCAAATTATCTGAAAATAATGTGAGTTCTATAGTAAGTATAGAGCAAAAAATTGAAAATAAGTCTATGTAAATTTAATCCAGATAAAACGAAAAAACACTCAATTACATCGCAAAATACCAAACTAATTTACAAAAAAGTTGAACTACGTCACTAAATCTTCTTGTCACCCGATAATAAGTCATCAAATTCTGATATTTTAGCCCTATAATATACACAAAAAAACGGCTGGTACTAATTTTAGTACAGCATTAAATATTAATGGATGTGGTCTAGTAATGGGTGAATACAAACGAACTGTAGTCCTTGTTGATGATAATCCAACTTCTCATAAATTTTTTTTGCGGAGTATGGATAACTTGTCGATTGATTTAAAAACCTACGGAAATACAGATGATGCAATGGGGTATCTTAAAGATAATAAACCCAGTTTACTTTTCTTAAATATTATTATGCCAGACAAAAATGGACTCACCTTTCTCGAGGAATTGAGGAAGCTGCCCCTCCATAACGATACTCCAGTAATTATGATTACATCAAAGGATTATTCACAAGATCGGACGATCGCCTCTGAGCTGGGAGCGCTTGATTTTATTGTTAAACCAATGTCAATGCGATCTATTACTAGTATAATGCTCGACCATATAAAATAATAATAATTAGTTTTTCATCCAATACACGGTAAATATTAGCGTATGACAAAGTCCTATATTCGCTTCTGGGGTGTGCGGGGTTCATATACCGCCCCATTTAGGACCCACCTAGAAGTAGGTGGCAATACGCCCTGTGTTGAGATTAATGTTGATGATCATGTGCTTATCTGTGACGCCGGCACAGGAATTATACCGCTCGGAAATAAATTGGTAGCTGATAGAAAATATGATCGACTATTAATCTTGCTGTCACATTTTCATTGGGACCATATTTCCGGGTTACCTTTTTTTACACCTGCATTTATTTCTAAATATAATATAAATTTTTTTGGTCCTGGTAATTCAAAAGAGATAGTAAAAAAATATATTGATAACCAGATGAAAGCGCCTTACTTTCCTGTGGGTACTGAAGAATGGATGGCAAACATAACTTATATCGATCCAAAACAGAAAAAAATAAAACACGGTCCTATAGAAATTACATATTATAGTGCTCACCACCCAGGAATAACCTATGGATACAATATACAGGCCAAAAACAAAACTATAATATATATTCCAGATAATGAATGTTTGTTTCTCGATAAATCAATAAAAGAAAATACAAAAGGTTTTACCGAAGAAGAAACCATTATGTTCACACAAATGAATCAAGAAGAATATATGTCAGAAGTTAAAAACATACTTAATACAGATATTTTAATTCATGATGCACAATATACGCCCGAGGATTATAAAAAGAAAAAAGGCTGGGGGCATTCGTGTTACATAGATGTCATAAATATGGCAATTGATGCTAATGTTAAGAACTTATATTTATTTTCTCATGACCCAAATAATGATGATGAAATAATTAGTGGTATTCAGAAAGAGTGTCAAAAAATTATAAAAAGCAGGAACTCGTCATTAAAATGTTTTGTTGCAAAAGAAGCTCTGGAAATAAGTCTTGATTAATAATTTGAAATGAAAGTTTTACTAAACGGTTCCTCTTATTCAGTAAAAAATAATTGCTCGGTAGACTCTCTTATTAAAAATCTCGATCTAAATGGTAAGTATGCTATTGAGATAAATCAAAATATTATTCCAAGAAGTCAGTATAGTAACAAAAGAATAAATAGTGGAGATAAAATTGAAATTGTTCAAGCTATTGGTGGTGGGTAAAATGATATTGCTTGATCTGAAAGATACCTATGGCAAATTCTGATAAGAATATATTTAAAATAGCGGACTCAATTTATTCTTCCAGATTACTTGTCGGCACCGGTAAATACAAAAATACACAAGAAGCAAAATCTGCTATCGATAAAAGTGGGGCAGAAATTGTCACAGTAGCAATTAGACGTACTAATATTGGTCAAGAAAAAAATGAACCGAATCTTCTTGATATAATTTCACCTGACAAATTTACTATTTTGCCTAATACCGCAGGTTGCTACGATGCTGATTCTGCCATTAGGACTTGCCAATTAGCAAGGGAATTATTAGATGGTCATGCCCTAGTAAAACTTGAAGTATTGGCTGATAAAAAAACGCTTTTCCCCGATATTACTCAGACTTTATACGCTGCAGAAAAACTCGTTAACGATAATTTTAAAGTTATGGTATATACGACCGATGATCCAATAATCGCAAAGCGTTTTGAAGAAATTGGTTGTGTGGCGGTAATGCCGCTTGCGGCACCAATTGGTTCCGGTCTAGGTATTCAAAATCCTTACAATATTCGCAGCATAGTTGAAAACGCATCGGTCCCAATAATTGTCGATGCTGGTGTAGGTACTGCATCGGATGCATCAATCGCAATGGAACTTGGGTGTGATGGTGTGCTCATGAATACAGCTATTGCAGAAGCTAAGAACCCTATACTAATGGCAGGTGCAATGAAAAAAGCTATTCAAGCTGGAAGAGAAGCATATCTGGCTGGACGTATGCCAAAAAGGGCCTACGCAAGTGCCTCATCGCCCATTGATGGGAGATTCTTTTGATTTTTTCTTCCCTGAAATTAATTAAATTAATATATGAAAAATAATACAGTAGTAAAAAAACCAATAAGAAGTTATGTAAAAAGAGAGGGGCGTCTTACAAAATCACAGCTTCGTGGTTTAGATAATTATTGGATTAAATATGGTATTGAATATGATTCTAAAATAATTAATTTAGAAAAAATTTTCAAACGGCATGGGCCAATAATTTTAGATATTGGTGTTGGATCTGGTGAATCAACTGTCAATCATGCAATATCACATCCAGAAAATAATTATTTGGCAGTAGAAGTGCATCGGCCCGGAATAGGAAGATTACTAAATAAAATAGAAGAAGATAGATTAACTAATATAAAAATTATTAAATACGATGTAATAGATATACTTCAGGAACAAATACCGGATCGCTCGTTAACTCAAATTTTCATCTTTTTCCCTGATCCATGGCCAAAAAAAAGACACCACAAACGTCGTCTCATCAACAAAGAATTAGTAAAACTAATAAAAATGAGACTTGCTATGTATGGACGTTTACATATCGCGACTGATTGGGAGGATTACGCAAATTATATTAGAGAACTTGGTAATAGCGACCCAGGGTTAATTAATCTGGCCGGTAAAAATAATTTTTCACCAAGACCATCTTGGAGAATTGAAACACGATATGAGTGTCGTAGTAAAAAATTAGATCATAAAGTTTGGGATATTTGTTACGGTTTAAAATAACATTTTTAAAAATCAATTTCGTTAAAAGAATCGATTGATTCAAATTCCTCTGAATTTTGTTTTGGTCTATGGCTATCAGGCTTTGTCACTGTATAAAGATGCTTGATCCCAAATTCTCTAGCAGTTCTTAATACAGTTAAATTGTCATCAATTAGCAAAGTTTCATTAACATTAAATGAAATTTTTGCTGTTAATTTTTCCCAAAAAGCATACTCCTCCTTAGCATAGCCAATTGAATGCGAGCTAATTATTTGATTAAAAAAGGTATCGATTCCTGTTTCATCAGCTTTCATCTTAACTAACTTCTCATGAGCGTTAGTTACCATTGTTAAAGAAAGATCCAAAGTATTTAGTCGTTTTAAAAAAGATTCTGCATAAGGTCTATATTTTATCAAATGCCTAACATCGGCCTTTAGTGCAAATACATCAAAATTTAGTTTCTCAGTCCAAAAATCGAGGCAATACCAAGATAGTGTGCCTGATTCCTGTCGATACCAATCTAATAATTTGATCTTTGCCGCCTTGGTATTCATATTATTCTGCTTAGCCCATTGCTCGGGCAAATATTCTTGCCAAAAATAGTAATCAAAATACAGATCGAGTAATGTCCCATCCATATCCAATAATACTGTTTTTATCTCTTTCCAGTTAATTTTGGGTTTCATGTTTTCTAAAGACAGATAGAATAGATTTTTATGTATATTAGGATAACAAAGCTATACAAATGAATAAAATTGATCACAATAATTTACCCAAATTACTAGTTGAAATAGATAATATAGCTCGTAAAGCCGGAGAAAAAATTTTAGAAATATATAAAACAGATTTCTCTGTCACTAATAAAGAGGATAATTCGCCGCTAACAATAGCTGATACTGCGGCACATAAAGTAATTTGCCGGAGTCTTTCGCTGCTCACTCCAGATATCCCTGTTTTATCTGAAGAATCCTCTTATATTGATTTTTATGAACGAAAAAAATGGACGCAATATTGGCTTGTTGACCCGCTTGATGGAACTCGAGAATTTATTAAAAAAAATGATGAATTCACAGTAAATATAGCGCTAATTGATGGGCATCAATCTGTTTTAGGTGTCGTTCATATCCCCGTAATCGATACAAGTTATACGGCGGCTATTAATTATGGCGCCCGTAGACATGATAGAAAAAATAAAATTAAAAGAATTTCTGTTAGAAAAGTGAATAAAAATAATATTACAATTGCCAGCAGCCGTTCTCATGGAAATCAAAAACAAAAATACTTTATTTCTAAAATAAAAAATTCAAAAGTCCTGTCAGTTGGTAGCTCGAAGAAATTTTGCCTAGTCGCTGAAGGTAAAGCAGATATATACCCACGATTTGGCCCAACTTCAGAATGGGATACAGCCGCAGCTCAATGCATTGTTGAAGAATCTGGCGGAGTTGTTGTTGACAAAAATTTAAACCCAATTAAATATAATACAAAGGACTCATTAATCAATCCATCATTCTTGGTCATCGCTGATAAAAGTTTTAATTGGAATCAATTTATTACTTAAAAAAATTATTATTTATATAAATGAAAATACTAATTTTTAATACACTTCTATTTTTTGTATATCTTCCTGTAAGTGCAGAAGTGATGTACACCGCCGAAGTAATTGCTAGCTCATTAAATATTAGATCTATCCCTAGTAATGAAGGAAGAATCATTGGCTCTTTATTTAGAGGCCAACAAATTTTAGTAACTTCTACATCAGGTGAATGGGCAAAAACTACACTTGAAGGAGATGAGATTGGCTATGTTTCATCGATACATCTAAAAATGGTTGATTCAAACTCAAATAATAAATTCCCTCCTATTAAAAGCGAGAAAAATAAATGTAATCTTGAATTAGAAAATGTTGATTTAAATATCATCGACGTCAATATGGAATGTAAGGATAGTATAACTATTAGTGGCTATGAGTCTTGTAGCGCAAAATTTGATGTGATTGTAGAATCTTATTGCGATGAAATTGTGGATGTTGAAATCAATTGTACTGCTGAATTCAAATACAATACGGATGATGGATTTTCCCCCTTCATTGCTACAGAAAACAACTCAGGAACTATCTATACAAATGACGGGAAAGGTAGTGCTGTAATTGAGATTAAATTAACCCTGTCCCCCACATCTGAGCCTGTTGTTAAAGTTGAGCTAACGAATGGAATGTGTTCTGTGACTGCAACAAATTATTTCTGATAGAGAAAGAACACCATAAAAATTAAAACGTTTATCTCAAAAAGAAAATGAAAAAAATTAAATACATAAAAATTATTATGTTATTTTTCTTAACTATGCCGATTTTTGCTGAAAGTATGTTAGAAAAACCCTACCACCATACAGATGAAAATACGTTTCGAAACCCTAAAGGAAGTCCTGAGCTTTCTCCAGATAAAAAATTTTCATTCTTTACATTTCAGAAAGAAAAAAGAAAGATAGAGGTTAATATTCCAGAAAAACATGCCGTAGATAAAAATAAAGTTCTTGAAAATATTAAAAAATTAGAAAAAGATGACTACATAGTTTGGATTGGGCATGCAACTTTTCTAATTAAATTAGGCTCTACTACAATTATTACTGATCCTTATTTTTCCAAAAATGCGGGGCCTTTAATTTTTGGCCCAAAAAGATACGTTAAACCTGCGATTACGTTGAACGATATCCCTGAGACTAATTTATTTCTGTTAACACATAATCATTATGATCATTTAGATTACAGAACAGTAAAGAATTTTCCCCATAAGAGTTCAAAAGTATTAACGCCACTAAAACTAAGTAAATATTTTACAGAAAATGGGTTTAATGATGTTGAAGAAATGAATTGGTATCAAAAAAAAAGAGTTAACGACTTAATAATAACAATGCTACCTGCAATTCACTGGTCAAAGCGAACACCGATGGATAAAAATAAAACATTGTGGGGAAGTTTTTTAATCGAATACAAAGGAATGAAATTATTTTTCTCCTGCGATACTGGCTATGGAAATATTTATAAGGAATTAGGTGAAAAATTTGGTCCTATCGATTTAGTCTTTATTAACATAGGGGCTTATGATTTTAGACCTATGTTTGAAAAGTCCATTTACCATACAACGCCAGAGGAGGCCCTCAATATTGCACAAGACCTTAAAAGTAAAAAAGTTTTGGGAATGCATTGGGGAACAGTTCTACTTTCTTTAGAGGATCCTTTTGAACCTCCAATACGTTTTAAAAATGCAGCTGGGGAATATGGCTTTGGTAAAAATGATGCTATTTTATTAAAAATAGGCGAAAGTAAAATACTTAGTGATTTATTGGAGAATTAAAAATTATGGGCCTAATACTCCGTAGAAAATTATGATTAATTTTGATAACAGTTATTCAAAGCTACCAGATATTTTCTTTGAACGTATAAACCCGGTTGCAGTTAAAGAACCGAGTCTGATTCAATTTAACGATCCTCTGGCAAAAGAAATTGGTTTAAATCTAGAAAAAAATGAAAATCTATTTAGTGTAATTTTTTCAGGAAACAAAATACTAAAAGGTTCAGAGCCTATAGCCTTGGCCTATGCTGGTCATCAATTTGGTCATTTTGTCCCGCAGTTGGGTGATGGGCGAGCTGTTCTGCTTGGCGAAATTATAAATAATAATGGTCGTCGTTTTGATATTCAACTAAAAGGCTCTGGTCAAACCTGCTATTCACGAGGAGGAGATGGCCGTGCTCCCCTTGGCCCTGTAATCAGGGAATACATTATAAGTGAAGCTATGCATGCTCTTAATATACCAACAACACGTTCGTTAGCAATTGTTACAACTGGGGAAATGGTTTCAAGAGAAACACTTCTACCTGGAGGTATTCTTACTCGTGTTGCTTCTAGTCATCTTCGTGTTGGGACCTTTGAGTATTTTGCAGCTTTTAAAGATCTTGAAAATTTAAAATTGCTAACGAACTATGCAATTAGTCGACATTTCCCAAACATTAAAAATGATGACTTTCGATATCAGAATTTTTTAAAATTAGTTTGTGAAAATCAAGCTTCTCTTATTGCTAAGTGGATGCATGTTGGTTTTATACATGGAGTTATGAATACTGATAACACGTCTATATCTGGTGAAACGATTGATTATGGTCCATGCGCCTTTATGGATAACTATAATCCTAATACCGTTTTTAGTTCGATCGATCTTCATGGTCGTTATGCCTATGGTAATCAACCAAATATAGCCCAGTGGAATATTGCCTGTCTTGGCCAATGTCTCTTGCCATTGATAAATCCAGAAAGAAATAAAGCCATCGAAATTGTTGAAGAAATTTTAGATGGCTTTGAGAATAAATTTAGGCAATATTGGTTAAATAGCATGTATAAAAAAATTGGGCTATTAAAAAATAATTATGATTTAATTGAAGAATTATTACAAATAATGAATCAAGATAAATCTGACTTCACATTAACTTTTCGATATTTATCTGATGTTATTGGAAAAGAAAATAATAGTTCAAATTTTTTAAATCAATTTTTATCAAAGAATAAAATTGATGCTTGGTTAGTAAAATGGAAAGAATCCATAAAAAAGGAAAATAGACCAGAAAAAGAAATAAAGAAATCGATGTTAAAAATGAATCCCGCTTTCATACCTCGTAATCATAGAGTTGAAAAGGTAATTTATGAAATACTTAATAATTATGATTATTCTTATCTAGATCATTTACTTCAATTACTCGACAAACCATTTGATCATAAGCAGCATGATATAGAATACATGAACCCACCAGATGATCAGAACCAAAATTATCAGACTTTTTGTGGAACTTAATCTTTTTGAATTTTTTTTAGAGGAACTTCTTCATTAGAAGATTTATGGAATCACTTATGGGATGGAAAATTTATTCTTGGTTTTTTTTACTGGTAGTAGCTGCCGGTTACACAGAAGCTTTTATAACTGAAACGAAAACCATATTATTTTATCTCGATTTAATAGTTACTATTAATGGTTTAGCTGGTCTTTTTGCATATGCCTATAAAATGAAACTAGTGTCGGCGAATTTTTGGAAGATCTGTTTTGTGTTGAATGTAATGTGGGACCTTATATACAATACTATTTTACAAGATATAACTCTCCCCCTTGTTGAAGTACTACTTGTTGTAGCGGTATGTCTTCCTACTTATGTTGCTTTATACTTATTAGGATTTAAATCAGCGAATCTATGGAAAACAGAAAAATAATCTATCTGTATGCCGCACGTGACACATTTACGTCAT
>CAJWIE010000042.1 GCA_913041115.1 uncultured Legionellales bacterium | reverse complement strand
CAACTGAGGTGGTAAAAATATTAGGTCTTTCCTGTTCTGTTAGCGCAGCTTTTTTTCCGGTTTGTTTAGCTCGTCTATATATTTTTTTTGCCTCTTTTTTTTCCTTTATCTGGCCCTCAATAACGCGTTCACCAATTTGTAGTCGCATATGATCAACTGCGGCATCCTCAGGCAAAGGAAAAACATAAATACCTTCTTGCCAATTGTCAGTTGTATTACTAAAGGTTTGTATGACACTTACACGATTAATCATGCCCGTGATTTCCATTGCCACATCGATATCAACTTTTGGTGCTTTGCTATATCCATAGTTACGGAAAAAATTATTACCATCGTACGTCACCCCATTCATTTTTTTGAACAGAAGAGCGCCTTCGTTTGTTTCACCCATCAAATTTACGAAGTTATATTCATTCCTATAAACAGAGGCATTACTTAATTTATACACAGAGTTATTGTTTGATGCGTAGAGAGAATTATCATTTGGTGAGCCAAAGAAATTTGATGCAAGAAACAAACTAGCCCACAATCCCACCATTACTAATAGGAAGTTTAGAGCTTCATAAAAATTTTTACGGGTTATTTTCATTAAACTTAAACCTCTTGGTTAAGTGTTAAATTTATTGTTACACGACGATCAAAGACATAAGACTCAGTGTCACCTTCATATGCAGATGCCTTGCTTTCGCCATGCGCATGCGTTTGAAATCTTTGATTTGATATACCTGCCTTAATGAACTCAGCTCGAACCTTATTTACTCTTTCTTTGCTTAACACTAAATTATGACTATTCGAGCCACGATAATCCGCATATCCATTAATCTGTATTTTTATCTCAGGATATGTTTTTATTAAATTAGCAAGTTTTTGTATTTCTGGACGGATTTCGTGATGTATTTCTGATTCGTTAGTTTTATAGTAAATAACATAAGAAATTCCATCGCTTAATTTTTCAAGAGAACGAATTTCTTTATTACGAGAAACTTTTTGGAATTCTTTTTGAAAATTTTTCTTAGTTTCGGCTAGTTCATTTTGTTGATAAGCTATTTCAATACTTTTTACGTTTAATTCTTTTTCGAGGGCTGCAATCGTTTTGTCTAATTTATTTTCACGATCACCTAACCATGTTCCACTCCCAGCTCCAATAACGACCCCAACAGGCCCGGCCAAAACTCCACCGATTAATGCTCCTAAACCAAAACCTATATTTTCTTTATTTGATGCAGGTTCGGTTTGAATCTCATTCGCAAGAGCAATTGATTGAATGCAAATTATTCCGGTTAAAATTATCGTTTTTAGTGTTCTCATAAAATTTTCTCCTTGGTCAAATTAACTATAAATTGATTTAACTGGAGATTATTAAATACCTTGTAAATGGCAATACCTGGTTAGAATTGGGGAAATGTAGTGATAGAATGTGGCAAAAAAATGATATTCAGTCCTTATGAGTTAAAATCTTGGGATTACTCCTTTATGGTGTATATAAATTCAGGTTACGCGGGAGCTTAAATATGCCAAAACAGATACTTCTGGTCGAGGATGAATTAATTCTCTGCAACAATTATGCAAAAACTATTCGTGAAAATGGTTACGATGTAATTACTTGCCATACTAAGCAGCAAGCATTAGAAATCATTCACAAGCGTCTCCCGGATTTGGCTATTTTGGATATTGGTCTCGGCGATGAAATAGAAGCTGGTTTTGACCTTTGTCGACAAATACGTACTCTTTCTTCGGTTATACCAATAATTTTTTTGACTGCTAGAGATTCAGATGTTGATGCTGTTAGTGGTTTAAGATTAGGCGCTGATGATTATCTGAGTAAAGATACAAGTATTCATAATTTACTTGCGCGCATCGCTGCACTATTTCGACGTCTCGAAGCACTAGATTCAACTAGCGATACAGAACAGATTAAACGCGGGAAATTAACTGTTGATACAGCTCGTTTTAGAATTAAATGGGGTGATGATATTATTGATTTAAGTCTAACCGAATTCTGGATTATTCATTCGTTAGCTAAAAGAGTAGATCATGTAAAAAGTAAAGATCAGCTTATGCAGGATTCTAATCAAGTTGTCGCTGATAATACGATTACTTCACATTTAAAAAGAATAAGAAAGAAATTTAAAGAATCTGATGAAAATTTTGATCAAATAGAGACAGTATATGGTGTTGGGTATCGCTGGAAGTCTTGAGGCCCTAATCAGTCTTTAATGTTTAATTCCAATATAAAAATTTCTCTACGCAGCAAGTTGATGCTGATGTCGTCTGCAGTTTTAATTATTCCCTATATTGGGTTTGATTATATAAGACAAACTGAGACTTATTTAAGATCAACATTGGAGTCATCATTAACTAATATTTCATATGTTGTTGCTAGTTCTTTAAATAATAAACCAAGATTATTTAGAACTAGTTTTACAGAAGAAAAAAATGCTATATATATTCATGAACTTAATAGCATTATTCAAATAGATGGATATATAAATGATTGGAAATCATACCTCGATTGGTCCGAGTTATATCAGTCTGCTTCACTAGCAGATAAAGATAATTTTAAACTTATCATCAGTAAAGATAATAATTATTATTACATTTTGTTTCAGGTTAAAGATAATGAATTAATTTTTTCCTCGAGATTGAGAAATAATAAAATAGATGGCGATCATTTTATTTTAGTTTATCGGGATGGATTTCTAAGATTACACAAGAACTATCTTAGTCCAATTGCTCCTGGCTCAATAAGACCTTTTTATTATCAAGAGATCACCGATGAGTACGGTGTTCGAACAAAGACAAAGAGAATTCTAACCAATATTTCTTCTTATTTACAAAGAACTGAGAATGGCTTTGATTTGGAAGTGAGAATACCAAAATATTTCATCGGAGATAATCTAGGTTTTGTATTTAATGATATTGACTATCAGGGAGACGTTTTAAAATCGAATTATATTAGTACCCATGGAATTGAACCTAATAAGATTATTAGTTCTTCAAAAGAGATTGAGGATATTATTTCAAATCATAGCGGCGACAAGGGAAGACGCATTTGGATACTAGATAAATTCGGCCAAGTACTTGCCAGTAGCGGAAGTTTAAAACAAAAATTTGAGAAAAATGTATTTAATATTTTCTACACGTACTTACTCCCTCCAGCTTATGATCAATTTCAGGATGATTTAGCAGGCGCATCACGTTTAAAGGGTTCTGAGGTAATGAATGCGTTATCCGGAGATACAGCTACTAAGTGGCGATCATCTCCTGATAAAAAAGCAGTTATTGTTTCAGCCGCCACACCGATTTCTTTTAATAATGAAGTTGTTGGAGCAGTAGTTGTTGAAGAAACTACAAATAATATACAGTTGATGCAAAGACAGGTTTTATCAGAAATATTTAACAGAACATTACTAATGCTTGTATGTATTGTTTTCGTACTTTTATTATTTGCAAGTCGATTATCTTCTAGATTAATAAAACTTAATCGTGATGCGACTGGTGCAATTGATGAGTATGGCAAGGTACAAGGAAAATTTATTGCAAGCCATTCGAGCGATGAAATTGGAGAATTATCTAGAAGTTTTAACGATATACTTGAAAGATTAGAGCAGTATCATATTTATCTTGAAGGTATGGCTGGTCGATTATCTCATGAGCTTGCAACGCCAATGGCTATTGTCAAGTCATCACTAGATAGATTGAAACAAGAAGGAAATGAATACGATAAAAAAGAAGCACTTAACGCTGCAGAGACTGGGTTAGAGCGATTACAGAATTTGTTGACAAGACTAAGCGAAGCAGCTCGAGTAGAACAAGCACTACAAGAATCAGAAAAACGAGCGACCGATCTTAATAAATTTTTAGAGCAATGTGTTGATGGTTATCGATTCGCTTATTCCAACCAGTTATTTGAATTAAATACCCCAAACAAACATATTAGTTTAGAGATTAATCCTGATTTGTTTTATCAAATGCTAGATAAGCTTGTCGGAAACGCAGTTGATTTTTCATATCCTGAAAAGAAGATATATATCAAGTTATTTAGTGAAGAAAATAAAATTACTTTACAGGTAATTAATTATGGACCTCAGTTATCAAAAAATATGACCGATGAATTATTTAATTCAATGGTATCTGTACGCGATAAACGTACTGATGCCAGCCCACATCTTGGTCTTGGGCTCTTTATCGCAAAATTAATTGCAGAATTTCATGGCGGTATTATTTCAGCGGCTAATTTAACTGAAGATGAAGGTGTTTGCTTTAGTATTACAATATAATTCTTAATATTTTTTAATTATTTTTTTCCCATAGCTCCCAAACAGGAACAAGATTTTCTGGAAGCAGGGGAAGCTCACCCAGTCGATTCCATGATATTGATTCATTATGAAAATCCGAGCCAATTGATGCAGCCAAATTATATTTTTTGGTATAATTCGATGCTACGGCAACTTCTTTTGAGATATTGCGACCGGTAATTACCTCAATTGCTTTACCACCGCATTGCTTGAATTCATCAATTAACTTACGTAATTTAGTAGCGGTTATTTTGTATCTCAATGGGTGCGCTATGACCGCGATACCGCCAATACTATTAACAAGATTTATTGTTTCATTAAGATTTGGCCAGTTCACAGAAATATAACCGGGTTTATTCTTGACTAGGAATTTTTTAAAAACATCAGCCTGATTTTCAGCATATTTTTGTTCTATCAAGAATTGAGCAAAATGGAAACGGGTGATGTTACCATTAACTGCTACCTTTTTTGTATATTCATAAGCTCCTATTATGCCAATTTTTGATAATTTTTGGCCGATTTTCTTAGCACGCTCCTTGCGTAATGCTTTTAGTTTTTTGCACGCTTTTATTAGTAATGTATTTTCAGCTTCTATATTGAGACCTACAATATGTATTGTTTTATTGTCCCATTGTGTCGATAATTCAACTCCATTTATAAGATTAATATTTTTTTTAACAGCAGCTTTTTTTGCATCACCCAGACCCGAAACGGTATCATGATCAGTTAGCGCCAACATCTGAATACCTTTATCTGAGGCTTTAGTAACAAGATCGTATGGCGACAATTCTCCATCTGATTTGTTTGAATGCGTATGTAAATCAATTTTCGAGTAACTAGGCATTGTAAAACCACTAATCACGGAAATTAATAAATTGTAGAGGGATATCAAATTTTGTTTCTTTTAATTCAGAGATGGCGTTTTGTAAATCGTCACGTTTTTTCCCTGAAACTCTTACTTGCTCACCTTGTATCGAAGCTTGTAATTTGAGTTTGCTATTTTTAATCATTTTTACAATTTTTTTTGCTTTATCTTTATCAACCCCTTTTTTTACTGCTATAACCTCACGGGCTTCATTATTATTTTCCGTTATCTCTCCAAATTCTAAACAACGAACATCAATACCACGCTTATTAATTTTATTTTTCAGGATATCATTTATTTGTTTTATTTGAAATTCTGATTTGGAAATTACTGTAAGCGTCCATTCAGAAAGCTCAATCTTTGAGTTTGTACCTTTAAAGTCAAAACGAGTGCTAATTTCTCGATTTGCTTGGTCTATGGCATTCAGTAATTCATGTTCGTCAATTTCAGAAACAACATCAAAAGAAGGCATTGCGAAATCTCCAGTTAAATTTGCATACTAATTTTGTATTTCATGGATTATTATACCATCTGGGTGATTTAACTGAATTGATGTTGGTTTTTGGCCAATTAAAAAAACATTGCCATTATAGCGATCGTAACCATTGAGACTGAATTCAAAGCCATAATGACGATAAAATGCAAAATTACCTAAGAGATTGCGCCCAGGTTTTAATTTCTTTACGGCGACTGTTTCGTCAAGGATTTGGTAATTCATACTTTGACAATATTGGCGTGCATAGAAGATAGCAATTTCTCTTGAACGTAGTGAATCCTGCCAGAACCAAATACCTATGCCAAGCATTACAAGAAAGACAATGGTATTCATTGGTTAATTAAATATAAACGGCGCAAAATAATCATTATATTTTTCTTCAAAATATTCATCATTTTTAATTATTAAATAAATAGGGATTTTTAAACTATTTGCTAATAATAATGCTTTTTCAGGACCCAATACCATAAATGCTGTGGCCAATGCGTCAGCATTTGTCGCTGAATAATCTAATACGGTTACTGATGCTAGTTTATGTTTTATGGGCTTTCCAGTTACTGGATTAATAGTATGTGAGTAACGAATGCCATCTTTTTCAAAGTACTTTTTATAATTACCAGATGTGGCCATAGCCATATTTTTTAATTGGACAATATGCCTTATTGTATCACTATTACTATTTGGATTTTCAATACCTATTTGCCAAATTTCTTTATCTTTATTTCGCCCTTTACCCATGAGTTCACCTCCAATTTCTATCAAGTAGTTTTTAAATCCTTTTTTATCTAAATAAAGAGCAATTTTATTTACCGCAAACCCTTTTGCTATACCAGATAAATCCATGTATAAGTTCGGGTTAGATTTTAAAATTTTTTTATTTAATTTATCCAGTAAGATTTTTTGAAATCCAGTATTTTCTTTTACCGATTCAATAATTTGATCAGATGGTATTTTATTTTCTACCTTATCCGGTCCAAATCCCCAGAGATTGACTAATGGACCAATAGTTATATCAAAAGCCCCCTCTGTTTTTATGCTTATTTTATTTGCATCATCGATAATTGTGAAAAGGTCTTTAGATACTGATTGCCAATCTGATGTTTTTGAAAAATTTATAATAGATAATTCTGATTCTTTTGTATAAGTTGACATTGATTGGTTGATTCCAGATAAGATATCTTCTATATCACTACGAATTCTTTTCTTATCAGCATAACCATTATCTGTTTTAATTTTTATCGAATATGTTGTTCCCATAGTTAACCCATTAATTTCTAGTATTTCACTGTAATTATGTCGACAGGCAGTTATGGTTATTATTAGAGATATTATTAATACACTAATTCGCATAGATAGAAATTTTTTTGTTAAATAATGATTAAGTTGTATAATTGAGGCTATATTATCTTGATTATATAAAGTTGACACACACTTATAATACCAAGAATAAACAAATCTCGCTTTCAGAGGAATTAGTTAATACAAATTATCGCATTACTTGATATGCGACTGTCTAACTCCATATAATTTTGTATAAAGACCATCTTGTGTAAGTAATTCGTGGTGCGTTCCTTGTTCACCAATCTTCCCTGATTCGAATACATAGACACAATTGGCTTGTTTGATAGCGCTTAGTCGATGCGCAACAATAACGGTAGTTTTATTAACGAGAAAATCAGAAAGCGCTGTATGTAGATGGTATTCTGTCTCAGCATCCAGCGCTGAGGTTGCCTCATCTAAGATAACAACACTTGGTTTACTTAGAATCATTCTTGCAATTGCAAGACGTTGGCGTTGACCTCCAGATAATCTTATTCCTTGACGTCCAACAATTGTATTAAGCTTATTTGGAAGTTGTTCAACAGTATCTTTCAATTGAGCAATCTCGAGTGCATGCCATAATTCATGATCTTTGATGTGACGACCAAGCGTTAAATTTATTTTTATACTATCATTGAAAAGGGCTGGATTTTGTAAAACAGTAGCCACATGTTCACGAACAACGTCAAGACCAATATATGTGACTGGTACATTATCATAAAAAACATTACCACTCTTAGCAGGGTACAGGCCAATTAGCACCTGTACTAATGTTGATTTCCCACCGCCACTAGCTCCTACCAATGCAACTTTTTCTCCCTCTTTGATTTCAAGATCAATACCATTTAAAACATCAGGATTGTCACCATACGAGAAACGTAAATCAGAAATTTTGATTGCAACAGTATTTTTATTTGTAAATGGATTAGTTGTATGAGGATAGTTAGGCTCTTTTTCGAGCGTTAATAAATTATTAATACGGCTTAAAGCAGCGTTAGCATTGTAGAACGCATATTGAATATTAAGTATTTCTTGCACTGGCCCCATCATGTACCAGAGATAACCAAATACGGCGAACATTTGTCCAATTGATAACCCAGAGGAAATAACCATAATCATTGCAACCGCCCTGAAAATATCAAAACCAAACAGGAATACAACAAAACTTAGGCGATTTGCAGCGTCACTTTGCCATTCAAAAGTTATGCCATGTTCTTTTACATTATGGGCATGTTCAATTACTCTTTTAAAATAGTGTTTTTCTCTATTGCTTGCACGTATTTGGTGGATAGAATCAAGCGTCTCGATTAATGATTGCTGAAATATAGCAAAAGCAGAATTTTCCTTTTTCTTTAATTCCTTAACATGTCCACCTAATATTTTTGTAAAATAAATTACGATTGGATTAACAAAAAGTATTAGTAGTGCTATCTGCCAGTGCAGTATAAGCAGAATGATTGCCACACCAATAATTGTCAAAACAGCTACCAAGAGTTTACTAACTGTAGTTCCAATAAATTCATCGACTGTTGAGAGATCGGTTACAAAATATGAGGCAACTGTTCCACTACCTAATGTTTCATATTCTGTCATAGAAACTTTATTTAGTTTCGATAAAAGTGAACGACGCATTTCGTAGATAAGATTTTTTGAAATTATAGTAAATTGTCTCGCTTGAAACACACCAAGCACCAATGAAGATATACGTAGAATAAGTGTAAGCGCTAGAATAAATAGAATATAAAGCAAAGGTCCATGCCATGATAATGGCATTATGTTGTTAATTGTTTCTACAACAATACTAGGATTATTAAGCAGAACTTCATCAACTAAGAGTGGCATTAGTAATGGGACAGGAATACTTGCAATTGTTGCAACTATTGCAATCAAGTTTGCTAACAATAATTCTTTTTTATGTTTTTTTACGACTGCAAGGATATATTCCCAATCATACACTTTTTTACTCAAATCTATATCAGATTCTTTCTCAAGCAGTTCTTTGTTGTTCAAGATTGTTGGCATATTCAAAAATTTAATTAATTAATAGAATAATGATAATACCATAGAGTATAATGGGTATGTTATGAAGCATATATCACGGCTAATCTTTTTTTTGTCTATAAGTCTAGTTTTTAATATCAGTTATTCTGAAGTGCCATCTATTAACAACTATGACGAAATTTCGGAAAATATTTTTTGGAATGATCTTTATCCTGGCGGAGGGTGGTCTCTTTATTGTGGTTATCGCTTTGATAATTCTTTTGGCGTAAATGAGGATTATTTATTTGTGATAGAACATATTTATCCTGTTAGTCGAATGCTAGGATTCCTGAATTGCGAAAGCCGACGCCAATGTAGGCTTAAAAAGAATTCAAAATTTATTCGTATGGAAGCGGATATGCAAAATCTCTATCCTGTATGGCAGGACGCTAACGTCGCTCGCCGTAATATGACCTACGGAATTATAGAGGGCGAAGATTGGCGTTTTGAGAATTGTGATTTTGAACGCAGTTTAAAGTTTATTGAGCCTAGGCCGCTAGCTCGGGGTAATATTTCGCGTTCGCTTCTTTATATGCACACCAAATATGGACTTCCTCTTGAAAAGAGTATGATTGATCAGCTTAAACGCTGGAATAAGGAGGATTTACCAAGCAAACAAGAAAAATCACGTAATAATCGTATTGAGGAAATTCAAGGAGTTCGTAACCCTTATGTTGATGATCCAACTCTAGTCGATTCTATTTAAAAGGAGTGTTTTAAGTTTGATAAATATTTTTCACCTCTAAGATGGATAGTAATCTCAGTCAATTAATAGAAGACGGCGCTACAATTGTTACACCAACGAAAAGATTAAGTCGTCATGTCTCATATCAATTTGCAAAAGAGAAGATAAAGAAAAAAACTTCGTGGATAACACCTGATTGTTTACCGTGGGAGGGTTGGTGTAAAAGTATCTTCGATAAACTTTTATTTTCAACAAAAGAACCATGGATACTACTTAATTATTTCCAACAGCAATGGTTGTGGGAAAAAATAATTAGAAATTCAAAATATATTGATCGTCTGTTACGCATTGATGAAACTTCAAAAGCATCAATTAATTGCTATAAGTTATGTAAAGAATGGG
>CAJWIE010000041.1 GCA_913041115.1 uncultured Legionellales bacterium | reverse complement strand
GAGTTATTTTTTATGACTATGATGAAGTATCTCTGGTCACTGAT
The DNA here is from genome assembly GCA_913041115.1 of uncultured Legionellales bacterium. Taxonomy (GTDB): domain Bacteria; phylum Pseudomonadota; class Gammaproteobacteria; order Eutrophobiales; family Eutrophobiaceae; genus UBA11869. Next base: position 10,118 of record CAJWIE010000041.1, on the reverse strand, counting down.
TGTGATTTTCGCGACATTCCACAATCAAATTCTATTGAAGATGAAATGCAGGCAGACACTTGGTATTACGTTGGAGAACACGATATCTTTCCGGAAGAATTTATTCGGTTCCTGGCAATGAATGATGAGCTAAAAGCTGAATTTATGAAATATCACAAAGAGTTACTTACATCAAAATATTGGCGAAGAGTAAAAAATCAACATTTAAAAGGACAAGCTTTATTGGTGATACCATATACATCGCATTTATCTCAACGAAAGGTATTTTAAAACTTCTAATAAGATTGATAACATTATTTAAGATTCAACACATCTTGCATATCAAATAAACCTTTTTGCTTATCACCTAACCATTGTGCGGCTTTTACTGCTCCAGTTGCGAAAGTTTTTCTTGATGTCGCTTTATGTGTGATTTCAATTCTCTCTCCTGTGGTAGCGAATACAACCGTATGATCGCCGACAATATCGCCGGCGCGTATTGTCTCAAAACCAATAGTATTTTTGTCCCTTGGTCCTGTATTTCCCTCTCTACCATAAACTGCACAGTCTTTAAGATTACGTTCTGTCGCATCTGCAACAATTTCCCCCATACGTATAGCAGTTCCCGAAGGAGAATCTTTTTTATCGCGATGATGTGCTTCAATAATCTCTATATCTGCATCCTTTCCTATTACATTTGAAGTCATTTCTAGTAATTTGAAGCAAAGGTTAACTCCAATACTCATGTTAGGTGCAAAAACAATCGCAATTTCATTTGCGGCTGATTTTATCCGAGCATGATTTTTGTCATATAGACCTGTAGTTCCAATAACCATCTTGCAATTTGACGAAATGCATTTATCAATATTCTGAATAACAGATGTTGCTAATGTAAAATCAATCATGACATCAATTTCATTAGAAACAGACAAGATGTCATCGGTAATTTCAATTCCCAATTTACCAATACCGGCGACTTCACCGGCATCAGCTCCAATTTCGGAAGATTCTGGATGCTCTATTGCGGCTCCGATTTCAACTCCATCGGTCTCTTTGCAAACCTCAAGAATTGCTTTACCCATTTTCCCTGCAGCACCGCACACACCAATTTTGACTATCATGACAAATACGCTCAATTAATTATATTGAAATTATACATCCAACTAAGAGGAAAACGAGGATTAATCTAGCCAGTCATTGAGTCAAAAAATCTTTTAACTCCATTCATCCAGGAATGTGCTTGAGGGCTGTTTTTGGTTCCCTGATTGAGAATTGATTGTTCAAATTCTCTTAAAAGTTCCTTTTGTTTATTATCAAGTTTTACTGGTGTTTCAACAATAACCCGACAAAGTAAATCGCCTTTTGTTGAACTTCTGACTGACCGAACGCCCTTTAATCTAAGTCTAAAAAGTTTTCCACTTTGAGTTTCTGTCGGAATTTTTAATTTAACCTTCCCATCTAGAGTAGGAACTTCAAGTTCGCCTCCTAATGCAGCAATTGTAAAGCTAATCGGAACCTCACAATACAAATCAGTATCTTCGCGAGCAAAGATTGGATGCTCTTTAACGGTGACATGAACATAAAGATCTCCAGGCGGTCCATTATGCTCAGCAATCTCTCCTTCACCTGTTAATCTTATACGATCACCATTATCAACTCCTTCTGGCACCTTTACAGAAATCGTTTTTGTATCTTTAACACGTCCTTGGCCACGGCACGTTGAACATGGATCTGTAATAATTTTCCCAGCTCCTCGACACTGGGGACATGTCTGTTGAACAGAAAAAAAACCTTGTTGCATTCTGACTTGTCCTACACCTCCACAAGTTGAGCAACTCTGAGGTGTACTTCCTTTCTTTGCGCCAGAACCATTACAAATATCACATGCCACCATTTTTGGTACACGAATTTTAACGGTTGTCCCAGAAACAGCCTGTTCAAGCGATAATTCTAAGTTGTAACGTAGATCAACACCTCTATGTACACGACCACCCTGTCCTCCACCAAAGATGTCGCCGAATACATCGCCGAAAATGTCGCCGAAACCCGCTCCCGAAAATCCACCATGACCGGCGGCACTTGTATCTACACCCGCATGTCCAAATTGATCATAGGCTGCCCGCTTTTGACTATCTGATAATACATCGTATGCTTCTTTTATTTCTTTGAATCTTTCTTCAGCTTTAGTATCGCCTTCATTACGATCGGGATGATATTTCATTGCATGACGACGATAAGCTTTTTTTAATTCAGCCTCATCGACGTTCCTAGAAACACCCAGTACATCATAATAGTCTTGTTTATTTACCATACTGAAATTTTTTATTTTAAATAATTAAAAATACACGAAACAGTACTAAGATGTAAAAACATCCCGTAGCTAAATTATGTATATTAAAAACCGAAATTCGCTGCTGAAAAATAAAAACTAATTCTTCTCGTCTTTGACTTCTTCAAACTCAGCATCAACAGCATCCTTATCTGCCGAACTCTTATCATCTGCAGCGTCAGGATTAGCAGCCGACTCCTCCCCGCCTGAAGAAGCCTGTTGTTCGGCATAGGCACGCTCAGCAAGTTTGCCAGCAGTCTCTGTTAATTTAGTTGTTTTCTCAGAGATAACTTCTTTGTCATCACTCTTGAGTGCTTCTTCTAATTCGCTAATTGCAGCTTCTATATCTGACTTCTCCTTGTCCTCAACCTTATCACCCATTTCATTTAAAGTTTTCTTTGTGGCATGAATCATATTTTCAGCCATATTTTTTGTCTCAATCATTTCTTTTGCTTTTCGGTCTTCCTCAGCATGAGCTTCAGCATCTTTAACCATTTTCTCAACCTCTTCATCCGAAAGACCGCTCGAAGCCTTAATTACAATAGACTGCTCCTTACCTGTTGCTTTATCTTTCGCAGAAACATTAAGAATACCGTTTGCATCAATATCAAAATTGACCTCAATCTGTGGTACACCACGAGGTGCTGTTGGAATATCAGTTAGATCAAAACGACCTAATGATTTATTGCCTGCGGCCATTTCACGTTCGCCTTGCAATACATGTACGGTCACCGCTGTCTGATTATCTTCAGCAGTTGAAAAAGTTTGATTTGCTTTAGTTGGTATTGTTGTATTTTTGTCAATTAACTTTGTCATGACACCGCCCAAAGTTTCAATACCTAAAGATAGGGGTGTAACATCTAGTAAGAGTATGTCTTTAACATCACCACCTAGAACACCTGCCTGAAACGCAGCACCGACCGCCACAGCTTCATCTGGATTCACATCTTTTCTTGGTTCTTTATTGAAAAGTGACTGTACCTTTTCTTGAACCATAGGCATACGCGTCTGACCTCCGACTAAAATAACATCTGTAATATCAGAGTTTGAAAGTCCAGCATCTTTTAATGCAACTTTGCATGGACCAATAGTACGCTCAACAAGCTCTTCAACTAATGACTCGAGTTTTGCTCGAGTTAATTTTAAATTCAAATGTTTCGGTCCACTTGAATCAGCAGTTATGTAAGGCAAATTAACGTCAGTTTGCTGGCTTGATGATAATTCAATCTTTGCTTTCTCGGCAGCTTCTTTTAAGCGTTGCAAAGCTAACGGATCGTTATGTAAATCAACACCCTGCTCTTTTTTAAATTCATCGCAAAGATGATCAATAATACGGAGGTCAAAATCTTCTCCGCCAAGGAAAGTGTCTCCGTTCGTTGATAAAACTTCGAATTGATGTTCGCCATCAACTTCTGCAATCTCAATAATCGATACATCAAAAGTCCCACCACCTAAATCATAAACAACAATCTTGGCATCACCACGTTGCTTATCCATGCCATAAGCTAAGGCCGCAGCAGTTGGTTCGTTTATAATACGTTTAACTTCGAGACCGGCTATACGACCCGCATCCTTTGTTGCTTGTCGTTGTGAATCATTAAAATATGCAGGAACTGTAATTACCGCTTCATTAATTTCTTCACCCAGATAGTCCTCAGCTGTTTTTTTCATTTTCATCAATACGCGTGCTGAGACTTCTGGTGCAGCCATTTTTTTGCCTTTTACTTCTACCCAAGCATCACCGTTATCTGCTTTTACAATCTTATATGGGACAAGTTTAATATCTTTCTGAACTTCATCTTCTTCAAAACGACGTCCAATTAGTCGCTTAACAGCATAAAGTGTATTATCTGGATTTGTAACTGATTGGCGCTTAGCTGATTGACCAACAAGAATCTCTTCATCATCCGTATAAGCTACTATTGAAGGCGTTGTTCTTCCACCTTCGCTATTTTCTATTACTCTTGCCTTGCCGCCCTCGAGTACCGCCACGCATGAATTAGTTGTTCCGAGGTCAATTCCTATCATTTTTGCCATTCACTTTCTCCAGGTAATACCTAAATAATTGATTTTCATGAATATATTAAATATTCTTGTTATGGTAATTAAATATGGGTTCAGATCTTATTTTTCAAGGTTATAGGGCAAATTATTTAACTACGATAACCATTGCCGGCCTAATCAATCGCTCATTTAATGAGTACCCCTTTTGCATAACCGTAACAATAATCCCTGATTCAGAATCTTCAATTTCCTGTATGGAAACTGCTTCGTGTAATTCTGGATTAAATTTTTCACCCTTTGGGTCTATAGTTTTTACTCCAAATTTTTCCAGTGCTCTATTAAACATTTCTAGAGTTAATTCCATGCCCTTATGAAGGTCATCTACATTTTCAGCATTTTCAGAAGCAGATAAACCTAATTCCAAGCTATCTAAAACAGGTAATAATTCACTAACAAATTTTTCCAGTGCGTATTTGTGTGCATTTTCAACATCACGGGACGTTCTTTTTCTCAAATTCTCCATTTCTGCTTGAGCTCGGAGTACCTTATCCAAATTATCTTTGGATTCATCTTGTAATTTTTCTAATTGCTCCTGAAGAAACTCAGCACTAGCTGCATTTTTCTCTTCATCTTCAGTATTTTTTTCTGATTCTTTAGAACCTAATTGACTGTCTATTTTTTCATCGCGATGATATTTTTTGTTTTTTTTTGTACCTTCCTTATTGGTATTCTTTTTTTGATCTGACATCACAAAACCTCTTTTTTTTAAAACAACAGAAATCCGACATCCTATGGATGTCGCATTAACTAATATGGAGATTAATTATTCTGATTCAAGGCAGAACCAAGCATTTTCGCCGTAACATCGACAATTGGTATAACACGTTCATAATGCATTCGTGTTGGGCCGATTACTCCTAGCACGCCGAGTATTTTTCCATCAACTTCATACGGGGATGTAACAACACTACAATTATCCAATACATCATGCCCCGATTCTTCTCCTATGAAAATCTGTATACCATCGGCATTAATAGCCTGTTCCAACAAATGTAAAATATCTCTTTTCTGATTAAAAGTATTAAATAGCTTCTTTAATTTATCAACTTCACAAAGTTCTGCAACATCCATTAAATTAGTCTCACCAGAAAACAATAATTCATCGTTATTAATTTTTGATTTCTCATAATCAAACGCTAACTGAGCCATCTCCATTGCAGTTTGCATAGAACGGCTTAACTGCTCTTTTGTCTTTTCTAACTCATCTAAAATATTATTTCTAACAAAATTAAGATCTTTGCCTACAAAAATATCATTCAGATAGTTAGATGCCTCTTGCAATTCAGATACTGAATATGCTCTGCTTGTATGAATAATTCTATTCTGTACCTCTCGATCATTAACAACCAGAATTACTAACACTCGATTACCCGATAAGGCAACAAATTCCATATGCTGAAGCATTGATTGTTCATTCCTTGGTAACATAACAACGCCGGTTAATTGAGTTATATCTGATAACATCGATGAAGTACGTTGCATTAAAGATTTAAAATCATTTTCTGGGCCTAATTCTTTTGCTATTTTCTCGACTTCAAGTGAATTCAAATCTTTAACTCTAAGTAAGCTATCAACAAACAATCTATATCCCTTAGCTGTTGGAACACGCCCGGCTGATGTATGGGGCGAATCAAGCAAGCCAAAATCTTCAAGATCTGCCATGACATTACGAATTGTGGCAGGGCTCAAGTTTAATGATGAATCTCTAGAAAGAGTACGCGAACCAACAGGTGCGCCATCTTGAATAAAGTGCTCGACTAATGCCTTAAATAGATAAAGGCTTCGTTCTGATAGTTGTGAAGAATTAGCTGCTTTTGTCATAGTATTTGAGAACTATGCCAGATTATAACCGAAAATTCAGCACTCTCTGGTATAGAGTGCGAAATATCATAACTAATTGTAAAATATATAAAAAATAAAATAATAGACCTAAAGAAAGATTGGTTCTGCTCGCTCAGCATGCTATGTTCGGAATTGAACCTCCAAGATAAAAACAAATAAATTTATGTTCAAAAAAGTCGGACTTATTACAACCTCTAGTGTAGAGGCCATTAAAACTACTTTAATTGAAGTGGTTAGTTACTTACGCTCGTACGATCAAGAAATTATTTTAAATAAAAGCTGTGCTGAATCAATAAAAATCGATAATTGTAAAATTTATGATACCAATGAATTGGGTAATCATTGTGATCTGGTTATCGCTATTGGCGGAGATGGCACAATGCTAAAAGCTTCGCGTTCTCTTTGTGATTTTAATGTACCGCTACTCGGAATAAACCTTGGGCATGTTGGTTTCCTGGCGGATATACCCGCTGACAATATTTCCAAAAATTTAGACGAAATAATGAATGGAAATTATGTTGAAGATATACGTTTCTTATTGAATGGTCAGGTATTTAGAAAAAATAAGTGTATCTATGAAGATTATGCGCTCAACGATATAGTTATACAAAAATGGAATATTGCACATTTGCTTGAACTTGAAACATACATTAATGGTGCTTTTGTACATATACACCGCTCTGATGGGATGATCGTTGCATCGCCAACAGGCTCAACTGCCTATGCACTTGCCGGCGGAGGACCAATAGTTCAACCTTCGCTTGATGCGCTATTGCTTGTTCCAATTTGTCCGCATTCACTCACGAATCGCCCCATTGTAATTGATGGAGAAAGTTCTATCGAGATAGTTGTCACAACAAGAGAAGCAGATAATGCACGGCTTGCAATTGATGGAGAAGTTAAATTGGAACTGGTTTCACATGACCGAATTAGAGTCGAAAAAAAAGACAGGAGCATTAAATTAATTCACCCGCCTGAACATAATCAATTTCACATTCTTCGTGAAAAATTGAACTGGAGCACATAAAAATTGCTAGTTCAACTGACGATTAATGACCTAGCAATTATAAATAAATTATGTCTTGATTTTGATTGTGGCATGACTGTTTTGACTGGTGAAACTGGTGCGGGGAAGTCAATTCTACTTGATGCCTTAGGGTTAATACTTGGTGATCGTGCTGATACAAACATCATCAGGGGAGGAGCAGAAAAAACAGATATAACTGCAATTTTTTCAATAAAAGATAACGTTGCTGTAAATAAAAAACTAAATATTATGGAGATAAATTCTAATAACAATGAACTATTTCTAAGAAGAACGATTAAAAAAGATGGGCGTTCTCGCGCATACATAAATGATACGCCCGTTCCCATACAAACTCTTCGTGATATTGGAGGGTGCCTTATAGAAATACATGGGCAACATGCTCACCAATCATTATCACAGCCTAAATCACAACGAGAATTACTTGATCAATTTGGTCAATATGAGTCAACCCTAACTGACACGATCAATGCCTACCATAAATTGATTGATATTGACGATCAAATCAAGAAACTAAATACAAATAGTGATGATTTTGAGTCGACATTAACTCTACTAAAATACCAAATAGAAGAACTAAATAAACTAGCCATTGAAGAATCAGAATACACCAAACTTTCAGAAGAATTTAAAAGACAATCAAATTCACAACATATTGTAGAAACATGCCACGAAATATTAAATGAACTATCTGAATCGGATATCAATACAAATACAAGACTTTCAAAGTGTCAAAACAAAATTAATGAGCTCTACTTACTCGATAACTCACTAAATAATGTATCAACGCTAATTGATTCAGCAATAATACAAATTAATGAAGCAACCACAGAATTAAAGAACTATTTAAATGAATTTGATGCGGACACAAGTCAACTCGGTTCACTAGAAAATCGTCTTGATAAACTGAATGAATTAGCACGGAAATACAAAAAAAGACCCGAGGAATTACCAGATCATTTGAATCTATTAATAAAACAATTAAATGAGCTGGAAGACAGTTTCAAGAAACGAGAGGAATTAGAGCTAAAACAAAAAGAAATAACAACAAAATATTTTAACCTTGCTATTGAATTAAGAAATAAAAGAATAAAAACTGCAGAAGTTTTTTCACGTAAAATAACAAACAAAATTCATGAACTAGGTATGGCAGGAAAGTTACAAATAGAAGTTGAAGCAATTAATAACAAAACCCCGCGTCAATTCGGAATGGATGATATCACTTTCATGGTTTCAACAAACCCAGGTCAGCCATTAAGGCCTATTGCGAAAGTTGCGTCGGGTGGTGAATTATCTCGTTTGAGTCTAGCTATTCAAATAATAAGCTCAAAAGATAATAATATTCCTACAATGATTTTTGATGAAGTTGATGCTGGTATCGGTGGTAGAGTAGCTGAAATCGTTGGCAAACTATTAAATACTCTGGCCGCACATAGTCAAATATTTTGCGTTACACACCTTCCTCAGGTTGCTTCATATGGTCATCAACATTATCAAGTAACTAAAAATATGAAAGAAGGCGAAACATATACCGAAGTGCGAAGTCTCGAAGAGAAAGAACGTATTAATGAAATTTCAAGAATGTTAGCCGGCATGGAAGTAACAACTGAAAGTCGTGCTAATGCAGAAAAAATGCTAGCACTTAAATAATTAAATAAAATAATATCTTATTTTTTTGATTTCACATAAAGAACTAAACTATGTTCGATAAGCTCAAAACCATGTTTCTTTGCTATCTTTTTTTGTAGTTCTTCAATTTCTTCATTTTGAAATTCAATGATTTCACCAGTATCTAAATGAACCATATGATCGTGATGAGTACCGCTATCAAGCTCAAAAACAGAATGGCCAGAATCAAAATTGTGGCGAATAACTAATCCAGCAGCCTCAAATTGCGTTAAAACTCTATAAACAGTAGCGAGACCAACTTCTTCATCCTGCTCTAATAAAACTTTATATACATCCTCAGCGCTTAAGTGTTTACCTTCGGAGTCTTCAAGAATTTGAAGAATTCGCATTCTTGGCAAAGTTGCTTTGAGGCCAGCTTTCTTCAAGTCTGTTGCTTCCACCAAAATCTCCTAGTTAAAAATTATAGTGATTATAATTTAGTAAAAAAACAGTAACAATATATTCTAAATTATAATAAATATCGTTGAGGAATTCGACAGTAACCGTTATTCTCCCCCCCTAAATAGCCTATAGTATTGGTAATTCACAAATTTATACATAATGAAATTTATCCTAATATCTTTTTTCCTATGCCTGATATGTGGTTGTAGCCGCAGCTATGACGGGGGTTTTAATGCGCCACTACTTCACAAAATTGATATACAACAGGGAAATATTATTGATCAGAAAATGCTTAATAAATTAAAGCCTGGAATGAATAAAAAACAGGTAAAATTCATAATGGGTACACCTGTCTTAATTGATCCATTCCACAATGAACGCTGGGAATATATCTATAGTTTTCAAGAGGGTGGTAAAGTTAGGGAACAGCGTCATATTACGCTTCATTTCGAGAATGATAAGCTTGCCTATATATCTGGTGATATCGAAGTATCATATATACCAAAACAGAATGAAGAGATAATCACCGAAGAAAACGCAATAATTGTTCCAGAATCTGATAAAGAGGAAAAAGGATTCTTTGGTCGTTTATTAGAAAAAATTAACCCTTTAGATAACGAATAATATTATAATTTTCCGTAAATAATGTTTGCTCTTTCTATAAAAGCATCAACTAATGAGTTTGTTATTTTCTTAAAAACTGTGCCAAAGGTATATCTCAATAATTTATTTTTAAATTCAAACTGCATTTCCAATGAAACAATAGAACCACCATTAGGATTCTTTTGA
>CAJWIE010000040.1 GCA_913041115.1 uncultured Legionellales bacterium | reverse complement strand
ACCACCAATCCCATGTTTATCATTCATTCGTTCTAAAAACCATTGTTCACATTTACGTATGGAGTATCGACGAACAAATTCGGGTACTAATTTTTCTATAATTCTACCTAAATGATCTAGCAACAGAAATGCACGTTTTAATGGTGTGTTGACTTTAAAATAGTTCACTTCATCTTCTGGCGGAGTGATGAAGAGTTCTCTTATGTCAATACCACGTGAATTTACAGCAGTTGGTTTCAAGGTGCACAGAATAAATAGCGGCACCATAACTGTTCGAGACCAGTAAGATACCTTATCAATATGAAATGGAAACCATTTCGGTAAGATTATTACTTCTGCTGGTATAAAAGGGGTAGCTCTCCATGGTACTTGCCCAAAGAGCGCCATTGTTATGCGAGTAAATACATTGCAATGTGCGGCGCCACCATGGTTCAATATCATTGTTTTTGCACGAACCATATGTTCATCATGTTGGTCATCTCCAGCTAATTTCAAAGCAAAATATGCTTTAACTGAACAACTTAAATCAAAATTACCATTTGTGTAGAGAGACCAACCACCTTCTTCATTTTGTTGATCACGTAAATATTCAGCTATTTTTTCCTCAGTCTTATTATCAATCTCTCCTGTAAAGTGATTCATTAAAATGTATTCGGCGGGAATTGTGCAATCAGCTTCAAGTTCATAGACCCAGTGACCATTTTCATGTTGTTGTTCGAGAAGTTTGTTTTTTGCTGATTTAATTACAGCATCTAGATTTGATGCTAAGTTTTTAGAAATAGAATCAATATTAAATTGATTAAGGAGATTGTCATTTTGAGTTTCTAGCGTCATTTCTTATTTAATTAATTATTTAATAACTTGTTTAAAGCCCATTCCTAGAGTCTCTCATGAATATTCATACTAGGCAAATGACGTCCACAGTACTTAAAAAGACATCTTAATATATTATTATTTTTGACAAAGAGGCTTGTTATTAGAATAGTTATTTTAACATCACGATGACTGATTTTTACTTGCCTTCCACTAGTGAAGTTTGGTTTTTTTCTAATTTTTTCTAGTGTTAATATAGCCATCCCGATTGCCCATAGACAAAATTTACGCAAACCTTTTTCTTTTTTTGGAATTAATAATGTATATCGTAATGCATTTTTTAAATGAACATGGGCAATACCTAGTAATTCGGTTAGCGCATCTTCAAAACCAGATTTATTTTTCCCAGGTGATTTTTGTTTTATATCAATACCATGTTTTCTGAAGTGATCGCTTGGTAACCAACACGCCCCTCTTTCATGATCATCCCAAATATCTTTCAATATATTAGTCATTTGTAATCCTTGACCAAATGAGATTGCTAATTTCATTAGTTCATTTTGATGTACATCAATTTCTGATGAATAATCGCAAAATAGTTCAGTCAGCATCTCACCAACAACCCCAGCAACGTAGTAACAGTATTCATTCATATCATCTATGTCTTTTAAACCATTTAATGTCTCTAAATCCTGGTACTTTGACATACCTTTGCACATTATACTGACGCATCTTTCAAGTGCTTTTCTCTGACGACTATTGAAGCTATGAGTAATTCGAATAATTTTTTTTGTGTTAGCTATCAAATTATGTTCAGCATCAGTCGCTTCAGGGGATAGTAAGGTAAATAATTTTTCAGCAAACAAATCCGCATCTTTATTCTTTTTTACAACATCAATAAATAGGTTTGAATATTCTTTCTTTTTTTCTATAGACATAGACTTATCGTCTTCAATAGTGTCCGCAATACGGCAAAGAAGGTAGGCATTTGATATTACAATTCTCAGAGCATGAGGTAATTCTGGAATTGTCAAAGCGAATGTACGAGACACATGCCGTAGTATCTCATTTTGATAACTAAGATCATCAAGATTTGTGTTAAACTCTTTCTTTGATTTCATAAGAACTAAATTATTCCCTTTATAAAAGGACTTGCTTTTACACATTAATATATGTATCTAAATTAGGCAAAGTGTATTTTAGACTTAATAATTAAATATGAAAAATAGAATAAATGAGATTGCTCACTTTTATAATAATAAATTAACTCTTTCCACCGATCGTATCTACGTTTTTTTAATAAATTTTAATTTATTTGATTCTAATGATTTTATAGAACTTTTATCAAATAATGAAATTGAAAGAGCTGGTAAAATGAAATCATCAGAAAAAGAACATCAGTTCATTATCGCAAGAGGAATTATAAAAAAAATACTTGCAAATACTTTAGAGAAAGAACCATATCAGATTGAACTCTTATATAATCAACATGGAAAACCATTTATTAACGAGAAATATAATAATTATACAATTGAGTTTAATATTTCACACTCTGGGTTATATGGTCTAATCGCAATAACACTCGATAATAAAGTTGGTATCGATATCCAAAAAATCAAACCTGAGATAGATATTGAGGCATTATCTAATCGTTTTTTTAGCGATGATGAGAGGAATGAATTGCTAAAGTTAGCTAAAAATAAACAGCAAGACGCCTTTTATCTTGGATGGGTTAGAAAAGAATCATTTATAAAAGCAATAGGTCTAGGTGTATCTTATGGCCTCGATCGTTTTAGTGTGCCACTGAATAAGAAAGAAAGTGCAAATGTTGTAGTTTCAAATTTTGAAAATAAAAAATGGCATTGCTTTGATCTAATGGAATTTAGAAATTATAAAACGGCATTAACTACATGCGCGAATAACATAGACATATTTATTTCGCAATAAAAGAAATTTATATAAAAATAAATAAGTGAATACACTGCCAACCTATTTTATATAGATACAAATTAATGCACAATTGGTACGATTTTCCAACTTATTATGATGTTTCGTTTTCCTATGATATGAGAGATGAGTTAGTTTTTCTTAAGAAAATTTTCAAAAAGTATTCCAATTCACCTAAACCGAAATTACTAGAACCTGCTTGCGGAACAGGACGATTAATGATCCCGCTTATACAGGAGGGTTTTGATTGTTCAGGCTTTGATTTAAACAAAAATGCACTGTTATATTTAAAACAGAAACTTAATAGAAGAAAAATTCATGCAAATATTTTTTATGACAATATGATTAATTTTAGAATACATAAAAAATATGATGGAATTTATTGTACTGTTGATACGTTTAGACATCTTCTGAAAGAAAATGATGCAAAACAACATTTAATTACTGCAAAGAATGCATTAAAAAAGCATGGTATTTATGTTCTTGGGCTCCATTTAATTCCTAAAGACAAGAAGATAGATAAGGTAACTCGATGGACAGCAAAGAGAGGTCGGTTGACAGTTAAAACAATAATGTCGATGGTAAAATTAGATAAAGATAAAAGACGAGAAACATTAAGGGTGGAACTAAAAATAAAAACTAATAATCAAAATAATACATTTACTTCTATTTATCAGTTAAGAACATATACTTTATTTCAATTGAAGAAAATATTAAGGAATGTCCCTGAGCTTGAGATTATAAATGTTTATAATGAATATTATGATCTATCGAACCCAATTACACTAAATTCTGGAATTGACTATGCTGTAATATTATTACGTAAGAATTAATTATTCATTTCAATTCGAAGATCATTATGATATTTTTTTTGAAGAGTACCATGTAAAAATCGCAAAAGCAGGCGCACCTACTGATGTTCCAATAAGAAACGGTAAATGAAAGTTTAACCATACAATTGGTGCGAAAAGATACAGGATATCATCAAAATCAAAACCCATTATTCCTGGGTAGGCTTTTTCACCAGTAGCTTGTTTTTTCTGATCAATAATTTCAGCATAAATCTCTGTAAAAATAACGCCAAGCGCAGCACATATACCCATAATTATTGACCAGTAATTGGGTAATTCACCATGCAGGTTAATTCCTATTGATATAAAGAAAAGTGCTGTAATGAAAGTATCGGAGTAGTAATCAAATTTGTGACCCCATTCAGTAGTTTTACCCGAAACTCTTGCTAGCTCTCCATCAGCTCGGTCTAAAAAAGTTGATATAAGCCAAAAAATACCACCTAAAATATTTATTTTTAATGCAAAAGCAGCACAAGCAATTAATCCCGTTATAAGGCGTACTAGTGTTATATGATTAGGAGAAACGGAGGTATTTACAAACGGTAAAATACAAATACGGGCAATTTTATGTGTCCAAGAGTCGCCAATCATTTTTATGTATTAAAACTAGATAGCTTAATATTGAATTTATCAATTACTCTTTTTGTGCGAGCATTTATTAATGCATTAAATTCTTTTTCAAAATCATAATTATTTAATCCCGAGTTATTGTCATAATTATTTTCTGTGGATGGATGAGTATAGATTTCAGTAATACCATTACTGATGTGAGGAATAATGCGTACTAATTTCTCAATATCCATGTGACCACTATCATTAAAACCAAAGATAATATCATTAAAACTAATATTATTTTTTATACATTTTTTTTTCATAGGCGATGTAAACAGCATAAAAAACACCCATCTTAGATATCTTATTATAAATTCTTTCTTATTTTTTGTAATAGAATTTAGTGGCGGTTCATTTGGAATTCTGATTGCTGTTAGATTATAGTCACGACCTATTTCAATAATTAAATTAAATATAGTTGGATGTAAATGCATATGATTATGCGCATTAACATGATCTAGTCTAAGACCCGTTTCTTTGAATGCTTCAAACTGTGCGCGAATTTCTTTTTTCAATTGCTCCCTTGCTTTTATATCAAAAAAGTATTTTATACCACTGTAGAATTCACTAGTTTGAAATTCACCAATTTTGTTTACCAGTTTTGGAATTTTTGAATGAGATAATTTTGCCTTCCCATTACTTAGCACTAGATGTAGGCCTATATTCAATTCCGGGAGATTTCTTGCACTTTTTATAGCATGCTCAACAGCAGGTGCGGTAATCATTAAACTCGTTGTAGTGAGAATACCTTTTGTAAAAGATTTTATTATGGCATCGTTTATTGGAATAGAAGAACCAAAGTCGTCACCTGTAACGATAAGCTTTTTCAGATTGGATTCTCCCGTCCAAATAAGAATTTAAAGAATTCAATACCTTCTCGAAGCCGACGTTTCATTATTTCCCAATCTCCGCACATCTCAAAAAATAATATAGCTATTTTCTTAGGGCGAAAGTAGAAACGTTTGTAAAAATTGTCAACTGCTTCAAAAATTTCTTTACTAGAGAGGTGAGGATAGCTAAGTATCGAGTGTTGCATACCATTATTCCCAACTAAATTTTCATTAGCGATCAACCAACCGTTATCAGTTGCTTGTTTGTATAAAAGCGTACCAGGATAGGCAGCAGGTAGCGATACCTGAATAGTTTGAGGATTTAATTCTTGTGCATAATTTATAGTCTCTTCTATAGTCTCATGTGTTTCACCAGGGAGACCAACAATAAAAGTTCCGTGAATAAGAATCCCAAGTTTATGACAGTCACGGGTGAATTGACGTGCTATATCAAGACGAATCCCTTTTTTTATGTTGACTAGTATTTTTTGATTCCCTGACTCATAACCGACAAGTAATAAACGAAGCCCGTTATCCTTCATAATTTTTAAAGTTTCATAGGGAACGTTTGCTTTAGCATTACATGACCAAGTAATACCAAGCTTCCCGATTTCTTGAGCCAAAGCTTCAACATGAGGGATATTATCTGTTAGCGTATCATCGTCAAAAAAGAATTCTTTAATTTCTGGGAAATTATCTTTAGCCCATAAAACTTCAGCGACAATATTTTTAACAGAACGTGTACGATAATTATGCCCTGATATTGTTTGCGGCCATAAACAAAAAGAGCAACGAGATTTACAACCACGACCAGTATAAAATGACATATATGGATGTAACATATAACCATTGTAATAGTCTGTTGTGACAAGATGATCTTTGTAGACTTTAGTTACCCATGGAAGAATATCCATATTTTCTATCATTGAACGTGGTTTATTATGAACTGGTCTACCATTTTTTTTATAAGTCAATCCGTCAATATTTTCAAGCGCATTACCTTCGGCTATTTCTTTAATTGTAAAATCAAATTCATTTCCTGCAACAAAGTCAATTGCATCAGAAGCCAAAATTGAATGGTCAGGATTAATAGCAACATGCGGTCCACAAAAACCAATAACTAAGTTTTTATTTGCACGTTTAAATGCTTCTGCTATTTTTACATCATTGGGGAATGACGGGGTACTTGTATATATAACAAGAAATTCATATTCTTTTGACAGAGGCAGAATTTTTTCTAAAGTTAAACCACGAGCAGGCGCATCTATTAATCGACTATCTTCAACTAACGCAGCAAGTTGAGCAAGCCATGTTGGGTACCAGAATGACTTTACCTCCCGAGTACATTGATAACGTGAACCTGCGCCGCCATCATATCCGTTATAAGAAGGTGGATTAAGAAATAATGTTTTAAGCATTGGAACGATCTTAACTATGTTAATGACTCAGAAATTTTCTCTGTTTCATTAATATTATGTGAGTTTATAACTTGTTTTTCATGCATCAGACCCAAATGGTCAACAGAAAACATATTATCGCGCCACTTAACCGAATTTCCTGTATAACTAATTACCCTAATAAAAAAAGATAATATATCCCTCAGCGGTATTAACAAGATTTCAGTAATATTTCCTGATTTTGTTATTTCGTTTGAGCTATTATGTAAAATTATACGTAATACCAATGTTAGAAACGCAGGTACAAGTAATAATATTAAGCCACCCGTTATTACATACAATGTAACACCTAAAATAATACCTAATACTAAACTATCCGTTAAGAATGTTAGCGCATAACCAATCGGCTCAACTCGTCTTAGCGTCCTAGCCCATCGTAACTCATGCAGCGTTAAATTTTTAAATGAGGTTTCTTCGACTATATTCTCAACAATATAATTTGAAAGATGTATTTTATAACCAAGGCTAGAAATTAATTTTCCTAATATGTAATCATCAGCAAGGTGATTTGATAATGATTCAAATCCGCCAATTCTATTTAAAATACTACGTTTAACAATCATCGTTGCACCTAAACAATATCTCATTGGCTGTAACATATGAGAGATTAACACTGAGGGCAAAAACCAGGTATTAATGAACATTGCATTAAGTCTTGAGGTAATTTTTCCTTTTGGTTTGCCGTTATAGAGACAGGTAATGACTCCAACTTTCTCATTACTAAATGGTTCTACTACCTGAGATAGGTATTTCTTAGAAACACGCATATCACTATCAGCAATAAGAATATACTCATACTTTATATTAGGACTCATATTAATTAAATTTGATACTTTATGATTTGTTCCATGGAGCTCAGTATTGATAATAAAACTTGTATCATTATCACTAAATTCTTTTATAACTTGTTTAACAAGAGGGATAGCAGGGTCATTTTTATCTTGTAACCCAAATATAACCTGGTAGCGAGGGTAATCTTGCTGGCAAAAACTGCGAAGACAATCCAACATATCAGGGTCAAGACCATATATTGGTTTTAAAATTGTAATGGGCGGACAAAAGTTACTAGAAAAAACTTTTTTATTTTTTCTGTATTTGAAGAGTTCAAGTGCAATAAAAGCGAAACAAAGATATCCGAGAGAGAAAAGCCATAAAAATGTAGTTACGATCAAAGTTATATTAATAAAATCAATTTGCATTTTTTCAGCCCTTATTTCCTAATTTAATAAGCCTCATGGAAAAAATCTAAAATAGTGGGCTGGAAGGATATTCTTAGTTATATGCGCAAAAGAAGCCAGAGCTAATCTCTTTTGCTACCCACGATTCCTGCTCTCATAATAATGGATTTTAGTCATTCAATGCAAATGCAGAAAATTAGGTTTATCAGGGGGCATAAATACCCACTCATTTTTTATTTATTTTCTGCGAAAATATTTAACTTCAATATGTTGCCAATACAGCAATCCAGGGATATCAATGATTAACTCTCGAATTCGAGTAGCTAATGAGAGAGCAAGTGAAAATTCGGGTGTCAGACCTATCAGTACTCCTAGCACCAGATAACCCCCTTCTTGGACGCCATATCCATTTGGGATGATAAAGGCAAGATCTGTAATGATTGAGGTGAGACTTTTTAACATTATTGCTTCAATAAGATTAATTGGGTGACCGAGTAAATAACATGCCAGCCATACTTCAGAAGTTTGCAAAATTAAACCCAATGTTCTCCATAAAATTGAGACAATAAATTTTTTTTTATTACCGTAGATTTCATTTACAGATTTATCAACATCGCTTGCTTTTAGCGTAATTTCGTCCCAACTATCAGCAGTATGAAATTTACCGATAATGTTTGCAAAAAGACTAAATATCCCAGTTCGTTGAAAAAAGATAAATCCGGCAATACCAAGTCCTAATATTAGTGTGCCTAACATTAATAGCATCGCTAGTTTGTTATCCACCGCTAGATAAATTAATAGAGAAATCCCAATTATTGCCCAAGGAATAAGCGCAAGTGCCTGAACAGTTTTATCAACCAGTACAGATGCGCTGACAGTAATTGCAGGTCTTCCCCAAAATATAAGTAGCCGAGCCTTTGCAATTTCACCACCTATAGTTGCTACCGGCAATATAGTATTGATAGCTCTTCCAACCCATAACGCTAAGAATAATTCTTTAAATTGCGGCACAATCTTATTTGGAAAAAGTTGATACCAGGAAATTACAGCAACAATTAGACTCGGCATCCATACAATAGGTAAAAAAAGCAGTGAAAAACCAGATTCAAATAAGAGTCCAAATATCTCAGTAAAACCTTGCCAGAAAATAAGCAAGGTTAATATTAAGATACCAATCAGCAGACCAATGTAAGATAATAATCGAATCATGAAATTTTAATGTAATCAGAAAAAATATAGTTAAATTACAAGTTTTATTTTTGTAGATAAACATTAGAATACCAAGCAGAGCTTCATGATACTAGGTAATTTATAAAACTTGCATAATTGTTATTATGATTTCTCGAACAAAAAAATCATTGTCAGATTTTTTCCCTCTGATTCGGCAATTATCTCTTTGTTTTTTTGTGCTTTCTTCTCTTTAACAGGAGCTTTTTTTTCAGTCCTTTTTACTTCCCTGGGCGCACCTTTGGGTTTTGCCCCAGCTCCAGCTGGAGGGGTATGGCTCAATGCCTCCGGCAGTGGGTCCGGACTGAATACCAGCATTCGAAGCAAGACCATTTCAAATCCGCTTTGTTGATCCGGAGCAAGGGGGAGATCACGTTTGCCGATTAATGCAATCTGGTAGAACAACTGTACCTGCTCTGAGGGGATACGCTCTGCGGCCTGCAAAACCTGTTGTTCATCACCTTGTGAATTATCAACAGCCCCAGGTACGGCCTGGGCTATGGCTATTCGATGTAACGCAGCCAGGATGTCATCCAGCAGGGCCGCATAGTCCGGTGCAAAATCAGAAAGCTGAGCCACTGTCTCGAGCAAACGCTGCCCATTAGCCGATGTGATATCCGCCAGCAGTTGAAAGACCAGCTTCGCGTCAATGCTGCCCAGCATCTCGCCGACGGGCTCTTCCCGTACTTCGCTGCTGCCGAAGGAAATCGCCTGATCCGTCAGACTTAAGGCATCACGCATGCTGCCGTCTGCAGCAAGGCCGAGCTGCCAAAGCGCAGACTCATCGTAGGCGATAGCTTCCAGGTCTAGGACAGCAGCCAGGTATTTGACAATCTGCTCCGGTGACAGGTTCTTCAAATTGAACTGCAGGCAGCGAGACAAAACAGTAATCGGAAGCTTTTTGGGGTCCGTCGTAGCGAACAGAAACTTGACATGCTCCGGAGGCTCTTCCAGCGTTTTCAACATCGCATTGAAACTGCTGCGCGACAGCATGTGCACCTCGTCAATCAGATAAATCTTGAAGCGACTGACGCTCGGCATGTACTGAACGTTATCTAGCAGCTCTCGCATGTCATCGACGCCGGTGCGAGATGCTGCATCGACCTCTATCAGGTCAATACTCCGGCCCTCGGATATCTCGACACAGGTGCTGCAGACACCGCAGGGCTTTGAGGTGATACCTGTTTCACAATTGAGACATCGCGCTAGAATCCTGGCGATAGTTGTTTTGCCAACTCCGCGCGTCCCTGTGAACAGATAGGCATGATGCAGACGTTCGTTATCAAGCGCATTAATCAGCGCCTGCAGAACGTGTTCCTGACCTTCAAGCTCTTTGAAAACCGCCGGCCTATACTTCCTTGCGAGAACCTGATAACTCATGCACGGATTGTACGGGCTAGAGTTCGCGATTCCTAGAACACCAGGGGTATAGTATTCACATTGAAGATTCGAGACTCCTGATGCCATCAGTACTCTGCATTGGTCACCGGGGCGCAAAAGGCCATTCCCCGGAAAATACCCTGCCCTCCTTCCAGCACGCCATGGACCTCGGCTGCGACTGGCTCGAACTGGACGTTTATTTTGTTGGCGGTGAGCTCCTGGTTATTCACGACAAGCGAGTTGATCGGACCACTGATGGGCACGGCCTGGTTG
>CAJWIE010000039.1 GCA_913041115.1 uncultured Legionellales bacterium | reverse complement strand
CCTGTGTCGAACATAGGCGCGGATTTTTCCTCTAACGCATCACCTTGGGGATTCTCAGGGCCATCTGCTGAAATGGATATGTCTAGCGCGCTCTAAAACTTTTTAAGTTCTGGTTTTTATGCTATTCACTTTCTGTAGCAACGGAAAGGTTTAAGAATGGCATCAAAACGTGCCTTGATAACCGGTATAACAGGGCAAGACGGCGTTTACCTGACGCAATTATTGCTTGAAAAAGGCTATTATGTGGATGGCCTGACTCAGCCGAATGCCCATGATGATACACAAAATTTGCGTAGTTTCACGGATAACATTGAAGATGGCCGCCTCAAACTTCATTATGGCGATTTGTTGGATGGAGGTGCGCTGACGCGCCTGATAGCAGAAACCAAGCCGGATGAGATTTACAATCTGGCGGCTCAAAGTCATGTCGGTAAAAGTTTTGATACTCCTGAATATACGGCTAATACAGATGCACTAGGAACTTTAAGAATATTAGAAGCTATTAGATTTCATAAATTAGAAAAAAAGACTAAATTTTATCAAGCAGGAACTTCTGAAATGTTTGGAAAAGTTCAGTCAATACCTCAAAATGAGAATACACCTTTTTATCCACGCTCACCCTATGCTGTAGCCAAACTCTATGCTTACTGGGTTGCTATAAATTATAGGGAGGCATATGGGATATATGCTGCCAATGGCATTTTATTTAATCATGAAAGTCCGGTAAGAGGAGAGACATTTGTTACAAGAAAAATAAGCAGAGCTGTTGCAGCCATCCATACAGGAAAAGAAAAAACTCTTTATCTGGGTAATTTAGATGCAAAACGTGATTGGGGGCATGCGAAAGATTTTGTGAAAGGTATGTGGTTAATTTTGCAGCAAGATTTACCCGGAGATTATGTTCTTGCTACGGGGGAAAATCATTCTGTTCGTGAATTTGTTGAGCTTGCATTTAAAAATGTAGGACGATCTATTGATTGGCAGGGTAACGGAATAAACGAGCAAGGTATTGATAGAGCTTCTAGTGAAGTTGTTGTGAAAATTGACCCGCGATATTATCGTCCAACAGAAGTTGATACTCTTTTGGGTGACCCATCAAAAGCGAAAAAAGAACTTGACTGGGAATGCGCAATTTCTTTTGAAGATTTAGTTAGTGAGATGGTTCAAGAAGATATAAAACTTTCAGAGAATTAGTGGACAATAGTTAATTTAGTATTTTTTCATGTATTTTAGTTACGCAATTTTGTATGCTACTTTGCTTTCATAGGCGCGTAGCTCAGCTGGTTAGAGCACTAGCTCGACATGCTAGGGGTCGTCGGTTCGAATCCGACCGTGCCTACCAACTTATTTGTATTGGACAAATTAGCCTCTATTTTGGCGGTCCTTTAAGCACGTGACCTGTTGTAAGGGCCACCACTGATTAAAAAGGAGTAGATATGCCCACGATTACATTACCGGATAATACTCAACGCGAATACAAAGAGCCATTAACAATCATGCAGGTTGCGCAGGATATTGGCCCAGGATTAGGAAAGGCAACCATCGCAGGATATATTGATGATGAATTGCATGATGCCTGCGAGGTGATTGAATATGATGTCCGTTTACGCATTATTACTAATAAGGATCCGGAAGGTATTGAGATCATTCGTCACTCTTTTGCTCATCTTATGGGGCATGCGGTTAAACAATTATTTCCAGATGCCAAAATGGCCATCGGGCCAGTCATTGAAGATGGATTTTATTACGATGTAGATACAGAAAAACCCCTTACTCCAGATGATGTTCAAGCGATTGAAGCTCGAATGAATGAACTCATTAAAAAGGATTATGATGTTGTTCGTGAAGTAGTTTCGCATGAGAAAGCTATACAGACCTTTATCAAAAGAGATGAGCCCTATAAGCAAGAGATTATTAATGAAATTTCAGATAATGAGATCATTAAGCTTTATTACCACGAAGAATATACGGACATGTGTCGAGGACCTCATGTTCCAAATACCTGCCATCTTAGGTATTTCAAATTAACAAAATTGGCCGGTGCTTATTGGCGTGGCGACTCAAAAAATGTAATGCTTCAGAGGATATATGGTACAGCTTGGCATAATAAAAAATCTTTGGAGTTATACCTAAAACGACTTGAAGAAGCAGAGAAACGAGATCATCGTAAATTAGCAAAGAAACAAGATTTATTTCATTTTCAAGAAGAAGCTCCAGGCATGGTATTTTGGCATCAAAAGGGGTGGGCAATTTATAAAGTTATTGAGAAATACATTAGCGAAAAAATGAATCATCATGGTTACGAAGAAATTAATACTCCTCAAGTTGTCGATGTGAGTTTATGGGAACGTTCAGGGCATTGGGATAAATTTAGGGAGGATATGTTTACAACAAATTCGGAAAACAGAAATTATGCTATAAAGCCAATGAATTGTCCGTGCCATGTGCAGGTATTTAATCAAGGTTTGAAGAGTTACAGAGAATTACCTATAAGGCTCGCTGAGTTTGGTTCTTGTCATCGAAATGAGGCTTCAGGTACTTTGCATGGTTTGATGCGAGCAAGGAGTTTTACCCAAGATGACGCTCATATTTTTTGCACAGAAGATCAGATTCAGGATGAAGTGTCTAATTTTATTTCAATGTTATTTGAGGTGTATCATGATTTTGGTTTTGACGAAATAATTATTACATTTTCTACTCGTCCAGATAATCGTGTTGGAACTGATGAAGTATGGGATAAAGCTGAGAGAGCGCTTGAGCTGGCGATAGAAAAAAATAAATTGGAGTGTGAAATACAGCCAGGTGAGGGTGCATTTTATGGTCCAAAGATTGAGTTTTCTTTAAAAGATTGTATTGGCAGGGTATGGCAGTGTGGAACAATTCAGGTCGATTTTTCAATGCCTGACTTACTTGGGGCGAGTTATATTGCGGAAGATAGCTCTAAAAAAGCTCCGGTTATGTTGCATCGCGCCGTAGTGGGTTCAATGGAGAGATTTATTGGTATATTGATTGAAAATTATGCTGGCTCATACCCAGTTTGGTTAGCGCCAGTACAGGCGGTTGTTATTTCGATAACCGAGAATCAGGTTGAATATGCAAAAAAAGTGTCAAATTTACTGAAAAACAAAGATTTTAGGGTTGAACATGACTTGAGAAATGAAACGATCGGGCTTAAAATTCGCGACCACGCTATGCAGCGCATACCGTATCTGGTTATTTTGGGTCCGCGTGAACAAAAAGAGAGTACTGTGACCATTCGAACAAGAGACGGCGAAGATTTGGGTTCGATGACAGTTAATAATTTTATCAAACGTTTGAAGGAAGATGTAAAGCTTCTAGGTAGCGTTAAATCGGAGGAATGATTCATCAGTTTGGATAAACAAACACGCCTTAATGAAAATATCACCTCACCAGAGGTAAGACTTATAGATGCTGAGGGCGAACAAGTGGGTGTGGTTTCAATTACCGAAGCACAACAGCTTTCCGATGATTCTGAATTAGATTTAGTTGAAATAGTTCCCAACGCTGATCCCCCGGTTTGCCGTATTATGGATTACGGTAAGTATGCGTTTGAACAAAATAAGAAAAAACATGCTGCAA
Source organism: uncultured Legionellales bacterium (assembly GCA_913041115.1). Classification (GTDB taxonomy): domain Bacteria; phylum Pseudomonadota; class Gammaproteobacteria; order Eutrophobiales; family Eutrophobiaceae; genus UBA11869. The sequence continues at coordinate 7,434 of CAJWIE010000039.1, read as the reverse complement.
AGAAGAAACAAAAACAAGTTCATGTTAAAGAAATTAAGTTTAGACCAAGCACAGAAGAAAATGATTACCAGGTAAAATTACAAAATCTGATAAAATTTTTGACTAATGGAGATAAGGTTAAAGTAACACTTAGGTTTCGTGGCAGAGAAATGGCTCATCAAGAGTATGGCAGTAGAATGTTAGAAAGAATTCAGGGTGATCTTGATGATTATGGTGTTGTTGAGCAACTTCCAAAATTAGAAGGCAGGCAGATGGTGATGATATATGCACCTAAGAAGTAATATTTTAAATTTTTATATGAGCGGAGTTATATAATGCCAAAGATGAAAACAAATCGTGGTGCAGCGAAGCGTTTTTCCCGAAATGGTTCAGGAAAATTTAAACATCGCCAATCACATCGAAGCCATATACTAACCAAGAAAAGTGCTAAGCGTAAACGTCAATTACGCGCAACAATTGCAATTCATGACAGTGACCAAAAGGCAATTGCCCGAATGGTTCCATATTTATAGTGAGGTCTTAAAGAAATGTCTAGAGTAAAGCGCGGAGTTACGGCTCACGCTAAACATAAAAAAATCATAGAACAAGCCAAAGGATATAGCGGTAGGAGAAAGAACGTTTTCCGTGTTGCAACCCAAGCAGTAACCAAGGCAGGTCAGTATGCGTATCGAGACCGTAGGCAACGAAAGAGACAGTTTAGAGCGCTTTGGATTGCAAGGATAAATGCAGCGGCTCGTGCAAATGGGGTCTCTTATAGTCGTTTTATTGATGGATTAAATAAAGCATCAATTGTAATTGACCGAAAGATATTAGCTGATCTCGCTGTATTCAATAAGGAGGCTTTTGCTTTATTGGTTAAACACGCCAAGTCTTATTCGAGCAATTAACTGCTACTCAAAATCAAATATTGCAAAAAAAGAGCCTTTTAAAAGGCTCTTTTTTTTACCTGTGGAAATTTATGCAGGAAAGACTTTTTTATGATTTTTATTGTATAATTTATTGAAAATGATAATAAAAAATATACATTGTTTTTTTCTTATTTAGTTAGGTAAAAAAAGTGGAAGAAATTAAAAAACTGAAAACTCAGGCATTATCAGAAATAAATTCTGCATCTGACCTAAGGCAATTAGAACAGATTAGAGTTGATTATCTTGGGAAGAAAGGTCGATTGACTGAGAAATTAAAAATACTTGGTAAATTACCAACTGAAGAAAGACCTAAGGCTGGACAAATCATAAATGATGTAAAAACTAAGATTCAAGATGCAATAGAATTAAGAAAAAAAACTTTTGAAGATAAGAAATTGGAGGATATTATTGAAAAGGGACATATTGATGTTTCGTTACCGGGCAGAGGAATAGAACGCGCCGGATTACATCCAATCACATTAATAACTCAGCGGATTGAATCATTATTTCAGCAAATTGGCTTTGAAATTGTTGACGGACCTGAAGTAGAAGATGAATATCATAATTTCGAAGCATTAAATATCCCAAAATATCATCCGGCACGGGCAATGCATGATACTTTCTATTTTGAGGATGGGCGATTATTAAGGACTCACACTTCATCTGTTCAAATAAGAGTTATGCAAAATGATAGCCCACCATTCCGTTTTATCGCACCTGGCCGCGTATATAGATGTGATTCTGATATGACACATACACCGATGTTTCATCAAGTGGAAGGACTTGTTGTTGATGAATTAGTTACTTTTTCTGAACTGAAAGGCCTACTAATTAATTTTCTCGAAATATTTTTTGAAAAAGAACTAAAAACACGTTTTCGTCCATCATATTTTCCTTTTACGGAACCATCTGCTGAAGTTGATATTGAAGGAAAACATGGATGGTTGGAAATATTAGGTTGTGGCATGGTACATCCCAATGTTTTAAAAAATGTTGGTATTGATCCAGAAAAATATACCGGTCTTGCGTTTGGAATGGGGGTTGAGCGTTTGGCTATGCTTTATTACGGCGTGGATGATTTAAGATTATTTTTTGATAATGATTTACAGTTTCTTAACCAATTTCAATAATTATTTAAATATGGAAAATAAAAATAATGAAATTTAGTGAAAAATGGTTGAGAGAAATTGTGAATCCATCAGTAAATACCGAAGGATTACTTAATCAATTAACAATGTCTGGACTGGAAGTTGATGGAACGACAAAGGCGTATGTTGATTTTGACGGATTATTTGTTGCTGAAGTTAAAACAGTAAAAAAACACCCAAATGCAGATAAATTACATATTTGTGATGTTGATTGTGGAGAAAAAGATTATTTAACAATTATTTGTGGCGCGCCAAATGTTATGCCCGGAATGCGTACTATTTTAGCTAAAGTTGGTGCGCAATTACCAGATAAACCAAAATTAAAAAGCGTTAAACTCAAAGGTATTGAGTCACACGGAATGCTTTGTTCTGCAAGTGAAATTGGTTTCGGTGAAAATAGTGATGGAATTATTGAATTATCTAAAGATGAACCAGTTGGTAAATCCTTAAAAGATATTCTGGATATTGATGACAATATTGTCGAAGTATCACTTACTCCGAATCGTGGAGATTGTTTAAGTATTTATGGTATCGCCAGGGAAGTTGCAACTGCAAATAAAATAGATACGAAGAATTTTAAAATTGAAAGTACGGAAATAACTACAAAAAAAACTCGTGCTGTCAAAATATTAGCAAAGTCAGAATGCCCTAGATATCTTTGTCGAATTATCGAAAATATTGATAACTCAGTTAAGAGTCCATTGTGGTTGTCTGAAAAGTTACGATGCTCAGGTTTACGCAGTGTTAATGTGGTCGTTGATGTTGTTAATTTCGTTATGCTTGAGCTCGGACAGCCCTTGCATGCATTTGATAATGATCGATTAAATGGCGGCATTGAAATTCGATTTCCAACTAAGGGTGAGAAATTAAAACTTCTCGATGAGACAGAAGTTAAAATTAATCCAGGAACTTTATTGATAGCAGACGAATCTGGGCCGTTGGCGATGGCAGGTCTAATGGGGGGATTTGATAGCGCTGTTACGAATAAAACAGATAATATATTACTGGAAAGTGCGTTTTTTAAACCCGAGGCTATTTTAGGGCAGGCTCGTCAGTATGGTCTAAATACTGATTCATCACATCGTTTTGAGCGAGGCGTAGACCCAGAAATCCAGGGAATTGCGATGGAACGTGCTACACAACTTATATTAGAAATCTGCGGAGGTCAGGTTGGCCCAATTGCTGAAAAAAAGAATAAAAAAACGGTCCCAAAAAACCAAGAAATTTTACTAAGAAAATCTCAAATAAATCGTATCCTTGGTGTCGATTTAAATGAAAAATTTATAGATGATGTATTCGTTAAACTTGGTATGGTTTGTAAACGCACCGGAGACAATTGGGTTATTACTCCCCCATCTTATCGATTCGATATTAATATTGAGGCTGACCTTATAGAGGAACTAGCTAGAATTTATGGTTACGACTCAATTCCTTCCCAAGTTCCAACTGCTGAATTGGTGATTAAATCAAATCAAAATAATCAGCTGAAAGTAAATAAGCTTCGCGAAATTTTAATTAACCGCGATTACCAAGAGGTTATTACATATAGTTTTGTTGATCCAAATATACATCGTTTATTAAATAAAGATGATGTTTCGCTTTCACTTATAAATCCAATCGCACCTGAATTATCCGAGATGCGTACCAGTCTTTTGCCGGGGTTAATTTTATCATTACAGCGTAATGTTAAACGGCAGAGAGAAAGAGTTAGGTTTTTTGAGGTCGGGTTAGTTTTTAGTGGAAACAAGATGATAAAACAGGATTGTCATATCGGAGGTATAATTTATGGAAATATATATGAAAAACAATGGGATAAAAAAGATTTATCATCTGACTTCTATGATATAAAATGTGATGTAGAAGTGTTACTGAGCGGAATAGTTGAGGACGATCGAGTAAAACTGGTTAAAGGGGATAACGAGGCTTTGCATCCCGGTCAAAGGACAGATATTTATATTGACGATATTAAAACTGGTTACTTTGGACAATTACACCCTAACATTTGTTCAAATTTAGAATTTGTAAAGAATGTTTTTGTGTTTGATTTTAATATTGAGTCATTAGTCGGAAAAAAAGCAATAAAATATAAAAAAATATCAAAATTTCCAACAATCAGGCGCGATATATCTATAGTAGTTGATAGCACAATAAAATTTGAGGCAGTCCTAGAATCAATTAAAAAAGACGCTCCCGATTTGCTTGTGGACCTTGAGTTATTTGATCTGTATCGGGGCGAAGGTATTGAAAAAGGGCAAAAAAGTCTAGCTTTAGGGTTGACCTTTCAGTCTATATGTAACACCCTTAAGGACGAAGATGTAGATAATAATATGCATATAGTGATCAAAGGGTTATCAGATCGCCTGAATGCGAGACTGAGGGAATAACAGACAATGGCAGCATTAACAAAGGCGGATCTTGCCGAGAGGCTTCACGAAGAGCTCGGACTCAATAAACGAGAAGTAAAAGACATTGTGGAGTTGTTTTTTGATGAAATTAGAGTAGCCCTTGAGTCTGGCCATCAAGTTAAGTTATCTGGTTTTGGAAATTTTGATCTAAGAGATAAGAATCAGAGACCCGGAAGAAATCCGAAAACGGGTGAAGAAATACCAATTAGCGCAAGACGCGTTGTTACATTTAGACCGGGCCAAAAACTTAAATTACGAGTAGAGAAATATGCTGGAAACTTCAAATAACAGCGAATTACCAACAATCCCAGGTAAGCGCTATTTTACGATAGGTGAAGTTAGTGATCTTTGTGCGGTAAAACCTCATGTTTTGCGTTATTGGGAGCAGGAATTCACTCAATTAAAACCTCTTAAACGTCGTGGTAATCGTCGATATTATCAAAGACAGGACGTAATCTTAATTAGGCAAATTAGAGGGCTATTATACGAACAGGGTTTTACTATTGGTGGAGCAAAACAGCGTTTGATTAGCGAGGACGCAAAGGAAGATTCAAACCAGAGCCAACAAATCATAAAGCAACTAAGAATGGAACTCGATGACATCCTAGATATACTCAGACGTTAATTTTAAACAGCCTGTCTTTTTTGTAATTAATTTGCATTTCCCTGTTATTTTTCTTCGTAAATTTTTTGTAGAGATCATTTTCTTTGGAAATAGTACATTATTTATTAATGAATCGGGGCGTGGCGCAGTCTGGTAGCGCACCTGCATGGGGTGTAGGTGGTCGGAGGTTCAAATCCTCTCGCCCCGACCACAAAATATTTTTTGGTAAGAACGTTTTTTGTTTTTTAATTTTTATTGTATCTATCCAGATATCGGCGTGTGGTACAGAAACAAATCCCAAAAAAGCATTTAATAAAGGTGATTACAAAACTTCTTTCACTTTATTCCGCAAATTAGCAAAAAATGGCGATACTGAGGCTCAGAATTATCTAGGTATACATTATAGCTTGGGTTTAAGTACCGAAAGAGACTATGAAAAAGCATATGAGTGGTATAAAAAGGCCGCAAAAGCCGGACATCCTGATGCCCAAAGAAATATTGCAGATATGCATAATTATGGCAGAGGAGTAAAAAAGGATTCATATCTTGCTTTCGTATGGTATTTTGCGGCATATCAACAAGGGAATGAAAATGCAAAGCCACAGTTTGAAAGTATAGCAGCTTCAGGTCATCTATCACCGAATCAGCAATTACACGCAAAAATTGATTCGAATAATTTTATAATTGATAAAAAAAATCATTTTATTAGTTATGATACTTACATAAAAAAGGAATAACATTTTAAATTATGTGTGGAATTGTCGGGGCAGTTGCCAAAAGAGATATAACACCCATTTTACTGGAGGGTTTAAAGCGGCTTGAGTATAGAGGGTACGATTCTGCAGGGCTAGCTGTAATCAGTGGTGATCAAAAACTACAAAGAATTCGTATCAAGGGAAAAGTCGATCAACTTGAAGCGCAATACAGACTCGCCCCCTTAAGAGGAAATACCGGTATTTCTCACACTAGATGGGCAACGCACGGAAAACCCAGCATTAATAATGCGCATCCACATACTTGTAAAGATCAATTAGCACTGGTTCATAACGGTATTATTGAAAATCATAAGAAACTTCGTGAGCAACAAATATCATCAGGGTTTAAATTTCAGTCTGATACTGACACAGAGGTGATTGTTAATGCTCTGTTCGAATCATTAGATTCAAAGACAGATTTATTAGCTGCAATGTTCAAGGTTTTGAAGAAACTAGAAGGTGCATATGCGCTTGGGGTGATTAATAATACTGAACCGGAGCGACTTATTGCAGCAAGAAAGGGAAGTCCTCTTGTGATAGGTGTCGGCATTGATGAGTATTTCGTAGCTTCAGATGTTTTTGCATTGCTCCCTGCTACTCAAAAATTTATTTATTTAGAAGAGGGTGATATTGCAGATATTTCAGCCGATAAATTAACAATTTATGATAAGAATCAAAAAATTGTTGAACGAGAAATTCATATTTCAAAGTCAAGTGCTGATGTTTCAGATAAAGAGGGCTATCGGCATTACATGCTTAAGGAAATATTTTTTCAATCAGACGCAATATCTCAAACATTAAACAATCGAATTCATAATAATAGAGTGATAACAACAGAATTTGGTGAAAATTCTAACGCTATTTTTTCTAAAACAAAATCCATAAAAATTGTTGCCTGTGGTACGAGTTATCATGCTGGTTTGATTGCTGCTTATTGGATGGAGAAAATTTCAAAAATACACTGTCAGGTTGAAATAGCGAGTGAGTTCCGATACAGACGGTCAGTAATACGTGATGGCACATTGTTTATCTCAATCTCACAGTCTGGTGAAACTGCTGATACTTTGGCAGCGTTACGTTCAGCGAAGGATGCAAATTATTTAAGTACATTGACTATTTGTAACGTTGATGAGAGTTCGTTAACGAGAGAATCTGACTTTGTTTTTCTGACACACGCAGGTATTGAAATAGGTGTTGCTTCGACCAAAGCTTTTACAACACAACTCGTCGCCCTGTTTTTATTAGTTATTGCCATAGCTAAACATAATGGCCTAACTGAGAAAGAGGAAGAAAAATTAGTCGGGCAGCTTATAAGTTTACCTTCACGCGTTAACCAGGTACTCGAACATAAAGACAAAATTGAATTAATTGCCAAGGATTTTGCGGATAAGCATCACGCGTTATTTCTTGGCCGGGGTAGTTTTTTACCTGTTGCTATGGAAGGGGCATTAAAATTAAAAGAGATTTCTTATATTCATGCAGAAGCCTATGCAGCCGGTGAGTTAAAGCATGGGCCACTTGCACTTGTTGATGAGGATATGCCGGTTGTTGCGGTTGCCCCAAATAATAATTTGTTAGAAAAACTTAAATCAAATTTAGAAGAGGTGAAGGCTC
>CAJWIE010000038.1 GCA_913041115.1 uncultured Legionellales bacterium | reverse complement strand
CAAGGGCGCGCTAGTTTAGGGCATCCTTGAGTGCTTTTCCAGCCTTAAACCCGGGAACATTAGATGCTTTAATCTGTATAGCTTCGCCTGTCCTTGGATTTCGACCCATGCGAGCCTCTCGTCTACGTACTGTAAAAGTTCCAAACCCGACAAGTGTTACATTGTCTCCACCTTTTAGAGCATTGGTAATATTGTCAATTGCAGAATCTAATGCTCTTGCTGATTCTGACTTTTTTAAACCAGAATCTTCCGCAACAGCATCGATAAGATCAGCTTTATTCATGATAATTGTTCCCCTTCAATTGGATTAATAGATTTGTTATGTCTGTTTGAGTATCGATTAAAAATAATTCTGTATCATCACGTCTGCTTTTTTTCTAGAATAAGCACACTTCTGTGGATTTTATACCAACTGCTGAAAACCCCGTCAAGCAATGCTTTCATGGTATTTGATTTTTTTTTGAGGCTTTTCTTCTTCTGCAATCTAGACTTTGCCTAAAGTATGGTCCCTAGTGAGGTCTAATTGAATCAGTTTTTTCTTCGCCTTTTTCGCCGCTGACATCCGATTTTGATTCTTTCTTAATATTCGGTTCTGGCATTTTTTCTAGAGCTATTTCCAAAACCTCGTCGATCCATCTAACTGGGCGAATATCGAGATTCTGTTTAATATTCTTTGGTATTTCTACTAATTCCCTTTTATTCTCATCTGGGATTAATACTGTTTGTAAACCTCCGCGTAACGCCGCAAGTAATTTTTCTTTTAATCCTCCGATCGGTAATACTTCGCCCCGAAGGGTAATTTCACCTGTCATTGCGACATTCGATCTCACGGGTATACCGCATAATGCTGAAACCAAAGACGTACACATCGCCACACCAGCGCTTGGGCCATCTTTTGGTGTTGCACCTTCGGGAACGTGAATATGAAAATCATGTTCCTTATAAAATTCATGGTCTATACCTAACGGCTCGCTTCGACTTCTCACAACAGTCATTGCAGCTTCTATGGATTCTTGCATAACCTCCCCTAACTTACCGGTACGTGTAATCTTACCTTTGCCATCCACAATTGCAGCTTCAATCGTTAATAATTCTCCGCCTACCTCAGTCCAAGCAAGGCCTGTCACCTGCCCAATCCTGTTTTCTTCCTCCATCATGCCATAGCGATAATTCTTAACTCCTAGTAATGATTCTAATTTCTTCGGAGTCACAATATATTTTTTGTCAGACGGCTTAAGCAAAATTCGTTTTACAATTTTTCTGCATATATTTGCTATTTCACGATCTAAATTACGCACGCCTGCTTCACGTGTGTAATATCGAATAATATCGCGAATTGTGCCATCCCTTATTGAGATCTCATCCTTTTTTAATCCATTCTGCTCGAGTTGTTTTTCGATAAGATATTTTTTTGCAATATTAACTTTTTCATCTTCGGTATAGCCGGATAATCGAATAACCTCCATTCGATCTAATAAAGGTGGCGGGATATTTAAACTGTTAGCAGTCGTTACAAACATAACTTCGGACAAATCATAATCAACCTCTAGATAATGATCATTGAATACATTATTTTGCTCCGGGTCTAATACCTCTAGCAATGCAGAAGCCGGATCGCCACGAAAATCCATTGCCATCTTGTCAATTTCATCTAAAAGAAACAGCGGATTTTTTTTGCCAATCTTTGACATTCCTTGAATTATTTTCCCTGGCATTGAACCTATATATGTACGGCGGTGGCCACGTATTTCTGCTTCATCACGAATACCTCCGAGCGACATACGAGCAAATTCTCGGTTAGTTGCTCTTGCAATTGAACGTCCAAGTGATGTTTTACCGACACCTGGTGGGCCTACCAGACACAAAATGGGTCCTTTAATCTTTTTTACACGTTGCTGTACCGCAAGATACTCTAAAATACGCTCCTTAACTTTCTCTAAGCCATAATGATCTGCTTCAAGAATTTCCTCTGCCTTTAAAATATCTTTTGAAACTTTGCTACGTTTTTTCCAAGGCACGCTGATTAACCAATCTATATAGTTACGAACAACAGTGGCCTCAGCAGACATTGGAGACATCATTCTTAATTTATTTAATTCCGAATCAGCCTTTCCCTTAGCTTCTTTGTGCATTCCTACTTTTTTAATCTTGTTGGCAAGGTCGTCAATCTCATTTGGAACATCCTCCATATCTCCTAATTCGTTTTGTATTGCCTTCATTTGTTCGTTTAGGTAATACTCACGTTGACTTTTTTCCATTTGAGATTTGACTCTTCCGCGAATTTTTTTCTCAACTTGCAATAAATCGATTTCGGATTCCATCAAATGAATCAAGTACTCTAGTCGTTCTTTAACATCGGAAATACCTAAAACCTGTTGTTTTTCTTCGATTTTCACCGACATATGAGCGGCAATGGTATCAGCTAAACGACTGGAATCATCTATACTCACTAACGAAGATATAATCTCTGGGGGAACTTTTTTATTCAGTTTCACATATTGTTCAAATTGGTTTATTGCTGAACGAACATGCACATCCATATCACTCTCATTAACTACGCTAGGTTCAATTAGTTCAGCATCTGCGACAAACATCCCTTCTATTTCTCTATAATTTGATACTGTTGCTCTTGATGTTCCTTCCACAAGAACTTTGATTGTGCCATCAGGTAATTTTAATAATTGAAGAATATTCGCCATTGTCCCGACACCATAAGTCTCATTTTCGCCTGGATCATCTTCAGTTGGACTTTTTTGGGCAATAAGCAATATCTGCTTATTACCCTCCATTGCTTTGTCGAGTGCTTTTATTGATTTTTTTCGCCCAACAAAGAGTGGAATCACCATGTGTGGATACACAACAACATCACGAAGCGGTAGTACTGGCAATGTTTGAGTTTCTATCGACATGAGCAACTAATTCTAATAAGAAAATTAAGATTATCAATATCTATAAGAGTCTGCATATAACCCCCTAATATTGTACCTAAACCAGCTTTTTCAATAGATAGCAAAAAAATAATAAGCCTTTTCTCCGCTAATTACAAATAAAGACAGTCTAGTCTGCAGCTACCTTCTGTATATCAGATGTCTCGTAAATTAATAAAGGCTCGGTTCCATTATTAATAACGCTTTCGTCTATAACAACTTTAACAATATCTTCGCTTGAAGGTAAATTATACATAGTGTCAAGTAAGATATTTTCCATAATTGATCGTAAACCTCTTGCTCCTGTTTTACGTTCCATTGATTTTTTAGCAACGGCCCGTAATGCATCTTCGCGAAATTCTAATTCACATCCTTCCATTTCAAATAAATGAACATACTGTTTTGTAATTGCATTTTTTGGTTCAACTAAAATTTCAACAAGTTGATTCTCATCAAGCTCATCCAATGTAGCAGCAACAGGTAACCTACCCACAAATTCAGGAATTAATCCATATTTTATTAGATCTTCTGGTTCAACGCCTTGTAAAAGTTCGCTGATACTTTTTCTGTCATTTTCACCTTTTACTTCTGCCGAGAATCCTATACCACCTTTTTCAGAACGCTCTAAAATAATTTTGTCTAGCCCAGCAAATGCCCCTCCACAAATAAATAAAATATTCGAGGTATCTACTGGTAAAAATTCTTGTTGTGGATGTTTGCGTCCTCCCTGAGGCGGAACAGATGCAATTGTACCTTCGATCAATTTCAATAGAGCCTGCTGCACCCCCTCACCTGAAACATCTCGCGTTATCGAAGGATTATCTGACTTGCGTGAAATCTTATCTATCTCATCAATATAGACGATCCCTGTTTGCGCTTTATCAACATCATAATCGCATTTTTGAAGTAATTTCTGAATGATATTTTCAACATCTTCACCAACATAACCTGCTTCGGTCAAGGTTGTTGCATCAGTAATCGTAAAAGGAACGTTTAACAAACGCGCCATTGTTTCCGCTAGCAACGTTTTACCACTTCCCGTTGGGCCAATTAAAAGCACATTACTCTTCGATAATTCAACATCCGAATTTTGTATGCCTTGTTCTAAACGCTTGTAGTGATTATAAACTGCAACTGAGAGGATTTTCTTTGCCTTATCTTGACCTATTACGTATTCATCCAAAATCATATTAATTTCTTTTGGTGTAGGTAAAGATTTAATATCGCCAGTACTTGCTTTATCAAGAGCTTCTTCTTCTATAATGTCATTGCATAGCGCAACGCATTCATCGCAAATAAAAACTGATGGGCCTGCAATCAACTTACGCACTTCATGCTGACTTTTCCCGCAAAAAGAGCAATAAAGTAAACGTTCGCCATCGCCATTCTTACTTTGTTTTTTATCAGTCATAAAAATACCAACCTCAGAAAAATTTAACCTTTAGTAAATAATCCAATTTATTGTTAAGTATATTTTAATTAATCCTCTGCTACATTTTCTCTTTCATCTAAAACTTCATCAATCAATCCATATTGTTTTGCTTCAATTGCACTCATAAAATTATCACGTTCAGTATCATTTTTTATGGACTCAAGTGATTGACCTGTATGTTCGGAAAAAATTTTATTTAAACGTTCGCGTGCTTGTAGTATTTCACGTGCATGAATATCTATATCAGATGCTTGGCCTTGAAAACCCCCTAATGGCTGGTGAATCATAACGCGCGAGTGTGGGAGGCAATAACGTTTCCCCTTTTCTCCTCCAGCAAGTAATAGCGCACCCATACTAGCGGCCTGTCCAACACACATGGTGCTAACATCTGGTTTTATAAACTGCATCGTATCGTAGATAGCCAAACCTGATGATACTGAACCCCCTGGTGAATTAATATAAAGATTAATGTCCTTATCAGGATTTTCAGATTCAAGATATAGTAGTTGTGCAATAATTAAATTAGCAACATTATCTTCAACTGGCCCTACTAAAAAAATAACGCGCTCCTTTAAAAGGCGCGAATAAATATCATAGGCCCTCTCGCCTCTTGATGTCTGCTCAACCACCATTGGTACCAAATTTAATGCACGTATTTCGTTTTTATTCATAATGTACTGTTTTCTTTATAAAATAATTTCTTACCTAGCAGTCTGCCCTTTATTCATAATTTCGTCAAAAGTACTTGATTTGTCCGTGACATTTGCATGTTCAAAAACCCAATCAACGACATTATCCTCTAATGATAACACTTCAACCTCTGCTAAATTCTTCTTGTCAGAATAATACCACTTAACAACGGCTTCTGGGTCCTCATAACCCGAAGCAGCATGCTCCACCATTTCGCGAACTTTCTTTGGATCTGCCTTCAAATCGTTTTGCTTAATAATTTCAGCAAGAATTAATTGCAGTGAAACTCGTTTCTTAGCCTGTTCTACAATAAGTTTCTCGCTTGCTGATTTGATTTTTTCCGCATCGCCTCCCTGTTGTTTTATATTATTTTCCAACTCACTCATCAAGCGTTCCTGTTCATTTGCGACTAATGATTGTGGTAATTCAATTTTATTCTCGCTATAAAGCTTATCAAGCACCATATCTTTAAATTGCCGTCTTAGTGTTAACTCAACCTCGCGTTCCATATTTTTTCTAATCTCGGTCCGTAGTGATTCTTTATCTCCTTTTTGAATTCCGAGTTTTTTTATAAAGTCTTTATCAATATCTGGAAGACTGGTCTCACTAACATTATTAATTTTAACCTTAAACTCAACTCGCTTTCCTTTTAATTCTTCTTTTCCGTAATCTTTTGGAAATTTTAGTTTCAGTAAAACTTCTTCTCCTTTAGATTTATCAATTAAACCATCTTCAAAACCATCTATGAAACTTTTCGCTCCCAACTCAAGGTTATAATTTTCAGCTTTACCGCCTTCAAAGGGTTTGTTGTCAATAAAACCTTCAAAGTTTATATTTACAATATCGCCTTTCTTGGAAACTCTCTCTACAACTTCCAATTTACTGTGTTGTTTGCGTAATTTTTCGATCATGGTATCTACATCATCCTTAGATACATCGCATGATGGTTTTTCAAATTTTAATTTGTCAGTGGGTTTGAGTGTAATTTCAGGGTAAATTTCAAAGGTTGCTGTGTATGAGAGTGCTTTACCATTAGCGGCATCAACCTTTTCAATTTGTGGTTGACCTGCAGGTTTCAAATTTTCCTGATTAATTGCCTCAAACAATGTTGTTCGAACTAATTCACCGACAACCTCTTTTCTTACTTGTTCGCCATATCTACCATCGATAACTTTTAATGGCACTTTACCGGGACGAAAACCCTGAACCTTTGTTGTTTTTGTCATATTTTGAAGGCGCTCACTAACCTCTGAGGTAACCCTTGTCTCGGGGACCTCAACATGGACTCTGCGCTCAAGAGAACCCGTGTTTTCAACTGATACCTGCATTTGTTATTAGATTTCCTATGTAGTTAAACTAATAAAATCAACTATTTGTAATTATAACCTAGATTTAACATAAAAAGCATTCAAAATTCAAAAATCTCTTCGCGATACAATTAATTTTTAACTTTTCGCCTATGTAAGAGTAGCATTCATCTCATGGATAACGCACCTGAAAATACCTCCGGCCATGGTAAAAAAGCAATTATTCCTCCAGAGATTAAGGGATGGAACTGGGGTGCTTTTCTTCTTCATTGGATTTGGGGTATTCGTCACAACACGTTTATCGCCTTTTTAACATGGGTCCCTATCTTCGGTTTTATTTTTATGTTCGTGTTAGGAATAAAAGGGAATCAATGGGCATGGGAAAATAATACTTGGAGAGATATTGAGCATTTTAAAAATACGCAAAAAAATTGGGGTATTGGTGGAGTAATAGCTTATATTTTTTTCGCACTGTTTATCGTTGGTATATTTTCCTTTGTCTTTGGAGTAATAAAAGAAAGTAATGTTTATAAGATGTCATTTAACGCTGTACAAAATAATCCAGAGGTAATAGAAGTTATTGGAACACCAATCGAACCTAGTTATTTTGTTGGCGGTAACATTAGCACAAGCGGGGCCGGAGGTGAGGCAAACCTGCAGTACACTATTACAGGACCCAAAGGTGAAGGGGAAACGTATGTGTATGCAACTAAAAAACGAGGTAAATGGACTATGCATGAATTAGGTGTTTACGTCGAAGCTAACAACAAAACAATATCGATTATAGCACCGCCATCCCAAATTGATTCCTACCATTAATGGTGCGAAAGGAGAGACTCGAACTCTCACGCCTTACGGCACTGGAACCTAAATCCAGCGCGTCTACCAATTCCGCCACTTTCGCATGGGATTTACTTAGAAGTTTAAAGCCTTTGATAATCTTTTAAAAATATAATCTACTTTTAATAACATACTTCTGCAAATGATTGACAAACACGTCTACATTTTCTTGTACCCGAATTACTTGAAGGATTAATGATACAATCCTCACCCCATTGTTCACACACTGTAATACATTTCTTTTCTTCTGCTGTATTGTTATAGCCCTCTGGCAACAATAATTCGCCATCAAGAGGTTTGATATTTTCACCGGAATGCCCTTCCGAAAAAAGAGGGGAATTTAAGCACATGACTAAAAAGACCGATATGAATATTTTTATTTTAAGTAAATTCATAGTTTGATAAAATTCTTCTTTAGTATTTTTATAAAAAACTATTCAGGAGAAAGAATTCTATCTAAAATACTGGCAATTTTTTCTCGGTCATAGCCTGTGATATGATCTTCCCCGATAACCGTTACCGGCACAGTTAGCTTGCCTGTTATTTCAGTTAGCTCCTTCTGTGTCTCAACATCCTTATTAATATCTTTTTCATTAAAAGGTATATCACGACTTTTCATGTAAATGATGACTTCTTCGCAAGATAGACATTCGGGTATCGTATATATAACGACATTTAATTCAGCTAAATCTACTTCCTTAGATGTATCTTTACCAGTACTGACTTTCTTTTTTTCTATCAGATTTGTTCCGGGCGGACATGCTTGATGGAATGACTGATTACCTTCGTTATCTTCACAGATAACGATGTCAACTGCAGAATATGCAAACTGACATAAAATGTACATCATAATGAATACGACGTTTCTTATCATTAACATATCTTCCCCACTTGTTTAAAATTAAGCATCATATTACTATTTTGACACTAAAATTGACTAAGAGTTTTATTTTATCAGTTACAAATATAGTCTTAAAATCATATACTAAAACATACTGAATATGGAGCTAAATCTATTTTGGGTATAAAAATAACACGTCTTATAGCCTATAACTTATCTATTCTTGCGTTAAGTTGCTTAGTTACCTTATCAGCCCCGGCCGAAGTATATAAGTGGGTCGATGATGAAGGGAATGTTCATTATGGTGAAAAACCACCAAATACACCTACAGATAGGGCTGTTGAAAACATAAAAATCAAAGATGACGTCAGTACCAGCGATAATCAACGTGCCAATGAGACCTTCAAAGAAAAGTCAAAATCACTTGATGAAAATAGAAAAAAAAGAAAAAAAGAAAAATTACAAAAAAAGAAAAAGGAAAGTCACCAAGCAAACATGAAAAAGGCATGTGAATTAGCAAAAAAAATTCTGGCCGGTTACCAAATGCCAAGAGTCGCTCTGAAAGATGGTGACGAGTACACTTGGTTGGACGAAGAACAGAAACAAGTAAAAATTAAGGCAGCAAAAGCGGATGTCAAAAAGTTTTGCAAGTAGAATTTTATTTCTTTGCTTACAAATATCCTACTAAATTCATATACTAAAAAACACTGAATATGGAACTAAATCTATTTTGAGCATGAAAATTACACGATCCAGAATCTCTAATTCATCTATTATTCTGCTCAGTTGGCTGATTGCTTTATCAGTCCCGGCCGAAATATATAAGTGGGTCGATGATGAAGGGAATGTTCACTATGGTGAGAAAACACCAAATACAATTACAGAAGATGGTGTTGAGACGATAAAGTTCAGTGATAATGTTGATACGCAGAGCGCAAATGATGCTCTCAAAAAGAAATCTAAATCGCTTAATAAGCGTAATGAAAAAAGAAAAAAAGAAAAGGCAGACGCGACTACTAAAAAAGAACAATTAGCAAAAAATAAGGTGCTTTGTGAAAAAGCAAAAAAGAATTTGGCTAATTACCAATTTCCGAAGGTATCTTTCACAGAAGATGACGGGACAGTACGTGCGCTTCCTGAAGAAGAAAGACAACTAGGAATAAAAAAATCTGAGAAAATTGTTAAAGAAGTTTGTAATTATTAAACTTCAATTCACGGTTCCCATTTATAGGCATATTTTAATAACTCTCTTAATAATTCTCCGCGAGGGTCATCCCTGTATTCATCTTCAAGTATAATCATGGCATCTTTAGCGTTCTCATGACCTAAGAGTGCGAGGCTAGTTATCGCAGTTTGAATAACGTATCTATTATTTGAGTTAACCATTTGAACTAAATATTCAATATCGTCTGGATCCCCATTTAAACCAAGCGCTACCACAACCTGTGCGCGAATAAATTCATGATCAGAGTAACGATATGAACGAATGAATGCTTTATATTCTTCAGTATGAAATATTCTGATTCGATTAATCGTACTTGCAAGCGCAATTCGAGGTGGGATTTTCTCAAGTAAATCCCATGCTAATTCAGGGTATTTTGCACGCTTTCTATCCCAAATATGCTGATTCAGATGTAATACGCCTCTATGCCAACGCATCGAATATAGCGCATGAAGAGTATTTGTAAGATTGACAACACTAGGCTCAGTTAAGGCTTGTCTTACTTCCAAAAGAGTCGCCTTTCCAAAAGTAATCTTCTCGCGTAGCTTGTCGTAATCCAAGGTAGCATCATCAGCAAACACATGTCCGCTGTTTAAAAACATAACGTACAACAAGCTGCTACTAATTAACTTAACAAATGAATGCATGGGAGTGAGATTAGATATTTAATAGGTAAAAATCTACTAACTACTTAACTTGTATTAGCGACCCCAACAGTTAGCTACAGCATCTGCTGAAGCTGCATTAGCTGTTGAACAGGTATCGGCGGCGGCCCCAGCAGGCGCATCTAATGAGGAAATACACTTCTCGCCAGTATGTTTTAACTTGAAAGTGCCACACTCTGTATCATCAAACGATGGTGTTGCAACAACTGTATAGCTATTTGCACCTGCATTTTCCAAACTCAGAGTGTATTTGTCCGTTTCGCTGAGACATGCTGCAGCACCACAGAGGTTTACATTGTCAGCTGCACAATCCTTTGCCGCAGCAATGTTTGTACCAAACTTAAGACAATCACCGTAATGCTTTTCCATCTTTGATGCGGCATCCATGAGCATCGCCCTGCCTTCTGCACGTTTACCGCGAATAACATATGCGTCATAAGCTGGAAAAGAAATGGCTGCAAGAATTGAAATAATCGCAACCACAATCATCAATTCAATCAAAGTGAACCCAAGCTCTGGCTTTCCAACTCTACGTAATAACATCATAAATATTCGTTCCTAAAAAAAACACCTCTTTGCTATATAAACTAGAATTCAATCGACTCATTCCAGTAAGCTCTTTCAGGTGCATTTTGAGATAGTGGTCCAAGCGTTTGCCCAATACCGTCAGATTGTGTAATACCGACAATTCCATCTCGGGTAAAAAGAGGAACCACGTCAGATGGGATTCCGCTGCCGATCGTCTTTCTTAATCTATTTGCACCTCTGCCTTTAGCAACTTCACTAGTCTCAGGTATGTCGCCAGATAGGATATTAATATGATAAGCACGTGCCGTTCCGATATTCGGTACTGCTCCGCATGGGTCACTTTTATCTTTATCGCCTGACGTCTGATTACCAGTACCTTGCTCAACCGTAGGGTCAAAGGTTGTGAAGGCAACTGCCCCGCCTACAGTTAAAGGAGCTGAAAGCGCTTTCTCTCCAGGTTTGCCACTATTTGCTTCAGCAAAGTCAAAAAAGTAACCATCGGCACTCTGTACTGCATCCGCGTCATGGTCTTTGAGGCCCTTTGTGGTGGCATTAATTAAACTAGCCGCATCATCATGAGATATCGGTTTGTGATTTGTTTTTGGGTAGCCATCGCCATCGCCACACACATGATCTCCGTTGGAATCTTGAAGTGAATTTTCTGCTATAAAGCGATCGCGAAAAGCATAAAATTTATCCTTTTCTGTTGT
>CAJWIE010000037.1 GCA_913041115.1 uncultured Legionellales bacterium | reverse complement strand
TAAAGTTGGTGCCAGCGGCGTAGTTCTCATAACGCAAGGTAGTACGTCCGCCATCTCTGTGTGAGGCATAGGCAAAAGGCTCCATCCTTGCCTTTGGATTTGATACATCAGCATAACGTTTTAATGTGGCACGAAGATTATAAGCACGAAGACCAAGTAACTCATCGACCGTCTCTTGTGCCCCCATCCCAACGGCAGTGGCAGAACCTTTCACAATGCGGTTACCACTTAGATCGGCAAGTTCAAGTTCGCCTAATGTTTGATACATATAAGAACGACCATAACCGTGTTGGACTTGGAGTTTAGAACCTGCATTATCACCGGAGTTACTGATAGTACCGACCACAATCCCTTCATCTTTTAAAAGTACTGTGGTGTTAGTGCCGTTAAATTTAATCACAGCAGTTGCATCGGAGAGAACTAATTTACCGTCATCATCTAAGGCACGGATTAAACCGCTGTTGGTAAAGGTGCCGCTGGTACCAAGATCTATGACTTGTCCGGTTATACCTATTATTTCACCGCCCGCGTTATTAATCAGTATTAACCCTACTGATGTATCCATAAGTATTGCCGTTGAAGCACCAATACTGGTAGCAATAATTTTGCCTGAATTAATGATGGTGGTATTTGCACAGCTAATAACACACCTAATTGTAGATCTTCCAGCGGTTAATACCCCGCCTGCATTATTAATAAAAACTGCTCCTGTAGTTCGCTGCAGACTGAGTGCTCGCCCATCTTCAGAAAAAATAGTCCCCGAATTAATAACCGTTGGATTTATTGCATTTATCAACTCTACCGCCCCATCTTTGTCTCCTGTTATGCCAATAGTCGCACCTGCATTATTAATAATGGTTATTCCCGTTTGGTCGTCGTCTGAAAGAATAGTTCCGGCTGATAGTTCTCCAAAAATAATGTCAGCGTTATTTGTTAAGGTGACATTATCGTCAGTGATATTATGTCTCTCGGTACTATTTGCATTGATTGTTGTATCAGTGCCTATATCGACAGCTAAGACTATCCTGACAGAGAGGATACCTAGACAAAAAAGATAGAAAGAAATTTTTTTATAATACATAGACCATTATAATCAATATGTTGGATTAGAACTATAATGTATACTATTGATTTATTTATGTATTTTAAAAATATAGCAGCTCAAAATCATAGAACCACCCCGGAAGCCTATTTTTTCTTTGCTTCTTCTCGCGCTAATGTTTCTGTTATTACTTCTTCTGCGACGTTTTTAGGACAAGGACTATAATTTAGAAATTCCATTGAAAATTGACCGCGACCTGAGGTCATCGTACGCAACGTTCCGATATAACCAAACATTTCACTTAGTGGACATTCAGCTTTGACACGAACCCCAGTTGGATTTGCTTCCTGTGATTTAATGATACTACGACGTCGATTTAAATCACCGATAACATCACCGACATTATTCTCCGGAGTAAAAACATCAACTTTCATAATCGGCTCCATAAGTTGAGGTCCTGCCTTCGGCATTGATTGGCGGTATGCAGCTGCTGATGCGAGCTCAAAAGCAATGGCTGAGGAGTCAACCGCATGAAATGCACCATCAAATAGTGTGACTTTAAAATCAAGACAGGGATAACCAGCTAATACGCCTTTTTCCATACTCTTTTTAAAACCACCTTCAACAGCAGGCCAGAATTCTTTCGGGACATTACCGCCAGTTACAGTGGATTCAAAAACAAAACCACTGCCAGGCTCGCTGGGTTCAATAATGTAATCAATCTTACCGTATTGCCCCGAACCACCGGATTGTTTTTTATGCGTGTATGTATCTTCGACACGTTTTGTCACCGTTTCACGATACGCAACTTGCGGACTACCAACTTCTACTTCAACACTGTGTGTGCGTTTTAAAATATCAACTTTAATATCAAGATGAAGCTCACCCATACCCTTTAAAATTGTTTCACCACTATCTCGGTCAGTTTCAACTCTAAAGGAAGGGTCTTCTTTAATCATTTTACCGATAGCAATACCGAGTTTCTCTGATGCACCTTTATCAACAGGCGCAACAGCAATTGAAATGACTGGGTCAGGAAATACCATGGGCTCCAGAGTTGCTGGTTTATCTGGATCGCACAATGTGTGCCCAGTTTGAACATTCTTTAAACCAATTGCAGCAATAATATCTCCTGCTTGTGCACTATCAAGTTCTATACGCTCATCGGCATGCATTTCCACAATACGCCCGATACGTTCACTCTTTCCGGTAAATGTATTTAGTACCGTCATACCTTTTTCAATTTTTCCGGAATAAATACGAATAAATGTTAGTGCACCATAACGATCATCCATAATTTTAAAAGCTAACGCACGCAGAGGCTTACTTGGATCAACAATTGCGTATTCACCAGATTCGTTTCCTTCTAAATCCACTTCAGGCTGAGGTTTAACTTCGGTTGGGTTGGGTAAATAATCAACGACGGCATTAAGAATCATTTGCACGCATTTATTTTTAAAGGCTGAGCCACAATAGGCCGGAAAGAAAGAGAGATTAATTGTGCCTTTACGAATACAGGATTTTAATTCATTAATGGTAGGTTCTTCACCTTCCAAATATTTTTCCATCACAGCATCATCTTGTTCGACAGCAGTCTCGATTAATTTTTCACGCCATTCTTCTATAGTTGCTGACATATCTTCTGGCGCATCTTCTATATCATATTCTGCAGGATCATTAGGGTCTTTCCAAACCCAGGCTTTACGAGTAAGCAGGTCTACTGCACCAATAAAATTATCTTCGATACCAATTGGTAGCGCCATAACAAGTGGATTTGCGCCGAGAACATCTTCGATTTGTTTAACGACACGATAAAAATCTGCACCAGTCCGATCAAGTTTATTAACAAAAATAATACGCGCAACTTCTGAATCATTAGCATAACGCCAATTTGTTTCAGATTGTGGCTCAACTCCACCCGAACCACAGAAAACACCAACACCACCGTCTAGAACTTTTAAAGAACGATATACCTCAATAGTGAAGTCAACATGCCCAGGAGTGTCGATGATATTTAATCGATGGTCATTCCAAAAACAACTCGTAGCAGCAGACTGAATTGTAATTCCACGCTCCTGCTCTTGTTCCATAAAATCTGTTGTGGCTTCACCATCATGAACCTCACCGGTTTTATGTATTTTCCCGGTCAGTTTCAAAATACGTTCCGATGTTGTTGTTTTTCCGGCATCAACGTGAGCGAAGATCCCTATGTTTCTATAATTTGTTAAGTCGGTCATTTTCTTACTCTATGTAAAATTAAATTAGCGTACTTTTACTTTTTTGTGAATTGCTATACAAAGTAAAAATTAATGTTATTAGTTGATTATCATCCAATCTGGCGGCGGATTATAAACTAGAATCACTAATTATGTGAAATATAATGTAATTTTTGATATGGAAAAGATAAAAAGAGTGTTGAAATCAACAAAAATTCGGGATGCGAATTTAAAAATATGACCTACCGAGATAGTTAAATACTGCGTATAATTCGCTAAATGCATGATATTCCAAATAGAATTGCTGACGTATTACTTGAGGTGGAAGCAAGCCTACGGACACACGGTAAATGGGATGACTGTAAACCAAAAGCTAATGATCTGAAAAGCTCAATTCCATTTTGCATGGACACTCTAAAATTTGAACAGTGGTTACAGTGGATTTTTCTCCCCACAATGAAAGATACAATCGAGCACTTCAAGCCACTTCCATTACAAAGTGCAATTTTTGAATATGCAGAAGAATGTCTACATAAAAACGATCCATCAACAGGACAATTGTTAAGGCAACTAAAACGTTTTGATGATTTAATAAGCATACAGGCCGGAGTTGAAAAGCATTAATAATTGCAAAATAAAAAATATCTTTAAATTATACTTATTCATAGTAATTATGATATTTCCATTTAGTTTGAAAGCAGAATTATCATTAAACGATCCCGCCCCGAATTTCGAGTTGTTTGATCAGAATGGTAATAAACATAAACTAACTGATTATAATGGGGAATGGTTAGTTCTTTATTTTTATCCGAAGGATGACACACCTGGCTGCACAACTGAAGCATGTTCCTTTAGAGATGATATTTATAAAATCCGCGAACTAAAAACAAACATAGTCGGAATAAGCACTGACGACAAAGAAAGCCATGAAAAATTTTCTAAAAAATATAGCCTTCCTTTTGATTTACTCTCTGACAAAGATGCAGTAGTAGCAAAATCATATGGCTCTGCTTTTAAAATCGGTCCATTTACAATGGCGAAACGCCATACTTTTATAATTTCTCCAGAGGGGAAAATCGCTATGATCTACAGGAAGGTAAACCCAAGTACTCATAGTAATGAGGTAATTGGAAAGTTAAAAATACTAACCTTATCAAATTAAATATAAAATAATTAAGTTCTAATTATTGATTTTAGAAAGCGTTTCACTTGCCGCATTAATTAAGAATGCTGTGTCAATCCCGACTGTTAATAGGTTAAATCCTTTTTCTTTATAAGGTATAACGGCATCTGCACTAACTCCGAATATACCCATACTTATTTTTGCATTTTGACAAGCATCAGTTATTTTCTCTATAGCAGACTGGACAATTGGATGCTCTATTTCACCAGGTTTACCTAAACTAGCCGATAAGTCATAAGGCCCAACTAATATTGCATCAACACCGTCCAATGCCACAATGTCAGTAATATTATCAACGGCTTCGGAGCTTTCAGCCTGAAGCACTACCGCAGTTTCTCTATTTGCATTTTTTAGGTAACGTTCAAAATCAATACCATATTTGTGGGCACGACCAATGCCAATTCCTCTATTTCCATCAGGCGCATATTTACAGTCAGTAATAATTTTTTTTGCTTGATTTGCATTATGTACCTGCGGAACAATGACACCAGCAGCTCCAATATCAAGCGCTTTTTTAATCCAGATTGTTTCATCATCAGGCACGCGAATTAAGCAAGGAATGGGGGCCGCTGCCTGCAACATTGTTTGTGTTTGTTGCGGATTGAAGGCCCCATGTTCAGCATCAATAAATAACCAGTCATAGCCAACGCCCGCAAGTAATTCACAAACTTCTGGCGATGGTAAGCTTACTAAAGTCCCTATTAATATTTCTTTTGAACGTAGACGTTTGGCAAAATTATTTGTGTTTTTCATTATTTATAACCTTAATATATAAAATATTAATTTAGTGTGTTACTGCTCCTTCTGCACCAAGTCCTGTTTGGGCTCGTACGAATTGATCATCAAAAGCAGCAGCTTCTTTTTTTGCCTGAGTACTTTTATCTAAATACGAAATTATAATAATAGTGATAAATGCAATACTCATCGAGAATAGAGCAGGGTATTTGTAAGGAAATATTGCTTCAGTATTTCCAAGGATATCGACCCAAACAATTGGGCCTAGAAGGACGCAAAAAATTGCGGTAAATAGACCTGCTGCTCCACCAATAAAAGCACCACGCGTTGTGAGTCGTGACCAGTACATGGAAAAGAAGAGAATTGGAAAATTAACACTTGCTGCAATAGCAAAGGCTAGACCAACCATATAGGCAACATTTTGTTGTTCAAAAATTATACCAAGTAGTATGGCTGCAATTCCAAGCATTATAGTGCTTATACGTGAAACCATTACTTCATTCTTTTCCTGCACTTTGTCGTGACATAAAAGACTTGCGTAAAGATCATGGGAGATTGCTGAGGCGCCCGCTAGCGTTAACCCTGAAACCACTGCCAAGATTGTTGCAAATGCTACTGCTGAAATAAATCCAAGGAAAATATCACCACCCACAGCCTTTGATAGGTGAACAGCAGCCATGTTATTTCCTCCTAATATATTACCTGCTTCATTCATAAAGGAGGGGTTATTAGATAGCATAACGATTGCACCAAAACCAATAACGAACGTTAATATATAAAAATAACCTATAAAACTAGTTGCGAAAAACACAGAACTTCTTGCCTGTTTTGCGTCTTTAACTGTAAAAAAACGCATTAGAATATGGGGTAAGCCAGCGGTGCCAAACATTAAAGCAAGCCCCAGTGAAATCGCAGATATTGGATCGCTAATCAATCCTCCAGGAGACATAATGGCTTCACCTAGATGATGATTCTTTGTCGCTTCAGCGAACAACATATTAAATGAAAATTCAAATTTATATAAAACTGCTAGTGCTAAAAACGTTGCACCAAACAATAACAAAACTGCTTTTATTGTTTGTACCCATGTGGTGGCAAGCATACCGCCAAAGGTAACATAACAAATCATTAGTACACCAACTATAGAAACTGCTATTGAATAATCTAAGCCAAATAGAATCTGAATTAATTTACCAGCACCAACCATTTGTGCAATTAAATAAAGAATAACAACAGCAAGTGTTCCACAGGCAGCAAGGGAACGAATTGGCAAAGCCTGAAGTCTGAATGAAACTGCATCAGTGAATGTATATTTACCAAGATTTCTTAAACGTTCAGCGAGTAAAAATAAAATAACCGGCCATCCTACCAGAAAACCAATTGAGTAAATTAATCCATCAAAACCACTTGCAAAAACCAAGCCCGAAATTCCTAAAAAAGAAGCAGCTGACATGTAGTCACCGGCAATAGCTAAACCGTTTTGTAAGCCACCGATACTTCCTCCGGCTGTGTAAAAATCACTCGCCGATCTTGTCTTTTTAGCTGCCCAATAGGTAATTCCCAGCGTAATGGAAATAAATACAATAAACATAATAACCGCGGGCATATTTATATTCTCAGAGCTAACGGATAAATGGTCATTGGCGTGAACATTTAATGAATTTATTGCAAGTAGGACTGATAGTATTCGTAATGTCATTATAGAACTCTAATTTTTAGTCACTTGTTTAATGACTTTCTGATTCATCTTATCCAACTTTTTGTTAGCAATGTAAACATAAACCCCAGTAAGAAAAATACTTAATAATATAATTAGAAGACCGATAATTATTCCGAGCGTAATTACACTATCATGAAATATTTTTTGGGAAAAAATATTTGGAGCGAAAGCAATGATTGTTATAAATGTAAAATAACAGGAAATTATAATTACGGTTAAACCCCAACTTATTTTATTTCGTAATCGAACTAGATTCAAAAAATTTGGATTATTTCTTATTTTTTTATATATTTCATGCATGGTTTATTATTTTAATCTTTTATTACCTTCTTTCCTGCCCGTTTCACCAGATAATATTTTTTCATTATAATTTTATAAATCTTAGTGTCATTCGGTCACTTTCCCCAATTTCAATATATTTTTTCTTATCGGTATCGCCAAGTCTTAGTGTTGGTGGTAGTGTCCATACACCTTTCGGATGGTTTTTATTATCCTTTGGATTTGCATTGATTTCAGATTTTTCTATTAATTCAAATCCGATTTCTTCTGCAAGATTAATTAAGTAACTTTCTGGCACATAACCGTTTTTTGCAGTTTCTTTTACATCATCATTATTGTGTGCACGGTGTTGAACAACTCCAAGGATGCCACCTTTCTTTAATACACGATGGAATGCCTGATAAATATCTTCAACACCACCGTATTTTATCCAATTGTGTGTGTTTCTAAATGTTAAAACCATATCTTGTGAATTTGAATCGATATCTTTTAGGTAATGATTTTCTTCATTAAAAACTATACGTCTAACATTCCCATAAACTGATGGGGTCTTATCCAAATTTTTTATGTATTTTAAATGAACATCACGAAGATAGTCGTTGGGGTGGTTATCTCCAAAACTTGCCACTGTTAGTTGACCATTATCTTTTAATATTGGCGCAAGTATTTCTGTATACCAGCCACGTCCCGGCAATATTTCGAGAACTTTTATGTTTGGTTTAATACCAAAAAATAATAAAGTTTTATTTGGATGACGATAAGTATCCCTAGTTTTATTTTCTTTTGTTCTATGCTCACCATTAATAGCATTATTAATTACTATTTCAGTATTATTGATTGCATAGCTATTTGTGGTTAATACTGGAATAATAATAAAAGAAACAATTAGCGTTCGTAATAAATTCATTTACAGTCTTCCCGTTTTTTTTAGAAGGGTATTTCTAATTTTATTGTTTATCGTATACTCAATTTGTATTAATGGGTAAATTAATAAATTATACTATTTCAGGGTAATAGTTGAATCTACTTATTTATGGATAGACCAGAAAAAACAGAAATTCCTGCCAAAATGTTACTAAATCCAGTACATTTTTTTGCTCTTGGTTTTGGTAGTGGTTTGGCTCCAAGGATTCCTGGCACAACGGGAACATTAGTTGGTGTATTACTATTTATTCTCATGCCAGACATGGACTGGATAACTTATCTTGTGGTCGTTGTTTGTGGTTTTTTATTTGGAATTTTTTGTTGCGGGTATACTACCAAAGTTTTAAATGTTCACGATCATCATTCTATAGTTTGGGATGAAATTATTGGTTACTTAGTGACAATGTTTATGGTGCCTAAGGAATGGATATGGATTTTAATAGGTTTTATTTTGTTTAGAACTTTCGATATTTTTAAACCTTGGCCAATTTCATTTATTGATCACAGAATAAAAAGTGGATTTGGTATAATGCTAGATGATGTTGTTGCCGCACTATTTTCATTAGCCATTATTCAAATAGTAATTTATTTTTTATAAACATTTATTTGGTTTAGTTACTTAACTGATAGAACAAATGAGAAATATTAAAACTATATTGATTTATTTTTTTGTATCATTACTTATTTCTTACCCTTGTAGTGCGGACGTCTATAGGTATATAGACAAGCATGGCAGAGTAATTTTTACCGATAAGCCTGAACACAAAGGATACAAAAAATTAGTTAGAACATGGAAGGGGTGGGTTGAACAGAAAAAACCACAGAATTTTGATTGGGCAGGACATCAAAGAAGATACGATACAACAATAAGAAATATAGCAAAAATTTATAAATTGCCACATACATTACTTCATGCTGTTATTACTGTTGAGTCCTGGTACAACCCCAATGCTGTCTCACGAGCAGGTGCGATTGGCTTGATGCAGCTAATGCCCGAGACTGCAAAACGTTATGGAGTTAATAATCGTCGCGATGTAAAAGAAAATATTGACGGTGGTTCACGCTATCTTAGCGATTTATTAATTATGTTTAATAACAACATTAGATTAGCGTTAGCAGCTTATAATGCCGGTGAAAATGCTGTAAAAAAATATAAGAATGAAATCCCACCTTATAAAGAAACACAAGATTACGTCAGGAAAGTCCTTAAATATTATAAAAAATATCAACAGACGATGATCTAACTATTCATCTGTTACACATCCCTCAGATGCAGTTTTTACATTTTTAATATATTTATAAAGTGTTCCTCGGTTGGCTTTGTATGAAGGCATTTTCCATCTTGCTTTTCTGTCGGTTAATTCCTTATCACTTGGCTCAAATTCAATTTTATTTGTTTTCGCATCGATGGTGACAATGTCTCCGTTTTCAATCAGAGCAATTGGCCCTCCTTCCTGCGCCTCGGGCACAACATGACCAATAATAAACCCGTGTGAACCTCCTGAAAATCGTCCATCTGTTATCATTGCAACATCATTCCCAAGGCCAGCACCAACGATAGCTGATGTCGGTGTTAACATCTCCGGCATACCTGGCCCCCCCTTAGGGCCTTCGTATCGAATTATAATGACATCTCCTTTTTTTATTTTATTATTTTCCAATGCGGTTAACATTGCTTCTTCTGAATCGTAAACTTTTGCTGGTCCAGTAAAAATTTCACCTTCTTTTCCAGTAATTTTTGCTACAGAGCCTCCAGGTGCGAGATTACCTTTTAGAATTCTTATGTGGCCAGTTGGTTTAAGTGGTTTGTCTAGTGGAGAAATTATTTTTTGATCATCACTTAAGCTGGGTAGGTTAGCAAGATTCTCTTTAATTTTTTTTCCAGTAACAGTAAGGCAATCGCCGTTAATCAAATTATTTTCGAGTAAGAATTTCATAACAGCAGGTGTACCACCAATTTTATGGAGATCTTCCATAACATATTGACCGCTAGGTTTGAGGTTTGCTAGATAAGGAATTCGGTTAGTGACTGATTGAAAATCATCAATGGTTAAATTGACATCAACAGAGCGAGCCATTGCTAATAAATGTAATACCGCATTAGTCGATCCCCCAAGAATAGTTACCAGCACCATCGCATTTTCAAACGCATCACGTGTCATAATATCCTTCGGCTTAATATCTTTTTCTAACAAGTATTTAATTGCTTTACCTGCATTAAAACACTCTTTTTGTTTAGCGGTATCGACAGCTGGTGTTGATGAACTATAAGGTAGCGACATACCCATTGCTTCAATAGCGGAGGCCATTGTATTAGCTGTATACATTCCACCACATGCGCCTGCACCAGGGCATGATTTCTTTACGATATCTAATCGCTTATTGTCATCAATATCACCGGAAATATATTGACCGTAACTTTGGAAAGCGGAAATGATGTCAATTTTATCACTTTCATAATACCCAGGCTTGATAGTTCCACCGTAAATCATAAGAGATGGCCGATTCAGTCTCCCCATAGCCATTAAACAACCCGGCATGTTTTTGTCACAGCCTGGTATGGAAATATTTGCGTCATACCACTGAGCTGACATTACCGTTTCGATTGAGTCAGCAATCAAATCACGTGATTGCAGGGAAAAACTCATTCCATCTGTCCCCATTGATATCCCATCACTAACACCAACAGTATTAAATCTCATCCCAACTAGACCAGCCGAAGTCACACCTTCTTTAACTTTTTTAGCTAGCTCTAACAAATGCATATTGCAGGTATTACCTTCAAACCAAATACTCGATATCCCAACCTGTGCCTTAGACATGTCTTCTTCTGTCATACCCATCCCATAGAGCATTGCCTGTGATGCCCCTTGTGATTTTGGCTCAGTAATACGTGAGCTATATTTGTTTAATTTTTTACTCATTTGATTAATGAATTTGCTATAAAATAAATAAGAGTTCTGGTTATTTAGTAAAAAATTCTTTTTAACAAAAGAACTATGATGAGTGTTCTAGTTGTTCTTCCTTAATTTCCACTTTGATTGAATTATTATCAAGTGATGCGACGACGTGACCCCCATGCATAAGTTTACCAAACAAAAGTTCCTCAGCGAGCGGTCGCTTAATTATTTTCTGGATTAAACGTGACATTGGTCTAGCACCCATTATTTTATCATAACCATTATTAGCTAACCATTCTCTCGCATCTTCTGTGATTTCAATAGTTACTTTTTTGTCATCTAGCTGGGCTTCAAGTTCAATCAA
>CAJWIE010000036.1 GCA_913041115.1 uncultured Legionellales bacterium | reverse complement strand
TCATAATATTTTCTATTGACTCTACCTCATCTATGGGGACTGGGTTCTTTGCAAACTTAAATTCAAACAAACCTCTGAGTGTTGCTAAATTTTCATTTTGCTCATCAACTAATGAGGTATATTCTCTAAAAATCT
Source organism: uncultured Legionellales bacterium (assembly GCA_913041115.1). Lineage (GTDB taxonomy): Bacteria > Pseudomonadota > Gammaproteobacteria > Eutrophobiales > Eutrophobiaceae > UBA11869. Next base: position 11,459 of record CAJWIE010000036.1, on the reverse strand, counting down.
CATACTGTCCCGAACGAGTAGCATGCTGTAATTTAAAAACGGTATCGGGATTAAAGAGATGATATTCACCATCACGACGCCATTGGTATTCACCACCCCATTCCAATTCTCGCTGTTTAACTTCTCGTTTTGGATAAGCGTTATTATGTCGTTGACTTATTTCTTTAGCTATAACATCAATTCCTATTCCCCCGATACGAGATGCTGTCCATGTAAAATATTTATCAACAAATTCCTTTTCAAGACCAATGGCTTCAAAAACCTGTGCGCCACAATAGGATTGAACTGTTGATATTCCCATCTTTGACATTATCTTAACCAAGCCTTTATTAACTGCCTTGATAAAATTCTCCACCGCTTTACTCTGATCCATCTGTGGTAAATGCCCTTTTTGAATTAAATCTCCTAGTGATTCAAACGCAAGGTATGGATTAATGGCGCCAATACCGTAGCCTAAAAGTACGGCAAAGTGATGAGTTTCTCTCGGCTCACCTGATTCAAGAATTAATCCGAGTTGTGTCCGTTTACCATTTCGAATTAAGTGATGATGTACACCAGCAGTTGCCAAAAGTGCAGGTATGGCCGTTTCATTCTCATTAGCGCCACGATCTGAAAGAATGACGAAGGGATAGCCTTCCTTAATCGCAATATCGACTTCGTTACAAACCCCTTTTAATGCTTTATCCAATCCCTTTTCGCCTTCTTTAACCGGATATAAGATTGGAATTGTTTTTGTTTTAAACCCAGAAAAATCTACATTCTGTATTTTAGCCAATTCTTTGTTGGTTAATATTGGAGAATTGATCTTAATCCTTCTGCAACTTGCTGCAGTTGGTTTTAATAAATTACCCTCTGGGCCAATTGTCGTTGCAACCTGAGTAACTAGTTCTTCCCTAATGCCATCTAATGGTGGATTAGTTACCTGTGCAAATAACTGTTTAAAATAATCGTAAAGTAAACGTGGCCGATTCGACAAAACTGCTAAAGCAGCATCTGTTCCCATTGAGCCAGTTGGCTCCATACCATTTTCTGCCATTGGTGCCATTAGAATTTTTAAATCTTCATAGGTATAACCAAATACTTGTTGGCGTTGAAGTAAAGTCCCCGAGTCAGAATTAGAAATTTCCTTAGGAAGTAACAATTTTTCAATTGGTATCAAATTTTTTTCAAGCCATTTTCGATATGGTTCCGCACTAACAAACTCTTTCTTTAACTCCGAATCATCAATAATGCGGCCTTGCTTCGTATCCACCATAAAAATACGGCCAGGATGTAATCGTTCCTTTATTTCTACATTCTCAGGCGCTATGTCTAAAACACCCACTTCAGATGCCATAACAACTATGTCATCTTTTGTTACATAATAACGTGATGGTCTAAGACCATTCCTATCAAGCACAGCACCAATAACTTCACCATCGGTGAAGGCAATCGAAGCTGGACCATCCCAGGGCTCCATTAAACAGGCATGGTATTCATAAAAATCCTTTCTTTCTTGGTCCATCGTTTCATGCCCTGACCAAGCTTCGGGAATCATCATTAATACTGCGTGAGGTAATGGACGACCTGACATACATAAGAATTCCATTACATTATCAAAAATTGCAGAATCACTACCGCCTTCGATAATGATTGGAAATAATTTATTTAAATCCTCGCCAAATAGTTCCGACTCACATAATGATTCACGCGCTCGCATCCAATTACTATTCCCACGTACAGTATTAATTTCTCCGTTGTGCGAGATATATCTAAATGGATGTGCAAGCCGCCATTCTGGCAAAGTATTGGTAGAAAAACGTTGATGGACAAGTGCCAATGCAGATTCAACATCTGGGTCAGATAGATCCGGAAACATTGGTTCAATCTGAGTACCAGTTAACATTCCTTTGTACAAAAAAGTACGATATGACAATGAAGGAACATAAAACAAATTCTGTTCAGTTATATCAGAATTCCATACTAAATTTTCAACACGTTTTCGGATAACGTAAAGTTTACGTTCAAAGGCTTTGGAATCCAGCGAGTCACTCTTACCAATGAAAATTTGTTTAAAAGCTGGCTCACCATCTTTTGCCGTTGGCCCCAAGAGTGAATCATCGGTAGGAACATCACGCCATCCCAAAAATTCTTGTCCTTCCTCTAGAATTACTTGCTCAAAAATTTCTTGGCAAGATTTTGATTGAGACTTATCAACAGGTAAAAAAACCATTCCCGTTCCATAGTCTTCATTCTCAGGTAGTTCTATTTTGATATCTTTACAAATACGCTTGAAAAACTTATGAGGTTTCTGGATAAGAATACCTACACCATCTCCCGTATTTTCTTCACAACCACATGCGCCTCTATGTAATAAATTTTTGAGTATTATTAGAGCATTATCTATTATCTTATGTGACTTACGTCCCTTCATATCAACAACAAAGCCAACGCCACAGGCATCACTTTCTGTCTGTGGCTCGTACAAACCTTGTTGTTCCTGAATTTTTGTCATATAGAGTTATTTTTCATTAAAATGTTTAAGAAAAATTATGTCATGATTACCGAGTAAATCACATCAAAGGAAACCCTCGAAACTACTACTTTTTTATTTTTATATAATTGCAAATCCAGCTTTCCATGCTAGGTGATAAAAGGGCTGAAATTATAATAAAGCACCATGTTTATGTCACGGCGCATTGCTTTGATAATTGACTAGATTATATTGTATGTTAGAACGAATTAAATCTATATTTCAACAAGTTAGCTCACGATGAGACTATTCAACTAATTCTTTAATACTTTTTACTGTCCTTACCCAGGGTTTTATTTGCCTGGCTTTTTGGGGTAATTTTTCAATTTGAGCATACGCTAAATCATAATCATCAAATGGCCCATAGAGCAAAATATAACGTTTTTTGCCATTAACAGATGCTGTAAATTCTATAATTGGTTCATTACTGTTACCAAAAAATGCCAAATAATTCTTTATAGTTTCTCGTTTAATGGCACTAATTAATTGTAAAACGTATTTATCTGGCTGTTGGCCAACTAACCAATCTATATCTTTTTTAAAATTTTCTGATTCTTCGCTAGTTTCAATATCTTTTTCATCATTAATTATAACGTCTGAATTTTCTAATATCTCAATACTCCCACTATCTTTTTTGTCCTGCGTTTGGGTTGCCGCTTCTAGTTCAAGACCCTGGGCATCATTAGATTCATTGTAATTATAATTTGAAATTTTAGGGTTATTTTGAATAGCTGGTAGAGATGATTCTTCGCTAGTTAGAGAGCTCTCCGGATCCTCTTTCAATGCAATCAAAAGATTTTCATCAAATTTCGCTTTATTTTCTGCATTTTCTGCATTTTCTGGTAATTTAATTTTAAATGTCTGTTTTGTATTTTCACTATCTATTTCGAACGGAAAGATAATGTAAATCAATAAAAAAAGGGATAATAACAAATAAAATAATCTATATTTAGTTAGTAATGAAGTAATCTTACGACTTTTAAAGCTCTTATTTTTTTCCTTGTCTTCTACTGGATCGTTCAAGTATTGTAAACATAAAATATCAATTCTATCTTTAACGCCATTTGATAAACGATATATTTTTTTTATAATATCATCGGTGAAAATTTTATCTTCAACAAACGAGTCACCTATATATTTCTCATGAATATATGATTCTGTCTCCTTTTCATTTAATTCTGGCATATGTAAATTATTTATTTTGATTACTAATTCTTTTATATTCAGATAAAGCAAAACGATCTGTCATACCAGCTATGTAATCTGCGATCATCCTTGCCTTTTTTCTCTCATTTTTACTTTTCATATTTTCTTTAATTCTTTCTTGAAGTTCATCTGTTAAAAGAATTGGATTCTTCATATACGCATCGAAAAGATATTGGATTGTTTTCTTTGCTTGCTCTGTCATAAGCTGTACCTGTTCGTGTTCATATAATTCCTTTCGTAGTATTCTTTTTAAATCATTATGTTTCTTCTCTATGAATTCACCCATCTTAATTAGAGATTGTCTAGATTCGCGTACAGCATCAACATTTCCAGGCTGATAACTCTGAATTAGTCTTCTACTATTCTCAATAAGATCACTGACAATATAATTTATCATTCTTCTAACAACTTCATGTCTTATTTGTCTTTCGTTTAGAGTCTTCCATTTTTTTACCACTTCTTTAAGGTTATCCTCAAAGAGTACAGATTTACTCAATAAATTAATATTAAGTAAATTCGCTCTTAAACCATCATCTATATCATGATTATTGTATGCAATCTCATCAGCTATGTTTGCAATTTGTGCTTCAAGGCTTGGCTTATTATTCTTAATAAAACGTTTACCCAATTCACCTAACTCAAGCGCATTCTTCTGGGAGCAATGTTTTAAAATACCCTCTCTTGTCTCATATGTTAAATTTAATCCCGGAAAATTAGGATACCGCTCTTCTAAAACATCGACAATTCTCAGAGATTGTAAATTATGCTCAAATCCTCCAAAATTTTTCATACAATTATTTAACGCATCTTGCCCGGCGTGTCCAAAAGGTGTATGGCCGAGATCATGGGCTAGACATATTGCCTCAGTTAGATCTTCATTAACATTAAGCGCACGAGCAATTGTTCTGCCTATTTGGGCAACCTCTATTGAATGAGTTAATCTAGTTCGAAACATATCGCCTTCATGATTAACAAATACTTGGGTTTTGTACTCTAATCGACGAAATGCAGAACAATGGATTATACGGTCACGGTCGCGTTGAAACTCGCTTCTATAGTCTGACTGGTCTTCTTTATAAACCCTTCCTTTTGACTCGGTAGCTGATACGGCAAAAGTTGCCAGTTCTCTCAATGCCATACAGGCCTCAACAAAAATATTCCTTAATCGCTTCCTTCAAATCTTTTTCAGAATAATCTGAAGTTAAAAACGCTTCTCCAATATTTTTTAGTAATACAAAATGCAAAACACCATCCCTAGACTTCTTATCAATCTTCATATTTTCAAGCATCTGATCAAATTCTACATTTTTATGAATTTTCGTTGGCAAACCGATATGCTCTATCAATAATTGGATTCTATTAAACTGTTTTTGCTCCAAAAAACCTAATCTCTTTGAGAAATCTGCAGCTATTAACATACCGCAACCAACAGCCTCCCCATGAAGCCATTCCTTGTAAGATAAAGACGTTTCTATTGCATGGCCAAAGGTATGTCCTAAATTTAATACAGCTCTATAGCCCATTTCTTTTTCGTCGATTCCAACAACTTCAGCTTTATTAATACACGAACGCTCGATTGCATATGCTAAGGCATCGCTATCACGCCCGATTAGAAGATCAATATTTTCCTCAAGCCAACAAAAAAAATTTTCATCTCTTATCAATCCATATTTAATTACTTCTGCCAAACCAGCTGAAAATTCTCTGTAATCTAATGTTTTTAAAACAGATGTGTCAGAAAGAACTGCATGTGGTTGATGAAAAGCGCCAATCATATTTTTCCCCAAGGGGTGATTAACAGCCGTTTTACCACCAACAGAAGAATCAACCTGAGCAAGCAGGGTTGTTGGTATTTGTATGAATTTAACACCGCGCTGATAACAGGAAGCCGCAAAACCTGTTAGGTCGCCAATAACACCTCCTCCTAAAGCAACCAAAACACATGTTCTACTAAATTTCTTTTTCATTAATTTAGTAATAATTTGATTCAAACTATCTAGTGTTTTATATGATTCTCCATCGGGTAAAATGAAAATTTCACAATCAAATTTAACAAAGTTTTTTTCGATAATTTCTAAATAAAGCGGGGCAACCTTCTCGTTTGTAACAATAAGAATTTGATTACTTGTAATATGCCGCTTAAGTAGTTCTTTATCAGATAATATTGAGCCTCCGATATAAATAGGATAACTACGCTCATCTAAATTAACATTTATTGTTTTCATATTTTTTAATTCTTTTTAAAATTTCTTGGATAATTTCTTCAGCAACAAAATTATCAGTGTCTATAATTTCATTCGCTAATGACCTATATATGGGACCTCTTTCGTTAAGAATTTCTTTAATCTTACTTAGACGATCATTTCCTTGTAATAAAGGACGACTTTTATCTTCATAAGTTCTATTAAATATCTTTCTAGCAGATGACTTGAGATATATAACAATTCCATTTTCAGTAAGCATCTTTCTATTTTCTTCAGCGAGAACGACACCACCGCCAGTCGATAAAACTATATTTTTTAATAAGACAAGTTTGGAAATCATTTTCGTCTCACGTTCTCTAAATTTAGCATCTCCTTCAATTTCAAAAATTAGTGGAATATCGGCTCCCGTGCTTCTTGTTATCTCTATATCAGAGTCATAGAATTTCTTTGATATTTTTTTTGCCAGCTTTCTACCAATGGTTGTCTTTCCAGTAGCCATTGGGCCAATTAGAAAAATATTATTTGATTGATTTGTCATCAATTTATATTGTATTTTCAATTACAGACGGAATAAATCGGACATTTTGCTATTATACAAAACAAAAAGGGTATAACCATGTTGGATATACCCTTCCTTAAAATCAGTAATAAATAGTCTTTCTAGTTTACTTTAAGGCTATCCTTCAATATTTTTGGTGTAATAAATATTAATAACTCGTCTTTCTTTCTGTCTATATCTGTTCTTTTAAATAAGAATCCGACATAAGGAAGGTCGCCAAAGAAAGGTATTCTATCAACAGTCTTCCTGTCAGATGATGTGTAGACACCTCCCAATACAACTGTTTCCCCGTTTGCAACCAGTACCTGTGTTGTAACGCTACGTGTATTGATAGCCGGTACACCCAGTACTGTTGTTCCGCTCACGGTATCTTGATTAACTTGCAAATCCATAATAACACGATCATCTGGCGTTATGTGTGGTGTTACACGCAAACTAAGTACCGCGTCTTGGAATGATACGGAAGTGGCGCCACTTGATGAGGCCTCTTGGAATGGAATCTGTACGCCAGACTCAATTACTGCCTCGGTTTGGTTTGCTGTAATCACGCGAGGACTTGCAATATCTTCCCCTCTTCCTTCGGCAATTAAAGCCGATAATTCCAACTGTAGCAAATACGAACCAATTTTACCGATAGCTAATCCCAAAGCTGCGGCATCAGCTGGTGTGGCTGGTAAACTTACAATTAAATTATCTGTCGTATCTGCCCCAAAGTTTGTGGTTAATGCTCCGAAATCTACATTCCCGGCTTTACCACCACCGATCTCAACAAAAGGATCCTTTGGGTTAGGACCAATAACCGCTCTTGTTTCCTGTGTTTGTTTCGTGCTTTTCGAATAACCAAATCTAACACCTATGTCTTTTGCAAAAGATTCATCAGCATTAACAATGCGGGATTCAATCAACACCTGTCTAACTGGAACATCGAGTTTTGTAATCAATTCTCTTATTGCCTGGAGACTGGTTGCGACATCCTGAACAATAAGCGTATTTGTTCTCTGATCAATCGATACCGTACCACGCTCTGAAGTTAGCTTATTATCGCCCGATTGAATCAAGCCTGATAAATCAGACGCATTTGCATAATTAATCTGTATAAATTCAGTCCGTAATGGAGCTAATTCTTCAATTTGTTGGTTAGCCTCAAGTTCAACACGTTCCCTTGCGGTAAGCTCTTCTTGCGGGGCAATCATGACAACATTGCCGGTTTGACGCATACCCAAACCTCTTGATTTTAGAATAATATCGAGTGCCTGATCCCAGGGAACATTCTTTAAGCGTAACGTTACGTTGCCACTAACGGCATCGCTTGTAACCATATTTAACCCGGTAAAATCAGCAATCAACTGTAGAACCGCTCTAACTTCAATGTCCTGGAAATTAAGTGACAAACGTTCGCCTGTATAACCAAACTTTTCTTTCTTTTGTTCTTCTTTTTCTGCTTTTGTAAGTGGTTTAAATTCGATTGTGTAATTGTCATCAGACTGATATGCGAGATGATCATAATCCTCTGAAATTGAGCTAATTACCATTGTCGTATTACTGCCGCTTGGCGTAGTATTAATCTCCTTCACAGGAGTAGCAAAATCTATAACATCTAATTTTCTATCTAAACGGGGAGGTAATTGTGCGCCTATAAAATCAACAACGACGTTGCCACCTTCAAGTCTCATATCAATAGGTATCGATGGATTTGATAATTTAATGATTACTCTACCCTCGCCATTCTCACCTCTTCTAAAATCGATGTCTTCGATACTTGCTGACGGGGCTGAAGAAAATGATATATCACTATCATCAGCGGAATATGATTTTCCTGTAGGACTGCTATCAGTTACCGCAACACCGCTACCCAAATTTAAAATTACAGCATTACCACTAACATCTACAGAATAAGAAACTGAACGAGTTAGGTTAACAACTACGCGAGAACGCCCACCTGCCTCGACAGCATTCAAACTATTTGCCATGCCGATCCCGATAGTTTGAGATTTCTCACTTAAATTTAGTGATGTGTTCGGTAGATCTATAACTACCCTTGCTGGATTATCAACACTAAAGCTTAATGGTTCATGTGGTAGAGCTTCAGAAAACAATAATTTAATCTGTACTCTTTCCCCCGGTAAAGAAGACGTGCTAATTTTATCTAGCGTGACAGCATTGGCTGAAAAAACGCCAAAACTACCGCTAAATAGCAGTATCAATAAAAAAAACTTGTACAATTTTTTACTCATATAATTCACGTGTATTTCAAATATATCAAATCTAGTGGTCATTATCATGGCGTTTATCCAATTTTAAATTATTCTACAAGAGGTAATGTAGCCATTCGCTCTTCATATCTTCCGCTACTATCTTTAATAATTTCCCTTACTTCGATTTCTTCTTCTGCAATAGATGTAATCTTCCCAATATTTAAACCAAGATAATTCCCCGTTCTTACTCGGTGAACTATGCCGTTAGGATCAATCACAATCCCCCAATTATTTTCCTCATTCTGAAGTGTCCCAACCATTCTTAGGCCATCTAATTCGAATCTTTCCAGCTCTTCCCTATTACGATTTTGAATTTCATTTCTCATTTCTTCAGTTAAGCCATCATCAACGGGACCTTGCCGTTTTTCAAGAGCGATCGATTGTTCTTGAATATAAAACCTTTTAAAAGGATTTCGTGCGCCTGATTTACCAGACTCATAGACGTATGCCGCATATGGTTTTATTTCAGGTATGGGGTCAATGCCGCCACCTGGCCTACTCATAATAACAGATACTTGCTGTTCGAGATCTGACATATTACTTGAAACACAACCAGTAACACAAAAACAAACCAAAAAGACGATAATTATCCTTAAAAGATTGTTTAGTTGAATATGAAAATTCATTATTCTTCGCTCTCTCCTTCTTCATTCTCTTCTAACGCACGATATGTTTTTGCTACTGTCTTCATTTCAAGCAAAGGAATACCTGTAGCTGCATCTACTTTTTTAGATTTAATACTAATTTCGTGTGTAGTTACAATTCTTGGCAGTTGCGCTAAACCACTAATAAATTCTCCAAACTGATGATAATCACCAACAACACTAATTGAGATTGGTAAAACAGCATAAAATTCTTTTGGAATTTCACCTTTTGGTTCAAATAATTTAAATTCAAGCCCTGCTCCTAAACCTGTCTGTGAAATGTCGACTAATAGCCCGGCAACCTCCGTCTGATTTGGTAACTGACGTACCATATCCCCAAAAGAAATCTCCATTTCCTTCATCTGCTCTTTTAATGCATTTAAATTTGCTGCTTTTCTCTGTCTTATTTTAAGTATGTCTATTCTTTCAACTTCCTTTTTCTCTAAGTTTGCCAATTCATCACGTTTTTTTGTTATATCAAACTTCCATCCTGCGAAAAGCAACGCAAAAAATAAAATTAAATACAAAAGTATTTGTATAGCTTTTGGCCATAAACCAGGATTGTTCGGATCTAAATTTTTTAAATCATCGACAAAACTCATGACTCTTCGTCCTCATTCTCTTGTTCAGCTTTTGGTAAAAGCTGGCTAAATACGAGGGTAAAACTATTAACTGTTTTATTGTCGCCTACGCTTGACTCTTTAATCACTTTGAGTTTTGCGCCTTGAAGCCAATCAGAACGCTCTATTTTTCTCATGAACGAAGATACGCGAGCATTCGACTGTGCTTCTCCCTCAATAGTTATAGCTGCCCCTCTTTGAGTTAATTTGGTTACTGACATACCATCGGGCATACTTCTAACAAGTTCATCGAATAAATGAACAATTAATGGGCGGTCACGCTGTAATGATTCGATTGCTCTCATGCGTGAGAGCAAAGCTTCCTTTTGCTTTTCCAGCTCTTTAATCTCCACAATTTTCTTATCAACTTCATCAATTCTTTTATCAATATAAGCAATTCTAGTATTTTGGCTGTCGATTAGTTGTGAATAGTAAAAATGAATAAGCCCAACTGTAATAACAGCACAAAAGCCGGCAAAAACTAACATAGTTAAAAATTCTTTCAGTGATTCCTGCCGTTTTTCCTCGCGCCATGGTAATAGATTAATTTTTGCCATTAGACGTCTCCTCTCATTGCCAAGCCGCATGCAATCATCAGAGCTGGGGCATCGTTCGCTAGTGTTTTTTTATTCACTTTTGGTGAAATATTCATCTTCGAAAATGGATTAGCAATTATTGTTTTGATTTCGAGTCTTGGCTCAATTAAATCGGCTATGCGAGGAATTGAAGCACAACCACCGGCTAAAACTAAAATATCAATTTCAGTTGTTTGGCTTGATGAATAAAAAAACTGTAGTGCTCTTGAAATTTCAGAAATAAGACTCTCTTTAAATGGTTCAAGAACCTCTGTCTCATAATCATCTGGCAATGATGAGCCCGATTTTTTAGCGATTGCTGCCTCTTCAAAAGACATATCATATCGACGCTGAATTTCCTCAGTTAACTGAGCACCGCCAAATGCTTCATCGCGTGAATAAACTACCTTCAAATCTTCTAGAACACTAAATGTCATTGATCTTGAGCCAATATCAGCAACGCCAATCGCATCCGTTGAAACGCCAGCAGGAAAATTTTGCGATATCCATTTCATTGTATTTTCTATCGTAAATGCTTCTATATCGACGACCTTGGCATTCAATCCGCCTAACTCCAAAGCGGCAATACAATTGTCTACGATTTCACTTCGTGCAGCAGCTAACAAAACACTCACATCTCCACCATCTTCCTCAGGATTATTTTGTACTTCAAAATCTATAGCAACTTGATCTAACGGAAATGGTATATGCTGCTCAGCCTCGATCTGAATTTGACTCTCCATATCATCATCAGATAAACCAGCCGGCATGTTAATGACTTTCGTAATAACGGAAGAACCTGCAACACAAATAGCGGCGTCTTTTATCTTAGTGCCTGATTTTGCGACAACATCTGCAATCGTCTCGCCGACCGCATCAATATC
>CAJWIE010000035.1 GCA_913041115.1 uncultured Legionellales bacterium | reverse complement strand
CAATTAAATAAAATAATTAATCGTCGTCGTCAGGAAATATATGTTTCGGCTTCCAGCCAGATAAAAATTCAAAATATTCAAAAATTTTTATCATTTTTACTTTTACTTGCTATGTGAGTTTCTAAAATTTGTCCTTTCAGACTATTAACCAATTCTTCTATCAATTTATGTTGGCTTAAAAGTAAATCTTTATCAGTTGAACGTAAAACAATATTTACACCTAAGTTACCTTGCTTAAAGAAGGGATAGCTTCCGATACTTACATCTTGGCATTTTCCCTGAATTTCACTCAAACCACTTGCGAGTTTACTTTCGGTTAGATTAGTACAAACACTAGCAGTTAAAATAGGCGGTCCTGACACTAAATGTTCAATTAATGAGTCGAACATGGACCTCATGATCTCGGGTACGCCTGCTAAAACAAATACATTATTAATTTTAAAAGCTGGTGCGCCACTTACAAGATTATTAATAAGTATTGCTCCTGCTGGAACATCCGCCATTTTTAATCGTGCTTCAGATAACTTACCAGACTGATAGTGTTTTCCCATACGATTAACAGCATCTTTGTTTCTTATAAGATTAACATTAAATGCCTTGGCAATTGAGGCAGTTGTTATATCGTCATGTGTTGGGCCTATACCACCAGTTGTGAATACATAATCATATTTTTCAGAATACACCTTTACCTTATTTATTATGTCATTTTCAATATCGGGTATTATTGTAACTTCAGATAATATAATTCCTAATCCTTCAAGTTTTTTCCCAATATACGAAATATTAAGATCCTGTGTACGTCCAGACAAAATCTCATTACCGATTACAATTACACCTGCGCTTTTTTGATTTGAACTCATATAAAAAACCCGGACTTAATAAGTCATATAATTATATAAATTAATTTGAATGGAATTTACGGTTAACAAATGTAGTGTTTAATTAAGCTGCCTGGACGGGAATATGATCTTTTATTCTAGTTATATGGTTTTCTTGATCTAAATATACAAGCCTTGGTTTGAATCGTTCGATTTCGTCTTCATTAATTCTGCCATATGCACAAATAATAACTCGATCGCCTGGGTTTGCCTTATGTGAAGCAGCCCCATTCACAGAAATAATTCGAGAGTGATTTTCGGCCCGAATAACGTAAGTCCTAAAACGCTCACCATTGGTTATGTTGTATATTTCTATCTGCTCATACTCGCGAATACCAGCCTTATCTAATAAGGCACCATCGATTGCACATGATCCATCGTACTCGATTTCTGAGTGTGTAACTGTTGCTTGATGAAATTTTGCTTTTAAGACAGTGATTTGCATTGATATTTAAGTGTTTGTAAATTTAGGCACGATATTAACCCACATCTAACTAATATTACAATTCGGTGTCAATCATAAGTATGCACTCTAGCATTGTCAATTAATCGAGTTTTTCCAAGCCAAACAGCGGCCAATATTACTAAATTCTCATTTATTGGTGACCTCAATGTATCGAGGTCACAAATACTATAATAATCTATTTTAAACCCGGCCTTCTCCAAAAAAAGTTTCGCTTCTTTTTCCAAATCCACATAATCTTTAACACCATTTTTAATGGATTTAATAGTTGTCTTGATACACTCATATAACATGGGAGCTCGTTGTCTATCAGATTGAGATAAATAATTATTTCTTGAACTCATTGCCAAACCGCTTTCTTCTCTTACTGTGGGCAAACTAATAATTTCTATCGGCAAAAAAAGATTTTTAACTAAATTACGAATAATTAATAGTTGTTGGTAATCTTTCTCGCCAAAGATAGCTATATCCGGCTGCACTATGTTAAATAGTTCAGAAACGACTGTTACGACACCTCTAAAATGGCCGGGACGAGACTTACCACAGTGAATCGATTCTAAATAGGAAACTGGAACTTCAATAGGTGTCTGGTAATTATCTGAATAAATTTCGTTTGTATCTGGTGTAAATACTAGATTTACATCTAACTTAGAAATAGATTCAGTATCAGCATCTAATGTGCGTGGGTATTTATTATAATCTTCTCCTGCCACAAACTGGGTAGGATTAACAAAAATACTTACAACAACATACTCAGATATATTCTGTGCATGTTTAATTAATGATAGATGTCCTTCGTGCAGATTCCCCATCGTTGGTACGAGAGAAATTTTTTTTTTAGATTTACGAGCTTCTGTTAATTCACGATGTAAATCAGTAATTTTTTTAATTTTTTTAAGCACTATCAAGAACTAGATTTTGAAGGAAAAGAATTATCTTTTACTTGTTCTACATACTCTTTAATTGCATCGAAAATAGATTTTTTTCCAGAAAGAAAATTTTTTGAAAACTTTGGTTGTTTAGGTGTCAAACCTAATATGTCATACAAAACTAAAACTTGTCCATCGCAATCAACGCCGGCGCCAATTCCAATAACGGGTATATCTAAAAGTTTAGTAACATTAGCTGCCACTGATGATGGAATACATTCCACAACCAAACAAGATGCCCCGGCTTCCTGCAAAGAAAGTGCATCTTTTTCTAATTCTTCTGCGGCCTTATTAGTTGCTGCCTGAACGCCAAGACCTCCTAACTTATGAATAGATTGAGGTGTTAAACCTAGGTGACCACAAACTGGTATGCCGTGCTGCGTAATCAACTTAACTGTCTCAGATAATTCAGAACCACCTTCAATTTTCACAACATGTGCCCCACCCTCACTGACCAATCTTGCTGCATTGCCAAGGGCCTGTACTGGCGTCGAATAGCTCATAAATGGCATATCAGTTACGATAATTGCCCGTTTCGTCGCATTACTAACTAATCTCGAATGATAAATCATATCTGAGATACTTACCCCTAACGTATTGTCCCCTCCTTGCAAAACCATACCTAAGGAGTCGCCCACCAAAAGTAAATCGACTCTAGCTTCATCTTGTATTCTTGCAAAACACGCATCATATGATGTTAAACAGGCAATTTTCTCTCCTGATTCTTTCATCTCCTTCAAATTCTTAATTGTTATTTTCTCATTCATATCTGAACTGGATTAAAGTAGTGCCTGCCCGATGACAAGGTACCAATATGCTCAAGCAACAAATTATAATTTTTTTCATCTTTTGAAAGATCGAAATCATCCGTGTTAACGATTAATAATGGTGAAGATGTATAATTATAAAAAAAATCAATATACGCATTTGATATTTTCTTTAGATAATCATGGTTAATCGCCTTTTCATAACCATATCCTCGCATCATTATTCTTTGCATAAGTATTTCTATTGGTGCCTGCAAATAAATAACGAGATCGGGGGCATGATTATCTATAGTTAATCGATTATATACTTGTTGGTATAAATCTAATTCGTCGCTATCTAAAGTTACAGATGCAAATAGTTTGTCTTTCTCAATTAAAAAATCTGATACCTGAATTGGCCTAAACATATCCTTCTGACGAAATGATTCAATCTGCTTTGCGCGTTGAAACAAAAAAAATAACTGAGTAGGCAGTGCAACTGTTTTTGGGTCAGAATAAAACCTTGGAAGAAATGGATTTTCCGTCGCAAGCTCCAACATTAATTCTGTATTAAATGATTTGGCTAGACGTTTCGCCAAAGTTGTTTTTCCAACACCAATTGGGCCTTCAACAACTATATAATCTGGATGCTTTTTACTCACCGTATTATCTCTAAGTCTTCCTGGCCAATGATTGCCAATAAATCACGGGCCATTCCTTTGTCGGGGATTAAACAATTAGGGTCAATCTCTGCCAATGGAGCTAACACAAAAGAACGATTTTCGATCTCCGCATGGGGAATCGTTAACTTGTCATCTTTTATTATTTCTTCGCCAAACATTAAAATGTCTAAATCAAGTGTCCTTGGCCCCCAATGCTCTTTACGAATTCGCCCTTGTTGATTTTCAATATCCTGCATACATTCTAACAATTCAAGAGGCATAAGATCAGTGTCTATTTTTGCTACTGCGTTTATATAGTCATTTTGATTTTGGGGACCGATCGGCTTGCTCTTATACAAAGAAGATACCTTTAAAACTTGAGTCAAAGCTATTCCTTCAATTGATTTAATAGCAGATTTTATTTGTTGTTTAGGTAATTTTATATTACTCCCCAAACCAATGAAGGCAATGGTCATAGATCTTTTTTCCTAGAATTACGAGTGCGTCGATACGAAGAATTGCTGCGATTTCCTAATTTTCTTGGTTTGTCTTTGCCAGCAAGTGGCTCATCTAATTGCTCTTTTGTCCAATAATCAACTAAATTTTCTAAACGTTCGCCAGATTGAGCACGCAATAATAAAAAATCATAAGCAGCACGAAACTTTGGGTGCATTAAAACGCGAAGTGACTTTTTTTTGGTTCTTTTCAGTCTTGCCTGTAAAGTCCAAATATCACGTGCCATATGTGTATATCGTCTTGGTATTGAAGTACTTGATATTTGTTTTGAAATAATTGTATCGCCTGCTAATTTTGCAGCCTCTACCTCAGATAGATTATTAGATATATATTCACTAGATAATATCCTGACTGGCTCCCACAACATTGCTGCCAACAAAAAACCAGGGGTTGCAGAATCCCCTTCATTTATTCGTTGATCTGTATTATTTAAAGCACGCATTATAAATTCGTATGAATAGTTTTTTTGGGTTTCGTTCAATAATTGATCCATCTGAGGAAATAAATACTTAAAAAGATTATACTTTCTTAAAAGGATAAATGTTTCTACTGCATGTCCATTTAAAAATAATTTTAGTATTTCTTCATATAAACGAGCAGAAGGTATATTTTCTAATAAATTGGAATAATCTTTTATAGGTTTCTCTGTATCAGAATGAATTTTTAAATTAAGTTTCGATGCAAATCTTATCGCTCTAAGTATACGCACTGGATCTTCAATATAACGTTTTACTGGATCTCCAATTAATCTTAATTGGCCAATCTCAAGATCTTTAATGCCACCAACATAATCGACAACAGAAAAATCTTCAATATTGTAAAATAGAGAATTAATTGTAAAATCTCGCCTCCAAACATCATCATCAATGTCACCATATACATTGTCACGAATTATTCTTCCATCCTTTGCCTGACCTTCATTTTTATCAGATATGTGATGAGGAGCACGAAAGGTTGATACTTCTATTATTTCTTTGCCAAATTGAATATGAGCTAACCTGAAACGTCGCCCAATTAAACGACAATTGCGAAATAATTCTCTAATTTGTTCTGGTTTAGCATCTGTAACAACATCAAAATCTTTAGGTCTTCTTCCTAATAAAATATCTCTTACAGCACCACCAACAAGATAAGCTTTATACTTTGCATTTTTTAAACGATACAAAACTTTCAAAGCATTATCGTTTATTTGCATTCGTGATATTATATGCTGACTACGAGGTATAACTATTGGAGTTATTTTTAACCTACTAATATTCTTTGATTCTTTTGAGTCTATCATTAAAGAGAAAAATTAAATAATCTATAATCAAAGGAATCCTATAATAACAAACCTGATAAATCCAAATAAATTGCACAAAAAAAATCAAAATACCTGTTCTTTTCTACGTCGTTTATGCGCAATACTCTATGACACTATACTCCTAAGTTCAGTTCTTTTCTTTGCTACATTTGTCTTAATGCCATTCTTAGGAGGTGGCGCTATTGATAGCAATAATTTTGTGTATAAAATATATTTATTTCTTCTTACTTATTTATATTTTTCCTGGCAGTGGTGCTTTGGTGGTAAAACTCTGGGTATGAGAAGCTGGAAAATAAAAATAGTTAACGAGTCTGAGATAAAACCAAATTTTCAACAAGCAACAAAAAGATTCTTGGCATCAGCTTTGTCATTAATTCTATTGGGTAGTGGATTCCTTTGGGCAATATTCGATAAAAATAAAAAAACTCTACATGATCATCTTTCGAAAACGAAGCTAATTGTTGAAAAATAATAATTGTCGCTAGTATTCCTTGTTAAGACTATAATTTATATAAAAGAGAACTAATATAGTCGGTAAAGTAACGCTGACAAATATGGGTATGTTATAAACAATACCAAGATGTCTCGTTACCTGATTAGCAAGATGGAAAGTTATACCAATTAAAACACCAACAAAAACACGTTGGCCTAGACCAACTGACCTTGCATCGCATTTGACCATGCAAATAGCTAAAAGCATCATTATTATAATCATCAAAGGATTTAGTGCTTTTTGCCAAAGTGCTTGCCGATAAATTCTGCTGTCCTGATTATTCAACTTAAGATGTTTAATGTAATTAATCAAACCATATGATGACAAATAACGAGGTTTGATTGTTACTAAATTAATTACTTCAGGATTCAACAAAGCCTCCCATTCAGCATTTTCATAACTATGCTTTATTATTTTATCTTTTGAAATCTCCGTTTTTAAAATATTATGCAATAACCATTTACCATTACCGTACTTGGCGCTTTCTGCATGAATTGTTGTTCTTAATTGCCTGTTTTTATCAAATTCATATATATGTATTTCCTCTAGTTTTTCATTAGGTAGAATCTTCCTGATATTAATATAATTATCTCCATCTCGTGACCAAAAACCATGTTTACTTTTCATTGTTATTTGTTCTGTTAAAGCAACAGAACGTTTTTGTTGGGCGGCTTGCTCGCTTATTGGAGCTATAGCCTCACCAATTAATATACTAATTAGAATAAATATTAAACCAGTCTTAATTAAAGAATATGCAAGTTGTATTTTTGATAGGCCGGACGTTCTTAAAATCACTAATTCGTTATTATTGGCCAATATACCAAGGCCTGCCATACAACCAATAACTGTAGCAATTGGAAATAATTCATAGCTTAATCTAGGGATGGTTAATAAAACATATTCGATAGCTTGAAAAACACCATAATTGCCATGACCTGTATCATCCAACTGATCAACCAAAGAAAAAAATGAAAAGATAGTAATTAAAACAATTAGCGCAACTAAACTTGACGCTATTATATTTCTACCTATATATCGATCATGTACCATTTTTTTAATAAAGAACTACTGTCTATTTTTTTGAAGTTGAATTTGTGGAAAATAATACAAAATAAACAATACCAATATAAATATTACATGTACTGACCATAACCCTACAAATTCTGGAATTATTTCTCTTCTTAATAATGTTTGAGCTATGCCAAGTAAATTACTATATATAAGATAGACTGAGATACCAATAACAAAAGGGGCATACCGTTTTTCGTTAGAGCTTGATTGAACAAGTAACACTGAAAATAACGATAAACAAAAAGATATTATAATTAACGAAATTCGCCATTGAAATTCTGCCTTGTGACTCATGTTTTCTGAACTGATTATTTCGTCTGTTGTAAGTGCTGCTGTTTTTAAGGTCTCAGATTTCCTTGTCGCATTTTCAATTAAGATAGCGTATTTTTCATATTCAGTGATCTCATAATCTAGCGAACCTGGTTCGCCTACGTATCTTTGACCATCATTAAATACGATGTATTTATTCCCAGAATTTCTGTCATATTGAAAACGTGCGTTATCAGAGGCAAGAACGCCAAGATTATCCTCTTGTCTGACCTGTAAAAAAACATCTTCCATCAAAGACTTTTCGGGCAAAAAGTTTTGCACATAAACAACCCGATCACCCTGACTAAATTCTTTAAATTGGCCAGGTCTAATTCCGGAAATATCGGATTCCTCTTTTGCTCTTTCTTTTAGAAGATGAATATTTTGCTCTGCCCAAGGCGCAATATATAGAGTCATTAATGCAACAAATAAACAAAAAATAGCTGTAAATTGGCTAACAATTTTCATTTGAAAAGCTTTACTTGCACCAGCGCCCTCAAGAACTACAAGTTCTCTATCGTTTGCCATGCGTGTAAAAACTAATAAGACTGCTATAAGAATTGAAATAGGGAAGATTTTCGGTAGCGATGCCAGTATTTTATAACCGAGCATCATAAAAACCATGTCAGCTGGAAGATTGCCCTCTGCAGCATCTGACAAGAAACCTACAAACTTATTGCTTGCAAAAATCAGAATCAACAAACCTATTATCCAAGCCAGTTTTTGAAGAAGGTCTTTGTATATATAATTTTTGATAATCAAATTTTTTGCCTTTTTTGTAAATGTTACTTTGCTTAGTTACAGATAAATGAATAAACTTATCCAAATATGAGTTTTTTATCGTTTTCTTTCGATTTTTAACAAAATATATAGAATTATGACATTAATATTACCCAAATGCAGAATATTTGATTGAAATAATGACATACTATTTTATATATATATCAATAACTTATAAAATTTAATTTAACTTTTGGAGCCTATATGGATTTCAGTATAAAAAGCGGAAGCCCAGAGAAACAACGAACTGCCTGTGTAATTGTAGGGATATTTTCGACTAGACGCCTTTCAAATCCTGCAAAAGCAATTGATATAGCGAGTAAACAACATATTTCTACTTTAATTAGACGTGGTGATATGGATGGTGAAAAAGGTCAAAAACTATTATTACATAATGTACCGGGTGTTATGGCGGATCGTGTCCTACTAATAGGTTGTGGGAAAGAAAGAGAAGTTAATGACAGAAACTACCGAACAATTATAGAAAATAGTATTTGTGCTTTGGATAAAACTGGTGCACTTGAAGGTATAAATTATCTAAGCGAATTAAATGTAAAAGGCAGAGATTGCAGTTGGAAAGTTAAACAAGCTGTAGAAGTTGCTGAGCATACCTTATACAAATTTAATGAGTTAAAAAGTAAAAATAAAGAATCTAGACGTCCATTACGCAAAATAACCTATACGGTACCAACAAGACGTGAATTATCTAAATGTGAAACTGCAATAAAATTAGCGCAAGCTATAGCAAATGGCATTAAACTTTCACGTGATCTTGCAAATTACCCTTCAAACATATGCACACCAAATTATTTAGCTCAAAAAGCTATTAAATTAGGAAAAAACCAAACTTCACTAACTGTTAAAATTTTAGAAGAATCAGACATGGAAAAACTTGGGATGGGTTCTTTATTATCTGTCTCACGGGGCTCTTCTGAGCCAGCTAAATTAATTACGCTGGAATACAAAGGTAAAGGTGCAAAAAAATCACAAAAACCGATTGCAATTATTGGGAAAGGAGTAACATTCGACACTGGGGGTATATCAATAAAACCCTCACAAGCAATGGATGAAATGAAATATGATATGTGTGGAGCAGCATCGGTTATAGGAACTATTTCAGCCGTTACAGAACTAGAACTGCCAATAAATATTGTAGGCATAATTCCTACAACAGAGAACATGCCAAGCGGAACTGCAACAAAACCAGGTGATATTTTTACAAGCATGTCGGGGCAAACAATCGAAGTTTTAAACACAGACGCAGAAGGTAGACTAATACTATGCGATGCAATTACCTACAGTAAAAAATTTAATCCGGAAGTTGTAATTGATATTGCAACACTAACAGGTGCATGTGTAGTTGCTCTAGGTAAACATGCAACAGGTTTATTAAGCAATCACAACTCTTTAGCAAGAGAGCTAATCAATGCCGGTGAAGAATCTGGTGATCGCGCCTGGCAATTACCATTATGGGATGAATATCAACAACAATTAAATAGCCCATTTGCTGATATTGCGAACATAGGTGGCAGGGATGCAGGAACTATAACAGCAGCTTGTTTTTTGTCACGGTTTGCCGAAAAACTTCAGTGGGCACACCTTGATATTGCAGGAACAGCTTGGACTTCTGGGTCCAAGAAAGGTGCTACCGGTAGACCTGTTCCCTTGTTGATGCAATACATTCTTAATAAAATAAAATAGTCTTTGAATTCGTAATTATGTCGCGAGTTGATTTTTATCTATTATCAGATGAGTCGAATATGCATAAATTTGCATGCATCATAGCTTCAAAAGCTTGGTCTGCTGGTAATTACGTTTATATGTATACCGAATCGGAAGATGTAACAAAAAGAATGGATAACCTGTTATGGACATTCCGCGATATTAGTTTTATCCCTCACGAAATATATAATGAAACAGAAAATAATGGGACGCCCGTTACAATTGGGCATGGTGATCGTTTTCCAAATCATTCCCAAGTTATGATCAATCTTGATAACAAGGTGCCTGAATTTGCAAATAAATTTAACCGTATTATTGAGATAGTTGAGAGCAATGAAAAGAAAAAGGAAATTGCGAGACAACGTTATCGACAATATAAAAAAGGCGATTATGAGATACATAATCATAAAATTGATAATCTAAAAGAATTTTATCAATCTAAATGAAATTATTTATTAATGGATAAGTCGTACGACCCCAAATCAATTGAAGTTGATTGGTACAATCGCTGGGAAAAAAGTAATTATTTTTCTCCAAAAGGAAAAGGTACACCTTACTGTATAATGTTACCTCCCCCTAATGTAACCGGTAGCTTACATATGGGTCATGCCTTTCAACAAACATTAATGGATATATTAATTCGTTTTCAACGCATGAATGATAATGATGTTTTATGGCAATGTGGAACTGACCATGCTGGTATTGCAACCCAAATGGTAGTTGAACGTCAGCTGCAACAAAAAAAAGTTTCGCGCCACGAATTGGGCAGAGAAAAATTTATTGATGAGGTCTGGAAATGGAAAAAAAGTTCGGGGAATACAATCAATAATCAATCTCGTCGTCTTGGCACATCAATGGATTGGGTAAATGAACGTTTTACGATGGACGATGGTTTATCAAATGCAGTAAGAGAAGTATTTGTGCAACTGTATGATAAAGGTCTTATTTACCGAGGTAAGAGATTGGTTAACTGGGACCCTATACTCCACACTGCTATTTCTGATTTAGAAGTTATTTCTCAAGAAGAAAATGGTCATCTTTGGCATATGCGTTACCCACTTAGCGAATCTATAAAAGGTATCAAGCATCTTGTTGTCGCAACAACAAGACCAGAAACGATGTTGGGTGATATCGCGGTTGCCGTCCACCCTGATGATAATCGATATAAAGAACTAGTTGGGAAAAAAGTATCGCTGCCGCTAACAGATAGACAAATCCCTATTATTGCTGATGAGTATGTCGACCCAGAATTTGGGAGTGGTTGCGTCAAGATAACCCCTGCACATGATTTTAATGATTATGAAGTCAGTGAAAGACATAATCTTGAAAAAATAAATATTTTCACAATTGATGCTGTTATTAATAATAAAGCACCAAAAAAATATCGGGGATTAGATCGATTCGATGCCAGAAAGAAGATTCTTGCTGATCTAGAAAATAAAAATCTATTAGAAAAAACTGAAGATCATAAACTCATGATCCCAAGAGGTGACCGTTCTAATGCGATTGTAGAGCCTTATCTGACAGACCAATGGTACGTCAAAGTAAAACCGCTCGTCGATCCAGCAATAAAGGCAGTAGAAGATGGATTAATAAAATTTGTGCCAAAAAACTGGGAAAAAACATATTTTGAATGGATGAAAAATATTGAAGATTGGTGTGTTAGCCGCCAGCTATGGTGGGGGCATCGCATTCCTGCCTGGTATGACGATGATGGTAATATTTTTGTCGGACATAATGAAAAAGAAGTCAGAGAAAAAAATAATCTGGGCAAGATTAATTTAAAACAAGATGAAGATGTTTTAGATACCTGGTTCTCATCATCGCT
>CAJWIE010000034.1 GCA_913041115.1 uncultured Legionellales bacterium | reverse complement strand
TAGCGAAGATGAAACAATGGTTGTTGGCGCAGTTGATGATGATTTGGCTATCGATCTTCCATCTCAAGAGGAAGCTGAGGAATCTCAAGAGGAAGATGAGGAATCTGAGATAAATATAAGCGATTTAAATGATGATGACTTTGAAATTGATCTTAGTGTTTCCGAAGACAATGACGCTGGTAGTGAAGAAATAGTAGCTCTTGATGAAGCATCGGATAATCTTGAGGCTACGGAATTTGATCTCGACATAGGTGATCTTGGCGGTAGCGATGGGGATGAAGTTTCTTCTATCGAAGAGACCGAGAAAGAACATGATGATCAAGGGATCGAACTTGAAATATCTTTAGATGATGATGAGAATATTTCCACTGAAAACAGTCAGGGAGAAAGTCATGCTGATTTTGTTGATCAAGTAGCTCAGTCAGAAGACTTAAGCTCAGAGGATGTAATAGCAACGAAACTCGATCTTGCTAAAGCTTATGTTGACTCATCTGATAATGATAATGCCAAGACAATTTTAGATGAAGTCTTGGCTGAAGGTGATGAAGACCAACGTAAACAGGCGCAAACCCTATTAGATCAAATTTAATTGATTGACAGATCCAATATAACTAATCTAGTTACCGATTATTGCTTTAGTTACCTTTTAGCTAGACAAATCAGAAAAAATAAGTATGAAAATCGCATTGGGTATCGAATATGCTGGCTGTAATTACTATGGTTGGCAGAAACAGAGCATCTCTCCAACAATTCAGGAAACAGTTGAATTAGCTCTTTCGACTATTGCGAATGAAATAATTAAAGTCTATTGCGCCGGAAGGACTGATACAGGTGTTCATGCAATACAACAAGTTATTCATTTTGATACATCATCTGAACGTGAACTTCATAGTTGGATTTTGGGTGCGAATTCAAAATTACCAAAGGATATTTCAGTTATATGGGCATCAAATGTTGATGATAGTTTTCATGCAAGATTTACCGCTAAAAACAGGACATATCAGTATTTGATACTAAACAGAAAGTCCAGACCAGCTATACTAAATGGACTAGTTACATGGGAATGTCAGGAACTAGATTTTAAAAGAATGGTAGATTCATCAAAATACCTTATTGGAGAGCATGATTTTACATCTTTTAGGGCAGTCTCATGCCAGTCAGACTCTCCTGTTAGGAAAGTTTATGAATTAGAGATTAGTAAGCTAGAAGATTTGTTTGTTATAACTATTCGTGCCAACGGATTTCTTCATCACATGGTAAGAAATATTGCTGGTGTTTTAATGGCTGTAGGCACGGGAAAAGAAAAAATAAAGTGGGTAGCAGATGTATTGGACGCAAGGGATAGAACAATGGCGGGTGTTACAGCCGAACCCGATGGTTTATATTTGGTTAATGTTGAATACCCTGAACACTATTTAATTCCAAAACCAAAAAGACTTATCAACAATTTTAAATTTAATTATATAGAGAATTAATAAACAACGTAATTAGACAAGAGTATTTTATGTATCAAACTCGCGTAAAGATTTGTGGTATTACTAATATTGAAGATGCAAAAGTTGCTGAAGATGCAGGGGCATACGCCATCGGATTAGTTTTCTACAAAAATAGTCCGCGTTATATTGATATTAGCAAAGCAAAGGAAATTGTTGAGAATGTTACTCCGCTTTTAAATTGCGTTGGTCTGTTTGTAGACGCAGATAAAGCGTACATTAATAATATATTGGAGCAAGTCGATCTTGATATCCTTCAATTCCATGGACAAGAATCGGAACAAGCTTGCGCTTTGTATAATAAACCTTATATTAAGGCAATAAGAATGAATGAAGAAATTAATTTGCTAGAAGAAGTAAAAGAATATTTTTCAGCTAAAGCGTTATTACTCGATACTTATGTGGAAGGTATATTAGGCGGAACTGGCAAAGTTTTTGATTGGAATATGATTCCTAGAAATTTAGAAAAGCCAATAATATTGGCGGGCGGACTAAATGTTGATAACGTGAAAGATGCAATTAATAAAGTTAACCCATATGCCGTTGATGTTAGTGGCGGAGTTGAAATAGAACAAGGAAAAAAAGACCCCGATAAAATAAAAGAATTTATTAATGAGACTTTGAATGTCGAAACTAGATAAAAATATTGATACCTCAACAATTGATACATTCAGTTGTATGCCAGATGAAAACGGTCATTTTGGTTTGTATGGCGGACGTTTTGTTTCTGAAACTTTAATGGGTCCATTAGAGGAACTTGAACAAGCATATAAAAAACATAAGGATGATCCTGAATTTAATGCCGAGTTTATATCAGATTTGAAACATTATGTTGGGAGACCTTCTCCACTTTATCATGCAAAACGTTGGAGCGAACAGTTAGGCGGAGCACAAATCTATTTGAAAAGAGAAGATTTAAATCATACAGGCGCCCACAAGATTAATAACACCGTTGGTCAAGCTTTATTAGCTAAGAGAATGGGAAAGCAAAGAGTTATTGCTGAAACAGGTGCCGGACAACACGGTGTTGCAACAGCAACTGTTGCTGCAAGATACGGTATGGAGTGTGTTGTTTATATGGGCGTTGAGGATATAAAGAGACAGGCCATTAATGTTTTTCGAATAAAACTTTTAGGAGCGACAGTTGTTCCAGTTGAGGCAGGATCAAAAACTTTAAAGGATGCTTTGAATGAAGCAATGCGGGACTGGGTAACATATGTGGATAAAACGTTTTACATTATAGGAACAGTTGCCGGACCACATCCTTATCCGACAATGGTAAGGGATTTTAATGCGGTTGTTGGCCGAGAGGTTAAAGAACAGTGTTTGGAGCAAGTTGGAAAATTACCAGATACCTTGGTTGCCTGTGTCGGTGGTGGCTCGAATGCTATAGGTCTTTTTCATCCTTTTTTAGATGACAAAGAGGTCTCTATTTTTGGTGTAGAGGCCGCAGGAGGCGGACTTAGTACAGGTAAACATGCAGCACCCTTAAGTGCTGGGAAACCAGGGGTGTTACATGGTAATCGCACTTATCTCATGGAGGATGACTACGGTCAAATAATTGAAACGCATTCGATATCCGCTGGTTTAGATTACCCCGGAGTCGGTCCGGAACATTCGTGGCTCAAAGATACGGGACGAGCTAATTATGTATCAGTTACCGATAATGAGGCAATTCAAGCTTTTCACGATTTATGTCAAATAGAAGGCATAATCCCTGCATTAGAGTCAAGTCATGCGCTTGCTTACACATCAAAAATTGCACCAGAAATGAATAAAAATGAGATAATAGTTGCCAATTTATCGGGGCGTGGCGACAAAGATATCCAAACAGTTGCTACGCATGAAGGAATAACAATCTGAATTTGGATCTGCAATGAATAACCGTGATCGTTTGATTGAAATAATGACCGAACGTGGACTTGATCGTAGTGAGATGGCACAGTTACTTAGTGTTAAGAAAAAAGATATTGATCAATGGCTGTTATCTAATGAATCAGCAGATCATAAAGAAATTCCCGATATGGCAATTGAATTACTTCAATATAAATTAGACTTATAAACTAGATAAAACCCGGAATAGTTTTATTTTGTGATTGACTAAATATTAACTACATTTTTCACATGTAAAATTGATTATGAGCAGAATTGAAGCGTGTTTCAGCGCTATAAAAAAAAATAACAAAAAGGCACTTATACCTTTTTTAACAGCGGGAGACCCCTCGCCTAGCATTACAGCAGCTTTGATGCATGAATTAGTTGATGCGGGTTCAGATATCATTGAATTAGGAGTACCGTTTTCTGACCCTATGGCGGACGGCCCAGTAATCCAACGCGCTAGTGAGCGTGCTTTGGCTCAAAAAACAAATACAGACGATGTATTTAATATTGTTAAAGGCTTTAGGGTTAAAGATAAGGTAACGCCAGTAATTTTAATGGGTTATCTAAATCCGATTGAAATAATGGGTTATAGTACATTTACTGAGAAAGCCTCAGAAGTCGGTGTTGATGGGCTTATAGTAGTTGATTTGCCACCAGAAGAATCTACGGAGTTACAAGAAGCTATAAAAATACATGAGATAGACCAGATATTTCTTTTATCACCAACAACAATTGGGGATCGTCTTAGTAGGATTTGTGATGCTGCTTCTGGTTTTTTATATTATGTTTCCTTAAAAGGGGTAACTGGCAGCAATCAGTTAGATACAAAAAAGGTAGAGGAAAAAATAAAAGAAATAAGAACAAAAACCACCTTACCGTTAGCAGTTGGTTTTGGTATTAAGAATGCAGAGGTTGCTCAGGCTGTAGGTAGAATTAGCGACGCCGTGGTGATTGGTAGTGCACTAGTTGAAAAAATTGCTGAATACACTGGTAATACAGAAGATATGTTCGAGGAAATATCATCTTTTATTAGTTCGTTTCGAAAGGCATTAGATAGTATTTAATAAATTAAATAATGAATTGGTTTAAAAAAATACTTCCTTCAAGAATAAAAACTGATGGCAATGGTCGTCGTACAGTTCCTGAGGGTGTGTGGACGAAATGTGATGATTGTGGAGCTGTACTTTATCGCGAAGAACTAGACAAAAATCTTGAGGTATGTCCAAAGTGTAATCATCATATGAAAATTATGGCACGCAGTCGTCTTGAATCTTTTTTAGATGAAGAATTCACAAAAGAAATAGGTAGTAACATACATCCTATTGATATTCTCAAATTCCGTGATAGCAAACGATATAAAGATCGATTGAGTCAGGCAAAGAAAAAGACAGGTGAAGATGAAGCCTTAGTTGTTCTTTCTGGAAATTTGAAGGGGCTACCCGTGGTTGCTTGTGCTTTTGAATTTGGTTTTATGGGGGGTTCAATGGGTTCGGTTGTAGGAGAAAAATTTGTACTCGCTGTCGAAAAAGCTATAGAACTAAATGCATCTTTGGTTTGTTTTTCGTCAAGTGGAGGAGCGAGAATGCAAGAGGCTTTATTTTCGCTAATGCAGATGGCTAAGACAGCAGCAGCACTTGCGATCTTTCGTAAGCATAAATTACCATTTATTTCAGTAATGACTAATCCCACTACCGGGGGTGTTTCAGCAAGTCTTGCTAGCCTTGGTGATATTAATATTGCTGAACCGAACGCCTTAATTGGGTTCGCTGGTCCGCGAGTAATAGAGCAAACCGTTAGAGAAAAATTACCCGATGGATTTCAGCGAAGTGAATTTTTACTTGAGCATGGAGATATAGATATGATCATAGATCGTAGACAACTCCGCAATAAAATTAGTGAAATTATATCAATATTAACTCACCAAGAATTCATGGTGTAATTTTCTATGTAGTTAGACAACCATTTATGAAGAAAAAATTAATAAAAATAAATGAAGTAAATGCCAATCGATTAAGGTTTAAAAACTTAGAAAAATGGTTGCAGTGGCAAGAAAGCTTACACTTTACTGCTATTGAGTTGGGGTTAGAACGTTGCCGAAGGGTAGCTAATAATATGGGTTTGTTAAACCCATCTTATAATGTTATTAGCGTTGCGGGTACAAACGGAAAAGGGTCAAGTATTGCCTTGCTTGATCGTATCTTACGTAATGCAGGCTATAAAGTTGGTCGTTATACTTCACCTCATTTACTCCGATACAATGAACGTATTTGTGTTAATGGAGCACAGGTTACTGATGCTGAACTATGCGAATCATTTGACCGTATAGATAGAGCTAGAGGCGATATTTCGCTTACCTATTTTGAGTTTGGAACGCTTGCAGCATTAGATCTTTTTCGACAACATAATGTTCAACTTGCAATCCTTGAAGTTGGATTAGGAGGCAGGCTTGATGCCGTCAACATACTAGATGCCGATGTATCATTGGTTACAAGCATAGATATTGATCATCAAGAATGGCTTGGTAATGATCGCGAGAGTATTGCACGTGAAAAGGCTGGTATTTTTAGGAATCTAGCTCCTGCAATTTGTTCAGATCCAAATCCACCACAAAGTCTATTAAATTGTTCAGAAGCATTAGGTACCCCAATATTTTTGTTAGGGCGAGATTATTGGTTTGATTATAATGATAGTTCTTGGTCATGGAACACAAAGGGTATGTATTTGGAAGAGTTACCAAGACCGATGAAATATTGTGATTTTCAAATACAAAATGCGTCTGGTGTATTGATGGTATTAAATAAAATTCAAGATGAATATCCAGTTAGTATAGATAATATTCAACAAGGTCTAAGTAGTTTCCGTCTTACAGGGAGGTTTCAAATTATTCCTGGTGATGTACCAAAAATTCTAGATGTTGCACATAATCGTGAATCAATGAAGGCATTAGTCAATAATTTAAAGATGATTCCGTGCCAGGGAAGAACTCATATAATTTTAGGGATGTTGAAAGATAAAGACCATCGATTAGTTATAAAAGAATTAAAAGAAGTTACAAGTAGTTGGCATTTTGTGTCAATTTCACAGGATAGAGGTGTTAATACAAAAACATTGACATCAGAGTTGAGGTCTATTAGTAAAGATAAGAATGTTTCTGAATATGCAAGTGTGAAAGAAGCATTGGATAAAATCCGTAAATTATCAATGCCCGATGATCGAATTATTATTACTGGCTCCTTTTATACAGTTGGTGCTGCAATACGATATCTAAATTAATTATTTTTCTACAACAATGGATAAAAAATTAAAAGAAAGACTGATTGGAGTAATTGTTCTTGCTTCACTTGCTATTATATTTATTCCAATATTTTTAACTGAGCCTGTGAATTTAGTTTTGGAAGATAAAAAGAATTCATCAAACTCAGAAAATTCAGAATTTGTTTCAAAATTAAAACCGGTAGATGACACTAGTCGGGACTTAGATATTAAAAATGTTGAATATGGTTTAGTAGCTGAAGAATCTCAAGAGGTAGTAGCTGAAGAATCTCAAGAGGTAGTAGCTGAAGAATCTCCTTCTAAGAATGAAACACTAAGAACAAATGAAGTGGGACAAATGAATTGGATCGTTCAAATAGGGAGTTTTTCAAAAAAAGAAAACGCAGAAAAAGAAAATCTGAGAGCAAAGAATGCAGGCTTTCGCTCCTTTATTAACCCAATAACACAAAATAATAAAATTATGTATCAAGTATGTTTAGGGCCAGAATATGATGAGGCCGATGCAAATAAACTACGCGAAGAAATAAAAAATAAAATAAAGTTAGAAACTGAACCAATAGTTAAGAAATATCCATAATTTTAAAATTAATGAAAATTGACTATATATTATGATGACGGCTGATATAGTTATTCTTTTTGCGATATTATTACCAACCATAGTTGGTGTAATATATGGTTTTCTTAATATCATCTTTTCGCTAATCTCATGGTTAGTTTCATTGGGTTTGGCTGTTAAACTAGTGCCTTATTTTTCACCTCTGCTGGATAATTATATTGATACCCCGATATTAAGAATTATTCTGGCATTCATTGCGTTGTTTATTTTATGCTTGTTAATAATGAGTGGTTTAAGTTATTTTGTGGTTAAATTATTAGGTAAAACTGGTTTAACAGCAGCGGATAGGATATTAGGGCTTTTTTTTGGCATGGGATTAGGAGTAGCTATTGTAACGGTCGTTGTTTTTTTAGCCGGTTTTACAGCTTTTCCGAAAGAAGTTTGGTGGAAAGAATCTAAACTGATGGAGCCATTTGAGACTCTTAGTGTATGGGGCTCAAATTTTTTGGGAGAGTCAGTAACGAGATATCATTCATATGAGAATATAGAAAAAAATGATTAGTAATTTTTCGATGGATTTATTATGTGCGGAATAGTTGGTATTGTTGCAAAAACTTCAGTTAATCAGGCTATTTATGATGGTTTAACAGTTCTTCAGCACCGTGGACAAGATGCTGCTGGGATTGTGACCTGTGATGAAAATAATTTGTACCTTAGAAAAGACAACGGTCTTGTGAGAGATGTTATTAAAACTCGCCATATGCTTAATTTGAAAGGGAATATGGGAATAGGCCATGTTCGGTATCCAACAGCTGGTTGCTCTTCTTCAGCGGAAGCTCAACCATTTTATGTAAATTCACCATACGGGATTACGCTTGCCCATAATGGTAATTTAACAAACGCTGAAACTTTGAAAGAAGATTTGATGCGAGATGATCTCCGTCATTTAAATACCAATTCCGACTCTGAAGTACTATTAAATATTTTAGCCAATGAATTAAATAAGGCTGGAAAACATCGAGATGAATTACAACCAGACGACATTTTTCAAGCGGTAAAGCATCTGCATAAACGATGTAAGGGAGGATATGCTGCGGTAGTAATGATTACTGGTATTGGTATTCTTGGTTTTCGCGATCCAAATGGCATAAGACCAATTGTATTTGGTGATAGGAAAACTGATATTGGAACAGAATTTATTGTTGCCTCAGAAAGTGTCGCTGTTGACGCATTGGGTTTTCAGCTTATTCGTGATATTGAGCCAGGAGAAGCAGTTTTTATAACAGTTAACGGCGAAGTTTTTTCACAACAATGTTCTGACAATATAAATCATAGTCCCTGTATTTTTGAATACGTTTATCTTGCAAGGCCTGATTCAATAATTGATGGTATTTCTGTCTATAAAGCACGAATAAGTATGGGCGAGACGCTTGCAAAAAAAATTCTAGAATTATACCCGACACACGATATCGATGTGGTTATCCCGATTCCCGACTCAAGCCGAACAGCAGCTTTATCATTAGCAAATGTTCTTGGAATTAAATATAGAGAAGGTTTTGTAAAAAATCGATATATTCCCCGCACATTTATTATGCCAGGTCAAAATATCCGCAAGAAATCCGTTCGCCAAAAATTAAATGCTATTAACCTTGAGTTTAAAGATAAAAATGTTTTACTTGTCGATGATTCAATTGTTAGGGGCACAACATCAAGAGAGATAGTTCAAATGGCAAAAGAAGCAGGTGCAAAACGCGTCTATGTTGCTTCAGCTGCACCGCCAGTACGTCATCCAAATGTTTATGGGATAGATATGCCAAGCGTAAATGAGCTAATCGCTTACAATCGAAGTGTTGAGGAAGTTGCCGAAACGATTGGAGCTGACTGGTTGGTTTATCAGGATATTGAAGATCTAATTTCTTCTGCACAAAAAGGCAATAATTCTATTACAAAATTCGATGCATCTTGTTTCACAGGCGATTATATAACTGGAGATGTTAGCAAAGATTATCTTGCGAGAATTGAGTCGTTAAGAAATGATTCTACGAAGGAAATAATAAATGTAGACGAAGGATTAACTGATTTAATAAAAGGCCAATAAATATTAACCAAATTAATAAAAAATACTATTCGACTAAGTATGCATTCAGTTTTGTTACCTTAATCTTCATCTTTAATTGAGGTTCGGGTGGTGTTGGATCCTGCGTATTGTTGTTGATTCTGATACTGATAAATCAGTTTCTCGATATTTTTTTCCAGCTGATTACCTATAGTATGTTGAAACGAATTTTCATAGGAACGAATAATCTGAGCCAGAACTTTGATAGAAAAAATTGGCTCACTATTTTGTTCTTTTTCAATAATAATTTGTAAGAGGATGTTTCTTGTTAGATCGTCTTTAGTTTTAGCATCTATAACAACAAATTCTTTGTTTTTAATTACTAATATCCTTATATCTTCTAATGTTATGTATTTACTATCTTCCGTGTCATAAAGACGCCTATTAGGGTATTTTTTAATGATTCTTCTATTATTCATTAATTTTTCCACTTAAAAATATAATCTACGATCCTAATAATAAATATGATGCAATGCAACAAAAATTGGGAGCTTTGGCAGATAATTAATGGTATTTTTGATAGCTACTTAAAAATTCTTCATTTAGACGAAAAAATACATGTAGTTTAGTAGGTAATTTACTTAATCTGACTTGCTACAACGCCTCATAATTCTGTACTCTTGTGTTCCTAAAGTTGTAACAATTAGTTAATTCGTAAATATAATAACTTAAAACCTAGGGAGAGAGTTCAAATGGCTGATACAGTCACAATCACCGATAATCGGACCGGAAAAGAGGTTGAGTGCCCAATACTTGACGGTATTTATGGTGCGCCAGTCATTGATACAAAAACACTATACAAAGAACTCGGAATGTTTTCTTTTGACCCAGGTTTTGTGACCACTGCGTCTTGTAGAAGTAAAATTACTTATCTCGACGGAGAAAAGGGCATTTTACTCCATCGCGGTTATCCAATTGACCAGTTGGCAAATCAAAGCTCATATCTGGAAGTTTGTTATCTCTTGCTATATGGCGAGCTCCCTACAAAAACTCAGTTTGATGAGTTTCGTGCTACTCTTAATGAGCGAAATATGGTTCATGAGCATCTTGAACGTTTTTATACTGGATATCTTCATGATGCGCATCCGATGTCCATATTAATTGGGGTGACTGGCGCATTATCTTCTTATTATCACGAGGCTATGGACATTAATGATCCTGTAGACCGTGAACTGACTGCGATTCGAGTTGTCGCAAAAATGCCTATATTAGCAGCGCACTGTTACAAGCATTCCGTTGGTCATCCGTTTATATATTCAAGAGATGATTTGGGTTATGTGGAGAATTTTCTGAATATGATGTTTTCAGTGCCCATGCGTGAATATGTACCAAATCCAATATCAGTAAAGGCCTTAAATTTGTTGCTAATTTTACATGCTGATCATGAGCAAAATGCATCAACCTCAACAGTCAGACTTTCGGGTAGTGCTGAAGCAAATCCATTTGCTTGTATAGCTGCTGGAATTGTTACACTTTGGGGGCGTGCCCATGGCGGAGCAAATGAAGCTGTACTACAGATGTTAGCTGAGATAGATACAGCTGATAACATTCCTAAGTTTATTGATAGAGCTAAAGATAAAAAGGATCCTTTTAGACTAATGGGTTTTGGTCATCGTGTTTATAAGAATTATGATCCACGAGCAACAATTATTCGACAAGTATGCCACGATTTGCTCAACGAGATAGATACTGTTGATCAGCCTTTATTTGAAATTGCAATGAAACTAGAAGAGATTGCACTTGAAGACGATTATTTTATTGAACGTAAACTTTATCCTAATGTTGATTTTTATTCCGGAATTATTCTCAAGGCATTAGGCATTCCCACATCGATGTATACAGTTATGTTTGCATTAGCAAGATCTGCAGGTTGGGTCGCACAGTGGTTGGAAATGATGGAAGACCCAGATTTTAAAATTGGTAGACCAAGACAGCTTTATATGGGCGAAAAGACTCGAGATTATATTCCAATTAATAAGAGAAAATAAAATTTTCGTCATATGAAGATAAAAAGAATATGAAAACACCCGTTCGAGTTGCTGTTACTGGTGCCGCTGGCCAGATTAGTTATTCTCTGTTGTTTCGCATAGCCTCTGGCCAAATGTTAGGGCTAGACCAATCGGTTATTTTTCAGTTACTTGAAATAACACCTGCCATGAAGGCGTTAGAGGGTGTAGTTATGGAAATTGATGATTGCGCTTTTCCTTTGGTTGAAGATTTTATTTTAACAGATGATATCAATACTGCTTTCAAAGATATTAATTATGCACTATTAGTTGGGGCAAAACCTAGGGGACCAGGCATGGAGCGTAGTGATTTGTTAGAGGCAAATGGTGGTATTTTTAAACTTCAAGGAAACGGGTTGAATGAAAGCGCTAATCGAGATGTCAAAGTTTTAGTTGTGGGAAACCCTGCAAACACAAATGCTTATACTGCAATGGTCAGCGCACCTGATTTAAATCTCCGGAACTTCACCGCAATGACTCGACTAGATCATAATCGTGCATTAGCACAACTTGCCTTAAAAACGAATTC
>CAJWIE010000033.1 GCA_913041115.1 uncultured Legionellales bacterium | reverse complement strand
TCAAAACCGGAGAAACTGATGGGATATTTTTTAGATTAGATGAGAAGTCTTTTTGTCAAAGCCCAAATAATTCTATTGATTATGCTGTGATGGAAAAGCTAGCGACCGACAGTAATGAAAAACTTGCAGTCTTACCCGTTAATATTGGTTGGTCTGACGTTGGCGCTTGGTCATCTGTTTGGAAAATTAAAAATAAAGATAATAATAATAACTATACAGAAGGAGATGTTATTACTGAGGAAACGAATAATTGTTTTATTAAAAGCGAACGCGGGCTGATTGCTACGATTGGATGTGAAGATATGATAATAATAGATAGCGATGATGCGATTTTAGTTGCCAATAAAAATAAAACACAAGACATCAAAAAAATTGTAGATAAACTGAAAAAGAATAATCGAAATGAACGTATAACACACAGAAAAAATTTTAGACCATGGGGTTATTATGATTCAATTGATGCAGGTAAAAATTTTCAGGTCAAAAGGTTAACCGTTTACCCGGGGAAAAGATTATCACTACAACTTCATCGTAAACGTTCTGAGCATTGGGTAGTTGTGAAGGGAGTAGCTACCGTAACAAAAGGCGAAGAAGAATTTTTACTGCATGAGAACGAATCCACTTATATTCCTCCCGAAACAAAACATCGTCTCGAAAATGCGGGAGATAATGTTTTGGAAATTATTGAAGTTCAATCTGGCTCATATTTAGGTGAGGATGATATCGTTAGATATGATGATGATTTCGGAAGGTAACGAGAAATATTCTTCGGAGAGGTGTCCGAGTGGTTTAAGGAGCACGCTTGGAAAGCGTGTATACGTTAATAGCGTATCGAGGGTTCGAATCCCTCTCTCTCCGCCACTATAGAATATGCCCCCCATAGGAAATTTTGATCCTCTATTGAGTATTGACCAAAATTCGATTTGGCATCCGTATAGCGCAATGCAATCAGATTTGCCGATTTACCACGTTGTGTCAGCTGAAGCAGTGCGCCTTAAGTTATCTAATGGACAACAATTGATAGACGGAATGTCGTCTTGGTGGTGCGCTATTCATGGTTATAACCATCCTGAAATAAATTCAGCACTTCAGCGCCAATTAAAGGATATGGCACACGTTATGTTTGGCGGACTTACCCATACTCCTGCAATAAAACTCACAGAGAAATTGCTTTCTATTGTTCCGAATACACTTGAGGCTGTGTTTTATTCTGATTCGGGTTCGGTGTCTGTTGAGGTCGCTATGAAAATGGTGATTCAATACTGGCATGCTAAAGGTCAGGTACAACGACAACGTTTTATCTCACTGCGTTCTGGTTATCATGGCGACACCTTTGGTGCGATGTCCGTTTGCGACCCGGTTACCGGAATGCATAGTCTGTTTTCCAAATTATTACCCAAGCAATTATTTATCGAGCAACCAAAATGCCGTTTTGGTGAGTCATGTGGTGAGGATGATATTGCGCAACTCAAAAAAATCTTAGAAAAAGATAGCGAACTTATCGCGGCGTTTATTATGGAGCCCATTGTGCAAGGTGCTGGCGGCATGTGGTTTTATTCAGCTGATTACCTAAAAGAAATTCATCAACTTTGTCATCAATATAATGTGCTTTTAATTTTTGATGAAATTGCAACCGGTTTTGGCAGAACCGGAAAACTATTTGCATGTGAGCATGCAAAAGTTACACCCGATATCATGTGTATTGGTAAAGCGCTAACCGGAGGTTATTTATCATTGGCAGCGACCATTACAACAAAAGATATCTATGAAACCATTGATAATGGCGAACCTGGTGTATTCATGCATGGCCCAACCTTTATGGCGAATCCATTAGCCTGCACAGCTGCTTTAACGAGCATTGACCTGTTGCTTAAATCAAATTGGCAGGAAAACATTTCAAGAATTGAAAAAGGTTTAGAAAATGGATTAATGCCCTGCAAAGAGATGAATCATGTTGCTGATGTTCGTGTGTTAGGAGGAATCGGTGTTGTTGAATTAAAAAATGAAGTAGACATGCAAAAAGTAATTCCGGAATTTGTTAAGAGGGGTGTATGGATAAGACCTTTCGGAAAATTAACTTACCTAATGCCACCTTATATTATCAATGATGATGATCTAAATTTATTAACAAAAGCATTAGTTGAGGTAGTTGGTAGTATTTAATAATTAATTGGATAAAAGCTTTTCAAGTATCTTTTCGTAGATACTCGATAAGGTATCTAAGTCTTCGACTTTAACGCATTCATTAATTTTATGTATTGTTTCATTAACAACCCCGAGCTCAATTGTTTGCGCACCGGTTGGCGCAATGAATCGTCCATCTGAAGTGCCGCCTCCTGTTGAGTATACTGTATCAATACCAACAATTTCTTTTATTGCAGTAGTTGCGGCATCTGTTAGTGAGCCGGAATCTGTTAAGAAAGGAGCGCCCGATAATTTCCATTCAAGGTTGTAATCTAAATCATGCTTTTGCAATAAATTTTCAACTTTGTTTTCTATTTCATCCTGAGATATTTCAGTTGAAAACCGAAAATTGAATAATAAATTGAGTGCATCAGGGATAACATTATCAGCGCCGGTGCCTGCGTTAATATTTGAAATCTGAAACGACGTTGGTGGAAAAGAATCGTTTCCCCGGTCCCACTCAATCGATGTTAATTCATTTAGAAACTGAGCTGCTTCGTGAATAGGGTTTTTTGCCTTCTCAGGATAAGCAACATGTCCCTGAATTCCATTTATTTTTAATATCCCATTTAAAGAACCCCGGCGACCAATACGAATGACATCAGCGAGTTGTTTATCACTTGATGGCTCTCCCAGAATACACCAATCGATTTTTATTTTTTTCTCATTTAGGTAATCAATTACCTTGCGTGTTCCATTAATAGACGGACCTTCTTCATCACTTGTAATTAAAAACGCAATTGTTCCATTATGGTTTTGATTTTTTTGCACATATCGTTCTGCAGCTGTCACCATTGCTGCGATACCGCTTTTCATATCCGCAGCACCAC
The DNA here is from genome assembly GCA_913041115.1 of uncultured Legionellales bacterium. Lineage (GTDB taxonomy): Bacteria > Pseudomonadota > Gammaproteobacteria > Eutrophobiales > Eutrophobiaceae > UBA11869. Next base: position 9,254 of record CAJWIE010000033.1, on the reverse strand, counting down.
GCCCATAGAGATATCCTTCTTTAATTTCTGCTTTAAATGGGTCTGTATTCCATTTTTCGATGGGGCCGACAGGTACCGTATCAGTATGGCCTGCAAAAACAAATAGTGGCCCTGAATTGCCATGCGTTACCCAGAGATTATCAACGTCATCAAAACGCAGATGCTCGGCACTAAAACCATTTTTATTAAGTCGTTCCGCGATTAACTTTTGACAACCATTATCATCTGGTGTCAGCGTCTTCCTATTTATAAGCTCTGTTGTTAATTTAAGTGTATCTGACATTTAATTAACCTTATGCAGTTTCATCTAGAGATTGTGCTTTAATACTTAACGCATGTATTTCTGTCTGCATCATATTTTCTAGTGCAGCATAAACCAAGCGATGTCTCGCCAAGGTTGCAAGTCCATTGAATTTTTCTGAAACAATATGGACCTGAAAATGTCCGGCACCACCATGCCCTGAGTGACCGGCATGTAAATGTGAATCATCAATGATTTCAAGTTGAGCTGGATTCAGAGTTTCTTCTAAGCATTCGCGAATCAATTCAACGCGGTTTGGTTCAGACACTAGGAAAGACCCGTTTAAATGGTTTAACGACTACTTTCTCATAAACTCCTGCAGCGATATATGGATCTGCGTCTGCCCATGACTGCGCTTCCTCTAATGAATTGAATTCAGCCACTATAAGACTACCACTAAAACCCGCGGGACCCGGGTCTTGACCATCAACGTTGGGATGAGGTCCTGCAATTAATAATCGTCCCTCATCCTCCAAGGCCTTGAGTCTTGCGATATGCTCAGCTCTGACACTTAATCTTTTTTCAAGGCTATCTTCAACATCTTGACTTATGATTGCATAGAACATAGTTATTTTTTTTCCTCTTTAATATCTTTTATATGTTGTGACATGTACATTGCTTGCGCGATGGCAAATATAAATGTTAAACCTAAAAGACCATAGACCTTAAAATTGACCCAAAATTCCGTACTAAAATTATAAACGACATAAAGATTAGCAATTCCAGAAAAAATAAAAAATACAACCCAACCTATATTTAATTTAGTCCATATTTCATCTGGGACAGAAATTGCATGGTCCATCATTCTCCGGATGATCGGTTTTTTACCGATAAATTGACTCCCAAGGAAAACGAGCGCAAATACCCAGTTAACCGCAGTGGGTTTCCATTTAATAAAACGCACATCTTTTAATAGTAATGTAGCCCCACCCAATATCACTGTTAAAATTAAGGTTATGACATGCATTTTTTCGAATTTGCGTGTTATTAACCAATAAATAATAATTTGTATTGCGGACGCAATAATTAATACTTGTATAGCCAGATAGATGCCTTGCTCCCTATCTTCTGGATAGTAAAAGGCGATTAAAAACGCAACCAGCGGAAAAAAATCAAACAGGAATTTCATGAATTTTTACTTAATGTTTAGATGTGCCAGCTATCATAGCCTAAATTTATCTTATCGACATTTCAAAGTGTATTACTTTTAAAACTAGAGATGTTTATAATCCTTGTTTTCAGGGCAGTTTTTAGTGATTTCCTGAGAAGAAAATTCTTTTACGGCACAAGAGTCGGGGTATAATGAGGCGGATAATTACTCTCCATACTAATAACGACCACAGGAGGTTGTTGATTGTCTATAGGCGGTAAACAGCGGGTGTTGTCAGGTATGCGCCCGACAGGCCAACTTCATCTAGGTCATTATCACGGCGTGCTCAAAAATTGGGTTGAACTTCAGCAAGAATATGAATGCTTTTTTTTTGTTGCGGATTGGCATGCGTTGACGACAGAATACGAAGACCCATCTATTATTGAAGAAAGCGTTTGGGATATGGTTATTGATTGGCTGGCTGTTGGTGTAAATCCGGGTTCGGCTAAATTGTTTATTCAGTCTCGTGTTCCCGAACATGCAGAATTACATTTATTACTGTCAATGTGTACACCGCTTAGCTGGCTAGAAAGAGTGCCAAGCTATAAAGATCAACAGGAAAAATTATCTGATAAAGACCTTACTACTTATGGATTTCTAGGTTATCCATTATTACAAACTGCAGATATCATTATTTACAAAGCTGGTTTTGTTCCGGTAGGTGAAGACCAAGTTTCACATGTTGAATTAGCACGCGAAGTAGTGAGACGATTTAATCATATTTATGGGCGTGAACGAGATTTTGAGAAGAACATAGAAACAGCGTTAAAAAAGATGGGGAAAAAAACTGCCCGACTTTATGATGAGTTACGTCGTAACTATCAAGAACAAGGCGATGTTTCATCGCTAGAAAAAGCAAGAGAGCTACTTGTTTCACAACAAAATATTAGTATTGGTGATAGAGAACGCCTATCTGGTTATCTTGATGGTTCAGGTAAAGCAATATTTCCAGAACCTCAAGCCTTATTAACACCAGCCCCAAAGATGATGGGTTTAGATGGCCAAAAAATGTCAAAATCTTATGGTAATACTATTTCATTAAGAGAAAATCCCAATGTAGTGGAGGATAAGGTCAAAACAATGCCAACTGACCCCGCTAGAATGAGATTAACTGATCCCGGGGACCCGGAAAAATGTCCAGTCTGGAATCTTCATCAGGTTTATTCTGATGATTCTCTTAAAAAGTGGGTGGTTGAGGGGTGTACAAATGCTAAAATTGGCTGTCTTGATTGTAAGAAGCCGCTTATAGATGCTGTATTGAAAGAGCAAGAACCAATACGCGAACGAGCTAATGAATATCTGAATGATCCAGAAACAGTTCGTGGCATTATTGTGGAGGGATGCGAAGCAGCAAGGGATATTGCAAGAGAGACACTGGATGATGTGCGTGAGGCAATGGGGTTGAGTTATTCTTAGGAAAAATTTTAATAATGACCGAAGAAATTGAAACAACAGAAACACAACAAAGTGAAATGCCTTTTGCACTGATTCAAGGTGCGCCATTAACAGACCTGCCGAAAGATTTATATATACCCCCTGATGCACTTGAGGTATTTCTTGAAGCATTTGAGGGCCCGCTGGATTTATTACTCTATCTAATTAAGAAACAGAACATTGATATTCTTGATATTCCAATAGCAAGAATTACAGAACAATATATGTCCTATATTGAATTAATGGAAATTCTTGAACTTGAGCTTGCCGGGGAATATTTATTAATGGCCGCAATGTTAGCCGAAATCAAATCAAGAATGTTGCTACCTAGACACACAGAGGATGAGGATGAACAGGATCCAAGAGCAGAATTAATTCGACGTTTGCAAGAGTATGAGCGTTACAAAGAAGCAGCAGAAAACTTGGATAAGTTACCGCGTTACGAAAGGGATATATTTTCGACCGTTGCAGAATTTCCTGGACGGAAAACTAATCATAAACCACCTGAGGTGGCAATGGAGACAATTCTCAAGGTTTTTTCAGAAGTCGTTGTGCGTGCAGAAATGTTTTCTAATCACATGATACAACGAGAAGTTCTATCCGTTCGTGAGCGTATGAGTATTATCTTGGAGAAAGTTAATACCGAGACGTTTATCGATTTTAAAGATTTATTTACTGTAGAAGAAGGTCGCTCGGGGGCAATTGTTTCATTGTTAGCGATACTTCAACTTATGAAAGACTCTCTTATCCAGTTAGTACAGAATGAACCTAACGGACAAATTTATGTTAAGGCAGCATCATGAGTCAAAAGAAAATTAAGAATATTATCGAAGCTGCTTTAATGGTTTCAGTTCAACCTTTAAGCGTAAAACGCCTAATGAATTTATTTGAGGAAGATAAATCGTTACAACCAAATCGCGATAACATTAAAAAAGCAATTTGTGATTTGCAGAAAGATTATGAAGGTCGTGGCGTGAATTTAGTTGAGGTGGCGAGTGGTTTTCGATTTCAGGCGGATGATGAATATGCTGACTGGGTTAATCATTTATTTGACGAACGACCGCCCCGCTACTCAAGGGCTTTATTAGAAACACTTTCAATTATCGCCTATCGCCAACCTATAACGCGCAGCGAAATTGAAGACATACGTGGCGTGAGTGTAAGTGGAACAATAACGAAAACACTTTTAGAACGAGAATGGATTAAGGTTGTTGGTCATCGTGATGTACCAGGTAGACCCGAGTTATTAGCTACGACCAAATCATTTCTTGATTATTTTAATCTCAAAAAATTATCAGATTTACCGCCGCTTGAAGATATTAAGGATTTTGATTCGATTAATCCTGACTTATTTGAAGCGCTAGAAAAGGAGCTAGGTAAAGATAGTAAACACAGAGATGGTGAGTTTATGTCAGTCGTTGATTCAGAGAATATGGTGGAGACTGAAGACGCTGATGATGTAGTTGAAAGCGCAAAAGTAATACCTTTCTCAAATTAATCACAATAGTATTTTTATTATGACCGATCGTATTCATAAGGTTCTTGCTAATGCTGGTTATGGCTCAAGACGCGATATTGAAACTTTAATACGTAACGGCAAGATTAGCGTCAATGGTAAATTAGCAGTTCTTGGCCAATGTATTGAAGAAAAGGACCGCGTTTCTATTAATTCACGTTTAATTAGGTTACATCTCCAACGTAAACACAAACCAAAGGTCCTTGCTTATTACAAGCAGGCAGGAGAAGTATGTACACGTCGAGACGAGAAGGGACGTGATACTGTTTTTAAAAATTTACCACGTCTTAGAAATAGTCGCTGGATAAATATTGGTCGGCTTGATTTGAACACAACAGGATTATTGTTATTTACTACTGATGGCGAATTAGCAAATCAACTTATGCATCCATCAAATCAAATAGAGCGCGAATATGCTGTACGTATTTTGGGTCAGATTACAAAAGAAAATATTCATGCTTTGTTAAATGGCGTTGAATTAGAAGATGGTTTTGCTAAATTTACTGACATCGTAGATTCAGGCGGGATGGGTGCAAATCATTGGTATCATGTTGTGGTGATGGAAGGACGGAATAAGGAGGTACGTCGTTTATGGGAGTCTCAAGGCGTTCAGGTAACGCGTTTAATTAGGACGCGTTTTGGCTCTTACATCCTACCGAGAAAGAAGAGGACGGGTCAATTTTGGCGTCTTGATGATAAGGAGATTAAATCACTTCAAGATAGTATTTTATCTTAATGACTCATCGGTCTATTTTACTCAAAATTTATCGTCGACTTAATGAGTGTTATGGTCCACAGCATTGGTGGCCTGCAGATTCATCGTTTGAAGTAATGGTAGGCGCTATACTTACTCAAAATACATCTTGGGCAAACGTCGAGAAAGCTATTAATAATCTAAAAGAAGTGAATGCGTTAAATATTCACACATTAATAGAATTATCAGAAGAGAATTTAGCAAAATTAATCAGGCCTTCAGGATATTTCAACATCAAGTCGAAGCGTCTTAAGAATTTTGCTCACTGGTTTGAAACGGAAGGCCGATTTAATAGGTTAAAAGAATTAGACGATCAAACATTAAGAAAACGATTACTTAAAGTAAATGGCATCGGACCTGAAACAGCCGACGATATTTTACTTTACGCTTTTGAGAGACCAGTTTTTGTTATTGATACCTATACGCGTCGTTTATTCAAAACATTAAATTTAATTAGCGGGGATGAGCCCTATGAGGCACTTCGTCAGTATTTCGAATCATCACTAACACCTGACATTACTCTTTTTAAGGAATACCATGCCCTGATAGTCAGGCATGCTAAGGAAAAATGTACCTTTGAAAAGAGCTGCCTTCACTGCAGGGTTGAATCACCATTACAAATCTAAGATATAGGGTAAAATGACGAATATATTGATTTCACCCTTTCCACTCTGTAACCTTTGCCGCCTTTGATATTAATATAAATGAATTATGGCTAATCGAAAGATATTGGTCGCGGCAAATTGGAAGATGAATGGCTCACTTGAGAGTATTCGCCATCTTATCAAGGCTTTGACCCAAGGTATTTCAAATGAAACGCCGACAGAAGTGGTAGTTTGTCCATCTTTTGTCTATTTATCTGAGTTATCAGAACAATTAAATAAGACTAATATCAAACTGGGTGCACAGAATGTGTCACATTTGGAGGTAGGTGCTTATACTGGAGAGGTATCCGCTTCCATGCTTAATGACTATGGCTGTGAATATGTAATCGTGGGTCACTCTGAGCGAAGAATGCTTTACCAAGAAACAGATGAGCGTGTTGCGGAGAAATTTTGCGCTATACAATCCAAAAATATGACGCCTATTTTGTGTGTAGGAGAGTTACTTGAAGAGCGCGAATCAGCAAATACAGAGAAGGTGATTGCTCGACAACTTGATGCGGTAATTGATAAGGTTACTATTGATGCATTTGTTAATACGGTAATTGCATACGAACCAGTCTGGGCAATCGGAACTGGTAAAACTGCAACACCGGAGCAGGCTCAGGAGGTGCATCAATTTATAAGATTACGTTTGGCCAGACGTAATAAGAGTATTGCTGAGAACATCAGGATAGTTTATGGGGGTAGTGTTAAGGCGGATAATGCCAACCAACTTTTTGAAATGGCAGATATTGATGGTGGGTTAATCGGCGGCGCATCTCTTATCGCAAAAGAATTTTTAAGTATTTGTCATGCAGTGAGGAAATAAAAAATGGAATCAATTTATACATTATTATTTATTCTACAAGTTGTCGTTGCTGTTGTTTTGATTGTTTTCGTGTTGATTCAGCATGGCAAGGGTGCGGATGCGGGTGCTGCATTTGGTAGCGGTTCATCTTCAACTGTTTTTGGTAGCCAAGGATCAAGTAGCTTTTTAACGAAAGTTACAACATTTTTAGCAATTATATTTTTGGCTAATAGTTTGTTACTTGCCTATCTAACTAGCCAGAGAATTAAAGAAGTTCCTACAAGTTTATTAGACACACCCGCCGTTGTTATCGAGCAGGAAGAGATGGCAGAAGAAGTTGTTGCACCAAACATAGAAGATAGCGGTGATCACGAAGGCCATGACCATGATATTCCGAATTTGCCTGTTGAATAATGCGCTAACCCATTAATTGTTTACATGCGTTACAGATACAAAAGTGGCCGATGTGGTGGAATTGGTAGACACGCTATCTTGAGGGGGTAGTGCCTTCGGGCGTGCCGGTTCGACTCCGGCCATCGGCACCAAAATCGGAATAATTAATCAAATTATTGATTGAATTAAAGATAACTATATGAAATAAATAGCATTTTCTATTAGAAACCAAGAAATCGAATTTTATCAATATTGTAAATTCTGGGAGATTTTTTCCTATCTACCTATAATATCTTGTATAATTCCCCTCTTGTGTCCGTGCCGCACCGGAAGGTGGCGCTGGAGTGGTTTGAGGAGAATTGATTTAATATAAATAAAATAAGCAATTAACAGTTAAGTTATATGGAGTTGACAATGTTGAGCATACAGAGAATTCCCAGGAATTTTTTTCTATTCGTTTTTTTCTTTTGTAGAAGACCAGATATTTTAGAGTATCAATATCACCTAATAACAGGAAAGGACTTTAAGAAGCTAGCTTTTTTAACATGGCGGCTAACTTGAATAGGTTCAGAAAAATAGTACTGTTTTGCATAAGCAGCGGGCTTGTTATTGGTAGTAATCTGGGGCGTGCTGATGATACTGAAATCTACTTCAATTCAACTTCCGCAGCAGATACCGAGGTTATTCGTTCGAATGTTTTATTCATTCTAGATACTTCCGGTAGTATGAACGATGCTATTCCTTTTACTGGTCAGACTCGTCTTGAAGCCTTAAAAGATGCAATGACATCTATTTTAGAATCCACAGAGGATGTTAATGTCGGTTTAGCACGTTATAAGTTTGAAAAAGGCGGGTCAATTATTTTTCCAATGTCGGACGTCGATGGAAAACTTATTGATGTTGTTGGAGATAGTGGTGATGCATCAGTTTCCGAGATCAGTAACACGGCTTTTATCAAAAACGATTTAGACGATGGTGAAGAAGTTGTAACGCCCGGCGCAGTACCAGTAGGTAGCGTTTCACTTAGCGATGCAACATTGGATAGCTTTGACTTTGGCGGGTCACAATCGTTCGTTGGCTCATCTCAGACTTTTCCGCTTCTATCAGAAAGAAATGATGCTATGGAAGAAACAATTCCAGGCGACTGCGCTAAGTTTTTTACTGATAATAATGCTTTCAAAAATTTTCGCCCAATCATTCATACCGGGTTTCACCCTACACAATTTTCCCGTGATGGTCTTTTTATTCATGAATGTGTTTTGCTTGGTTTACGTTTTCCGGGTATTACCTTGGAACAGGGGGCAAATATTGAAAATGCATTTATTGATTTTACAGTATATGAAAGGCAAAATCCGACAACCCGGACTTCTATAGTTGGTCAGGATACCGATGATGCTGGAACATTACCAAGCATTGGTTTAGGTGGACTTGCGGAGAGTAATGATATTTCGTCTCGTCAACAAACCACAGCATCGGTTGATTGGACTGTTCCAACAGCTGCTGGCGAAAATGTAATTTCTACCCCAAATATTAAAGATATTGTTCAGGAAATCGTCAACCGCCCTGGTTGGGCATCCGGTCAGAACATGTTTTTCAGATTTCAAAGCGGTGGAGCACCTCTATCAATAAACTCGGATACATCACATCCTAAAAACCGAGGTTTTCCTGCTTCTATTACACGGGGGGCAAACAATGGTGGAAAACGACAATTTTATTCTCGTGATATGGCTACCATCCAGTGGTTAGGAAGAACTCCTACCGAGGCAGATCTTTTGAAAGCACCACAGTTACGCATCACAACAGCAAGTAGTGGGACTCCTGTTCAAGGTCAGGATCAAAAGATTGCACTTCGCTTTACTGATGTACGGATTCCAAAAGGTGCAACACTCACGGATGTAAGATTAATACTAACCCCGAAAGTTGCGCCGAAAACACCGTTAGAAAGTGTCTGGAGAGTTGCTGCGGAGCAGACTGATGATTCAGTACCATTAGTGGCGGCTCCATCAAATATTAGTAGCCGTCCCACTGGTACGACTGTCAATTGGACAGTTGGAAGCGATGACCTGAAGACAGTTGATACACCAGAAGAAAGTATTGATATTAAGAGTGTTGTTCAATCAGTTGTAAATCGTGGTGGTTGGTGTGGTGGTAATGCACTTACCATTATTCTTGATACCGTAAGTGCCGATGTAAATCAGACACGTTTTCTACATAGTCGCGACAGTGATTCATCAAAAGCACCAAGACTTGTCTA
>CAJWIE010000032.1 GCA_913041115.1 uncultured Legionellales bacterium | reverse complement strand
TGAAACCCTAAAAGCTAATTCAATGGAAAACACTGAGATTGATTGGTTAGTCCCGCACCAAGCAAATACCAGAATAATTTCAGCTATGGCAAAAAAACTAGATATGCCAATGAATCGCGTAGTAGTAACTGTTGACCAACATGGTAATACATCTGCTGCATCAATCCCTCTTGCTCTTGATGTTGCAGTTAATGACGGAAGGATTAAAGACAATGATAAGTTATTATTACCTGCATTCGGTGGTGGCTTCACTTGGGGAGCTGTCCTTTTGCAATATTAAGAATAATCTTTCATGACGAGTAACGAGGTAAATTTAGCAATTGTATTTCCTGGGCAAGGTTCTCAGTCTGTTGGAATGATGGATAATATAATTTCATTAGACCCGGAAATTAAAAAAATATTTAATATCGCATCAGAAATTTTAGGATACAATATATTGGAAATAATTTCTAAAGGGCCAAAAGAGAAACTTAATCAAACTGAAATTACACAACCTGCAATACTTTTAACATCCTATGCTTCATGGCTTTTATGGAAAAAGAAATCAAAATTTCCTCCAACTGTTTTAGCAGGCCATAGTCTTGGCGAGTATACTGCGCTTTTATGTGCAGGAGTTATAACTTTCGAAGAGACAGTAAGTTTAGTTTCAGAACGTGCTAAATCTATGCAAAGATCTGTGCCTCCTAATACGGGAGCAATGGCTGCAATACTTGGTTTAAATGACAAAATTTTAGAGGAACTTTGCGCCGATGTTTCAAAAGGTGAAATTGTCTCAGCTGCAAATTATAATTCACCAGGACAAATAGTTATATCAGGACACAGAATTGCAGTTGAACGAGTTATTAAGATGGCAAAAGAAGCTGGCGCAAAAAAAGCAATACTATTACCCGTTAGTGTGCCTTCGCATTGCTTATTAATGAGAAATGCCGCTGATGAATTCTCTCAATTCCTTAATACCGTAACATTTAGTGATCCAGAAATACCAGTTTTACAAAATGTAGATGCGAAAATAAAAATAAGAGCAGACGAAATAAAACCAGTTCTTCTTGAGCAGCTATACAAACCAGTACGCTGGGTTGACTCTATTAAAGAAATAAATTCATTAGGTGTTACTAGAATTATTGAATGCGGCCCCGGGAAAGTCCTTTGTGGTCTTATTAAAAGAATAGAAAATTCTTTTGAATTATTTTCAATCCATGATCAAGTCTCGCTTGAAAACTCACTATTTTAAAATTCTAATGAGCGACGCTTATAAAAATAAAGTTGTTTTAGTTACAGGGGCTAGCAGAGGTATTGGTAAAGCAATTGCATATAGGTTTGCAAAACAAGGAGCATATGTTATAGCAACAGCCACAACTAAAGATTCAGTAAAAAAGATATCTGATGATTTTTCCGAAAATAATTTTGCCGGAAAAGGGTTAACACTAAATATTGCGGACAAATCTTCAGTAAAAGAGTTTGAAAATAACATTAAAGATATAAATTCTCCAAATATACTTATTAATAATGCAGGGATTACAAAGGATAATTTGCTTATGCGAATGAAGGATGAAGAATGGGAGGATGTGATAAATACAAATTTAAGCGGAATGTTTCGTATGACTAGGCTTTGTTTACGTGCAATGATGAAGGAAAAATATGGAAGAATTATCAATGTTAGTTCCGTGGTAGGTTTAACAGGCAATGCCGGACAAGTAAATTATGCGGCAACCAAAGCGGGAATGATCGGATTTACTCGCTCTTTAGCAAAAGAAGTCGGATCTAGAGGAATTACGGTAAACGCTGTAGCGCCTGGATTTATTAAAACAGATATGACCGATGCATTAAGCGAAGAAATCCACAAATCAATATTGAAGCACATTGTCTTAGGAAGACTTGGTGAGGTTGACGAAATTGCATCGGTAGTCGACTTTTTATCCTCAGATAGAGCAGCCTATATAACTGGGCAAACTATCAGCATCAATGGCGGAATGTACATGGGATAGAGTTATATTATACATTAGATAATAAATATAAATTATTGATTAATAAAATATTTTATATACTAAAATATTCTAAGTTGCAAGAAGATATCTTTTCTCTAAACTTAGCACTCGCGAACCGGCCTACTGGTCGAATGGAGGAATTAACCACATGAGCAGTGTTGAAGATCGAGTAAAAAAAATTGTAGTAGAACAACTAGGGGTCAAGGAAGAAGAGGTTACTCCTGAAGCTTCATTTGTTGATGATTTGGGCGCAGATTCGCTTGATACCGTAGAACTAGTTATGGCTTTAGAGGAAGAATTCAAAACAGAGATTCCAGATGAAAAGGCGGAAAATATTAATACGGTTAATCAGGCAATTGAGTACATAAATGCACATTTAAAATAACGAATTACATAAAAAAAACAAAAAAAGCCGCGTTATGAACTCTTCAGTACGCGGTTTTTTGTTTTATATTAGATAAGATATTGAGAGGCATAATGTGGCTAAAAGACGTGTGGTAGTAACCGGATTAGGTATGACGACACCGGTTGGTAATGCAGTTGACGAAACATGGGGTAATATCCTCAAGGGTAGGAGCGGTATATCTCTTCTTGAACATTTTGATACGTCAGATTTTAGTGTTCGTATTGGCGGTTCGATCAAAAATTTTCCTTTAGATAACTACATACCAAAAAAAGAACAAAAGAAGATGGATTCTTTTATCCACTATGGTATAGCTGCAGGAGTACAAGCAATAGAGGATTCTGGCTTAGATACTAGTAAAAATACTGAACGAATAGGTGTCGCAATAGGCTCGGGAATAGGAGGTTTACCAGGAATTGAAAAGGGAGCTGAATTATTTCGTTCGGGCGGACCAAGAAAAATATCGCCATTTTATGTTCCAAGTAACATTATAAATATGATTTCTGGTCATTTATCGATTATGTATGGTCTAAAAGGGCCGAATTTTTCTATTGTTACTGCTTGCACAACAGGAACACACAATATTGGTGATGCTGCTCGACTAATTGAATATGGCGATGCCGATGTAATGATTGCTGGTGGCGCAGAAATGGCAACATCAAGAACGGGATTGGCGGGTTTTGCCGCGGCACGTGCACTTTCTACAAGAAATGATCAGCCAGAGTTGGCTAGCCGTCCTTGGGATAAGGATAGAGATGGTTTTGTATTAAGTGACGGGGCAGGAGTGATGGTGCTAGAAGAACTTGAGTTTGCTAAAAAACGTGGAGCAACAATTTATGCCGAATTGGTTGGTTACGGAATGAGTGCCGATGCATTTCATATGACGGCACCCTCGGAAAACGGTGAGGGCGCTACATTATGTATGGAGAATGCCCTGAAAAACGGAAAGGTAAATATCGAGGAGGTCGACTATATTAACGCACACGGTACGTCAACGCCTGCCGGAGATATTGCTGAAACCATTGCAATTAAGAACGTCTTTAAGAATGATGCTAAAAAGCTAGCAATTAGTTCGACAAAATCAATGATAGGACATTTACTGGGTGCTGCCGGAGGTGTTGAGGCCATATTTTCAGTGTTAGCTATTCGTGATCAGGTTGCCCCGCCAACTATCAATCTTGAAAATCAAGACCCTGAATGTGATCTTGATTATGTGCCAAACAAAGCACGAGAAATGAAAATAGAAGTATCACTTTCAAATTCATTCGGATTTGGTGGTACTAACGGCTCGCTTATTTTTAGAAAAATAAGTTAAATTATTATTTGGCCATCAGGAAAGCAATGGCAACTAGAAACTTAATCAATGGCAAAGTTTGCGAGCAAATAGAAGTATTCGATCGCGCTTTGCATTATGGCGATGGATTATTCGAAACTATTGCGATTCAAAATAGAAAAATTCTTTGCTTTGATGAACATTTAAATCGCTTAGAAAAAGGATGCGAAAAAATAAAAATCCCCATTACAGATAAAACAATTATAAAAAATGAAGTTTCATCTTTAATTGACTCTAACGACCGAGCAGTTGTAAAAATTATTATTAGTCGTGGACAGGGGGGGCGAGGCTATAAAATTCCTGAGGATATTGAGCCAACAAGAATCATCTCATTATTTCCTTGGCCAAATTATTCTGATAAATTTTCGACATCTGGAATTAAAACAAAACTTTGTAACTATCGTTATACTAATAATCCAGTTTTAGCAGGAATTAAGCATTTAAATCGTTTAGAACAAGTTCTAGCTAGAGCTGAATGGAATGATAAAACAATTTTTGAAGGTATTGTTATGGATTCAGATAATTATGTTATTGAAGGCACTATGAGTAATATTTTTTGTATTTTAGATAAAACATTATATACACCAGACTTATCGTTATGTGGAATTGAAGGAATAGTTAGAGAAAAAATAATTAATTTAGCTGACAAGCTTGGATTCAAAATTGAAATTAAAAAAATTACACTTGATTTTTTACTAAATGCAGAAGAAATTTTTATGTGTAACAGTCTTATTGGTATATGGCCTGTCAATTCTATTGATAAAAAAGTATTTTTAGAGCATAAAGAAACTCAAAAGATAAAAAATAAATTGATAGAGTACAATTTTATTCCTAAATTATGAAAAGACTATTAAAAATTAATTTACCTTTTTTTGTATTTTTTTTAATTATCAGTTCATCTATTTTTTTCTACACTGATTATAAAAAATTTTTAGAAACACCTCTTAATATAAAAACATCTTTAACTTTTACAATTGAACCGGGCAGCACATTTAAAGATTTAAATAAGAAACTAAAGTCTTACCACATACTAAATAATAGTTATTATTTTGAATTTTATTCTCGATATTCGGGTTATGCAAAAAAAATAAAATCTGGCGAATATCAATTAACCCCTGAGCTTACTCCGGTTGAAATTATTAATATTTTTATCTCAGGTAGTAATGTTGTTCAGCATTCAATTACATTAGTTGAGGGCTGGAGTATTGCTGATATGCTTGCTGGGATTTCTTCGAACAAAATACTAATTAAGAACCTTAAAGATTTTTCGCAAAAATCATTGCTAGATGAATTAAAGATTACAAATCAAAACGCTGAAGGACTTTTTTTTCCAGATACATACTATTTTACAAGAGGTACATCTGATATTGAATTATTAAAGCGTGCTTATTACAGACAACAAGAGATTCTAAGAAATGAGTGGCAGCAACGAGAAAAGGAGCTTCCGTATAAAACTGATTATGATGCACTGATTATGGCATCCATTATTGAGAAAGAAACAGCACTTGCAAGTGAGAGGGCGATGATAGCAGGTGTTTTTGTGCGTCGATTAAAAAATAATATGAAACTACAGACTGATCCAACAGTAATTTACGCAATGGGGGAAAAATATAGTGGAAATATTAGGAAAAAAGATCTTAAAATTGATTCACTATATAATACGTACAAATATCACGGCCTACCTCCAACTCCAATTGCATTAGCTGGTCAAGAAGCCATTCATGCGGCATTACACCCTAAAGAAGGTGACGCATTATATTTCGTTTCAAAAAACGATGGTTCCCACTATTTTTCAAAAACACTAGACGAACACAATAATGCTGTACGTAAATATCAATTAAAGAAATAATAGAATATGAAAAAAGGTTTTTTTATAACATTAGAGGGTATTGAAGGTGCTGGCAAAAGCACTATGGTAAATTTTGTTGAAAATTCTCTTATTAAAGCAGGCCATGATGTTGTAAAAACGAGAGAGCCTGGTGGTACAAAAATAGGGGAACAAATTAGAGAAATCTTACTTAATAATGAAAATAATAAACTAACAAGTGATACCGAGTTACTGTTAATTTTTGCTGCAAGATCTCAACATATGAAAGAGATTATTATGCCTGCATTATCTTCCGGAAAAACTATTCTCTGTGACAGATTTACTGATGCAAGTTATGCTTATCAAGGGGGAGGAAGGGGGATTGACGCATCTCGTATCAACTTACTTGAAAAATGGGTACAGTCTGATTTTAGACCAAATTTAACGTTACTTTTTGATCTTGATGTTAGTGTCGGCATGGAGCGTACAAAAAAAAGAAGTAAAGCTGATCGTTTCGAACAAGAAAAAAGTATTTTTTTTGAGAAAGTGCGAACCTGTTATCTAAAACGAGCTGAAGATGAGGCAGATAGATTTCGTATAATTAATTCTGAATTACCCCTTCAAAAAGTAAAAGATGAAATTGCGGCTGTTCTAAAAGAAATAAAATGATAGAAATATTCCCTTGGCAAACAGAGCAAATGCAAAGATTATTATTAATGCATCAGCAAAACCGTTTGCCTCATGCATTATTATTTTCAGGTCCGAGGGGTATTGGTTTAAAACGATTTGCATTGGTTTTTGTCATGCGTACTTTGTGTTTATCAAATAACGGGCAATTAGAAATTGCTTGTGGGCATTGTAAAAGCTGCGAATTGTTTAAGGGAAAATCACATCCTGATTTGAAATTTATTGAGCCAGAAGAAAATGGGAAGATGGTTAAAGTTAATCAGATTCGTGAATTAATTGAATATGTTTCTTTTAAGTCTTTTTCCGCTGATACGAAAATTGCCATAATAAAATCAGCAGACACAATGAATCGAAGCACAGCCAATGCCCTATTAAAAACACTTGAAGAACCTCCAGCCCAATCAAAATTAATTTTATTGAGCCATTACCCGTCAAAACTTCCAATTACAATAAGGAGTCGATGCCAAAGGATAGACTTCAAGCCCGCTTATAGTGAAAGCGCCACGGCCTGGTTGAGTGAAAAACTTGAGCATTCAAAAATATGTCCAAATTTATTATTACGTTTGGCAGGAGGAGGGCCGTTAAAAGCGATAGAATTAGCTAACGAAGATTATTTGCCGTATCGACATGAATTACTTGAGGATTTAGATTTATTGGGTAAAGAAAATAGCGATCCAGTAAAAATTGCAAAACATTGGAATGAATTTGGCGCTGAAAATACAGTTTCTTGGTTAATGCGAATTATCAGTGACCTTGTTAGGCTCAAATTATGCCCTAAAAAGGCAAATATCATGAACCTCGACTTAAGAGAAGACTTGCAAGGACTTTCAAATAGATTAGACTTACTTAAACTGATACGAGGTTATGAATTTATCTTATTGAAATACAAGGAATTAGGTGGAGCAATGAACTACAGCCCGCAGAGTATTCTTGAAGAAATCACCTTGTTTTGGAAAAATTATGACGATTCAACACTAAAATCTTAGGTAAAAAATGGCAGCAGAAAATAACAAAGGACTCCTATCACTTAACATTAAAGGCAAAAGCGCACTTTATGTCTCATATATGCCTTTTATCAAAAATGGTGGTGTTTTTATTCCTAGCAAAAAAACGAATACCTATAATTTGGGCGATGATATTTTTGTTTTATTAACGATTGATGATAGCAAAGAAAAATTACCTATCGCTGGTAAGATTGCTTGGATAACTCCCAAAGGAGCCCATGGAAATAAAACAGAAGGTATTGGCATACAGTTTAGTGAGCTAGATAAAGGAGCGACAAAAGTAAAGATTGAAAAAATGCTTGCTGGTGCGCTCACCTCTGAGCGTCCGTCTCATACACTTTAGTTAGTGTTTAAAAAACATTCCTAACATAATAATTTTCTTATAGATTTATGTCTTATTTAGTTGACTCTCATTGTCACATTCCGCTACTTAAAGAAACAGTAAGTGTCGAAGAAATCCTAAAAGAGGCAAAAAGCCATCAAATTGCACATATGTTATGCGTTGCTATAGACCTTGAAGGGTCTCCTGAGATTATTCAACTAGCAAAAACACATAAAATGATATCTGCTTCCGTGGGTGTGCACCCAAACACTGAGCTTGCTAAAACACTTGTAATTAATGAAATTACCGCAATTGCTAACGATGAGGAGGTTGTTGCAATTGGTGAGACTGGACTTGATTATTTTCGTAGTGAAGGGGACCTTTCCTGGCAACGAGAGCGCTTTAGAACGCATATCCAAGCTGCAAAAGAACTTAAAAAACCATTGATTATTCATAGCCGTGAGGCAAAAGAAGATGTTATTCAAATCCTAAAAGAAGAGAAGGCAGAAACTGTCGGTGGTGTTATGCACTGCTTTGTCGATGATATTGAAACAGCCAAAAAGGCTATTAATATGAACTTTTTAATCTCTTTTTCGGGGATTGTAACCTTTAAAAACGCAAAACCTTTACAGGAAGTTGCAAAACAGGTTCCACTAGAACATATGCTGGTTGAAACAGACGCGCCATATCTAGCACCAACACCATTTCGAGGAAAAACAAATCAGCCCGCTTACGTAAAATACGTAGCCGAATTTATCTCTGAGTTAAAAGATATCCCGTTTGATACGGTTGCCGAACAAACATCATTAAATTATGAAAATAAATTTAATAAAATCAATAAAATATAGATTAATTATAATGTATTATCTAGATTATTGCGGGTGATTTAAAAAATTTCGGGGATGAAATTTTGCTCATCGAGGGGGCTTCTTTTGTAACCACAGTCTTCCTGGCGTGGGGGTAATTTTACTGGTTCTGGCGATAAATCCTTATAGTCAACCAGACTCAAAAGGTGATTAATGACGTTTAATCTGGCTCTTTTCTTATCATCACCGTCTACAACATACCATTGGGCACCCTTAATATCAGTATGTTTAAACATTTTATCTTTGGCTTTTGAATATTCCATCCATTTTGAACGAGACTGAAGGTCCATTGGGCTTAACTTCCAATGTTTCGTCGGATGGTAAATACGGCCTTGGAATCTGCGTTCTTGCTCTTCATCACTAACTGAAAACCAATATTTAACCACAATCATTTTGGAACGAACCAGCATGCGCTCAAAAACAGGGCAACTACGAAGAAAATCCTTATATTCACTCTTACTACAGAAATTCATGACCCGCTCAACACCGGCACGGTTATACCAGCTTCTATCGAAAAGCACCATTTCACCGCCAGATGGCAGGTACTGGATATAGCGCTGAAAATACCATTGGGTTTTTTCACGTTCAGTTGGTGCGGGCAGGGCGATCACTTTACATATTCTGGGGCTTAGTGACTGGGTAATTCTCTTGATAGCACCACCTTTTCCAGCGGCATCTCTACCTTCGAAAATCACTAAAACTTTAAGTTTTTGGTGTTTTATCCACTCCTGAAGCTTCACCAGTTCGATTTGTAATCTCTCCAGCTCTTTTTCGTAGGCTTTTTTTGATAATTTTTTTGTATCAGCAGCAGTTACTGAATTAGCTTCGGTAACCATTTTTCTATATCCTTTAATCTATTATTATTATGTTAAAACTACCTTATATTTAAGAAATGGTAAATAGATCAATGGATTATTTTTTATGTTAAATAGGTGATTGCTATGAAAAAACAAAACTATATAATTTTTATGGTATTGAGTTTGTTTGTATTTAGCCATTTAAGCTATGCAGAATGCACTTCTCAGGAAGGAGACAATATTTTTGGAACATTAGTTGGTGCAGCACTCGGTGGATTAGTTGGTTCTCAAATTGGTGGCGGAACAGGCAATAAAATTGCTATAGGCGCAGGTGTGCTTGCTGGTGGCTATTTTGGCAATAAAGTTAGTAAAGCAATGAGTTGCGCTGATCAAGAAAAGCACTATACAACAACCCAGGATGCATTAGAGACACAAAAAGTTGGTGAGACCTCTACATGGGTTAATCCAGATACAGGTCATAAAGGCGAGGTTACCCCGACACGTACCTATAAAGGTCATGAAGGCTCACCTTGTCGTGAATTTACTCAAACTATTTACGTTGAGGGTGATTATGAACAGATTGACGGTAAAGCATGTCGAACACAAGAAGGTGCCTGGGAAGTAGTCAGTTAACTCTATTCATCCTTCCTGTCATGGATATTACTCTATTTAACATAATATATATTATGCGCATATAATACTAAACATATACAATTTCAAATACATAGAATAAGAATTAAATAATATCTTTATACATTTGTATTTATTGATAATTATACTATTGATGAAAGTAATTTATCATCAATAAAGCATATTTGCTCGATATAGCGTAATTTAATACCATCCTCTTTATTCATTAGAACCATTCCAACCTCATAACCATATTTTGACTGTATAGACGCAATCACTTTACCGAGAATTTGATGAGATTCATTTACAGTCGCTATTGATACCTCAATTATGCTTCCGGGTATACGGTAATGGCGCGAACTAAACGAAAATGCAGCGTAAGACTTACGAGTAAATTTTGAGGTTTCAGGCGCTGATCTACTTGAAAGCGACATATATCGACTTTTAAGATAAAAATTCTCTGGATGTTTTATAAAACCATCTAGCGACTTGTGTTCTAGATGTTTTATATCGAAGAATGGGCATTCATCAAGATGATTTGATAACGTTGTTATCTCTTTGTCTTTGTTTTTGTTTTTGTTTTTTTGTGTTGCCATAAGTAATTTTTACGCTAAAAATGTTATATAAAAACAAATAATAAACTTTAATATCATAGTCTAAGTATTTAATTAAACAATTAAAATTTACAAACAAATTGCAATATTTCAAGACTTATGCAAAAAATGAATAAAAAAACAATAAACCAAGGAAAATCAATCAAATAAAAAAAACATATAGAAATGGTGCGAAATCTCTGGACATTGCACATTTTGTGGTCTATAAAGCCAGACACTACAATATGTAGTATAAACAATAACATTTTGGGAGTGTGAAACTATGTCAGCACATATGTCATTATCTGTAAGCGTTGCTGTTGTGGGTGCTATTGCGACTTATGTATGGGGGCAATGGGACACCTACAATGTCTGGATTGGGTTTATTGCTTGGGCAGCATTTCTTGCCAACAATAACTGCATGAAAACAACAGTCCAGTCAGGAGTCATGGGGGCGGTTTTAGCAGGAATAGCCTTTATTTTAATGGGTTCAGGTATCGCTGATAGTCTTGGTGGTGCTTCGGCTGCGGTGATTGTTGGTGTAACGGTATTTGCATTAGTTTGGCTCACTTCAATGCCAATGTTTACTAGTGCTACCACTGCGGTTTATACATATGCAGCTACAGTTGGCTATGCATTGGGCACAAGTTCTACTGGAGCATTCCAGGAAATGAGCATGTCTAATCCATTAGCGACTGTTATTGTGTCTATTGTTGGTGGTTGCCTATTCGCAATGGCTGCAAACAAATTAAACGCGGCAATTTCCTGATAAAAAAAGGAATAAAAACTTTTACAACCTGAAATGATGCGCGCTCCGACGGGGGGCGCGTGCTCTTTCAGTTTTTTAACTAAGGCTCATGGTCTTATGTTGGTTTTTGCATTTTAAAAAACAGGTAGATTGATATTAGACTGAAACCTTAACGGGTATACCAGTGCTTCGGATTTGCTCTGCAAAAGATAGCAACCACTTTTCTGGTAATTTTGAGATTTTATTTGATGCCTCTGGTAACAATGAAGGGCGTTCTACTCCATACAGAAATACTCCTTTAAGAGGTATATTTCTATCAATTGCCTCCTGTAGTAGCTTAATATAGGCTTTTTTATCAACTTCTGATGGTTTTTCCCCTTCATAAGTAAAAACACATGTTTGAATGTAAGTTCGGCAGTGATTAGCTGCTATATCGAGTCTCTTGAGTGTTGATAGCTCATTTCCACTAGCCTGGTTGATTCTGTCGACACCATCTGCTGTTGCGCTATCAACTTTGAACCATATCTCGCCATTTATTAATGCAAGCTTCTTAAGGCCATTCTGGACATAGCTACGATTAACCAAACTCCCATTAGTGATTAAGACGCATTTAGTTTCATTAAGCAATGACAGGTTATTTAAAACAAACTCAATCACATCAACTACCTGCTCGAATTCATCGGCAGTGGTTGGCTCCCCATTACCGGAAATAGCAATATCTTGGATTTTTTGTAATTCTTTTGGTATTTTCTCGGCTTTATAAAAGTCACCGCTAAGAATATTTCTTAGAAATACCTCTAGTTCAGTTTGTAATTTCTTAAGATTAACTGGCGGTGCACTGCCACGGGTTAAATTTGGGACCTGACAATAAACACAGCGCCAATTACACGCATTATTCGTATTTAAATTAATTCCAACTGAAAGTCCGCCCGAACGGCGTGAAATAACAG
Organism: uncultured Legionellales bacterium; assembly: GCA_913041115.1. Lineage (GTDB taxonomy): Bacteria > Pseudomonadota > Gammaproteobacteria > Eutrophobiales > Eutrophobiaceae > UBA11869. The sequence goes on along the minus strand of CAJWIE010000032.1, from coordinate 161 downwards.
GGTAAATATATTTATACCCTACCCTGTCGCGTGAATGATCGGTTGTTGATAGCATGAATTAGATACTAACGTATTTATTGGTTCGTCAATTTGTCATTATGCTCTAAAAATGGTGCCCGGGGCCGGAATCGAACCGGCACGACCGTTAAGTCGAGGGATTT
>CAJWIE010000031.1 GCA_913041115.1 uncultured Legionellales bacterium | reverse complement strand
CATCTTGCAGCTTCCAGCAATGAAATTATTTGTTGTCGTGATAACATTCTATTCGCATCATATGCACGGCCACTCCAGCGAGCACTAATTAATTCGTGAATTGGTTCACTTACATCAATTTCTTTATTAAGCATAATTTCCCCCTACCTTTTATTTGAATAGCTAAAAAATATCATGCCTAATCTCGTCGCAATAAATCATTTGAAGAAATTGGTGTCGGATATCTCAAAACAACAATATACGAAGATAATATAAATGATATCAATATGGAAAACTGTATTAATGATGAGATGTGCTCACCAACAAAACCTGATTGAACTGCAACTACTGAGATTAATAATGAAAACTCACTAATTTGCCCTAATCTGATTCCTGACTCATTTGCAATATGTCTCTTCTCACCCTCAAAACGAAGTATGTAAGAAAAAATTAGTGGTTTTAATACTACTGCTAAAAGAGCAAGCGTTATAGCCGGTAAATAAATTTCATTAAGAATCGAAATATTAAAGCCAGCACCTAGAGAGAAGAAAAATATAATAAGAAAAAAATCACGTAATGGTTTTAATCTTTCAGTGATAAACAATGCAATTGGACTCGATGCTAATGTAACACCTGCAATAAAGGCTCCTATTTCATGCGACAAACCAATAAGATTTGCAAACTCTGCAACACCCAAACACCATGCAATAGCTAATAAAAATATATACTCGTGTATCTGTTCAAATCGAACAATTAATTTAAACAATATAAATCGCTCAAATAAATAAGCAATAATTATTAAAAAAGGCAGAAATAATAACTGAGTTGCAATATCGAAAATTAAGTCCCCCCCCTTACCATAGCCTTGTAATAGCAGTAAAACTATTATTGCAAGTAAATCTTGTATTAGTAATACGCTGATAATAATTTGGCCTGTATGTTTATGATGTAATATTGAGGTGGGTAATAATTTTAGACCAATAATCGTACTTGAAAACATCATAATTGAACCAATTAAAACAGACTTCAAAAACTCATAACCAAACAAAATTCCAACAATAAAGCCTAATATAAAGAAAATAATCGAACTTGATAGCGTAACAATTATCGCCTCTCTAAACATTTTCCATAACTGTTGTGGTAATAAATCTAGCCCTAATAAATATAAAAGAAAAATAATTCCTATATTCGATATATCACTGATGAGTTTTGCATCAGTGATAAGGGCTGCACCCCACGGCCCAAGTAAAAGACCAAGTAGAATATAAGCAACTATCATGGCTTGTCTTGCGTACAACGCAAGCGTTGCAAAAATAGCGGCGCTCGTAAAAATCAAAAAAATAGAAAATTCGATCGAATACACTGTCATTTTCCCTTAGTTTTACAACTTTATTAATAAAAAATAAATTATATTTCTATGCTGAAAAGCGCCTTATTAGGCGTTAGTGTCGCAAATAACAACAAAATTCGAGAAATTTGCCCAAACCAATCTAGAAAAATATCAAGCGACTGGTATCATTGTGAATATATACGGATTTTACATAATTAACCAAATAAAATTTAATCATAAAAATAATATTTATTAATAATATTAATAGTTTAAATAAATATTCTAGAAAAAATATTAAGAAGGATTATATACATTGAGTACAGATGACTTAGCAACTGATTATGACGTAGGCTCTATTATCAGGGGGCGCTTCAAACTTGAAAAACTACTTGGTATCGGGGGTATGGGGAAGGTCTACAAGGCCTTGGACCTATTAAAAGCAGAGGCTAAAGATAGAAAGCCATACGTTGCAGTCAAATTATTGAATGATAATTTTAGAGATCATCCGGAAGCTTTTATTTCACTTCAGCGTGAAGCTAGTCGACAACAAAAATTATCTCATCCTAATATAGCCACAGTCTATGATTTTGATCGTGTTGGTGGGCCAGGAACAGCTGTCTATATCACAATGGAATTAATGGAAGGTGTGGAGATAAAAGATTACATCAGAAAAAAAGTGAAGCCAAAAAAAGGGCTTCCTTTTGAAAAAGCTTATGAAATTATTAAACAAATTGGATCTGGCCTAACATATGCGCATGAACACCAATTAGTTCATTCTGATTTTAAACCCTCAAATGCTTTTCTTTGTAATAACGGTAAAGTAAAAACTCTTGATTTTGGTATTGCGCGTGCTGTTGAAAACCCTATTACAGGTGACCTAACACAAACTTTATTTGATCCTGGTAAACTTGGCGCATTGACCCCTGCATATGCTAGCCATGAACAACTCGAAGGAAAGGAACCAGATATTCGTGATGATGTTTACGCGTTTGGTTGTGTAGCATATGAACTTTTAACAGGACAGCACCCGTTTGGTAAAATACCTGCTAATCAAGCTAGAGAAAAACGTTTGGTCCCACCTTATATAGAATCATTAAATAAGATACAAAATGCAGCATTAGGTGGTGCTATTGCCTTTTTCCGTGCTGATAGAAGTCCATCCATAGCGCATTTTATAAAAGAACTTGAAGGAAAAGAGCTTCTACCCAAGCCTAAGTATGTAAGTAAGAAAGAATCAAAAACAGGAATTTATATCACTTGTGTTATTGCTATTGCTTTAGTCATCGGGGCAAGTATTTTCTTTTATACAAATATAGGTTCTGATAAAAAACCCAAGATAACTGACGAAGAAGAAATCAATGTAATTACTGATGAGGCTTTAGTAAATAAAAAGATCCCAGCAATAACTATGCAAGACAGTCTGAAATTAGGCGGTAAGGGTCCTGTTATGGTAATCGTAGAATCCGGCGTATTTCAAATGGGAATAACAAGTTCTGTAAGAAAAGACGAAGGTCCGCGGCATACTGTTGAAATTAAAAAATTTGCTGTTAGTCAAAATGAAATTACATTTGATGAATATGATGTTTTTGCAAAGGCAACACAAAAAAATATACCTAATCCAAATGAAAAAGATAGAAAAAAATTTCCAGTCAATTTTGTATCCTGGAATGATGCAAATGATTATACAGAATGGCTATCCAAACAAACTGGCCAAAAGTATAGGCTGCTCAGTGAGGCTGAATGGGAATATATGGCATCAACAGGTAAAAAATCAACATTCTGGTGGGGTTATGATGAAGAACCTAATCAGGCACATTGTGCAACATGCGGGACAAAATTTGATACTAGTAAGCCTGTAAAAATATCAAGTTTCGAAGCAAATGCATTTGGCATTTACGATACATCTGGCAATGTAAGTGAATGGGTCCAGGATTGTTGGCACGAAAATTACAAAGATGCCCCAAATGACGGGTCAGTTTGGGCTGATGGTGATTGTAGTATACATGTCGCTAGAGGAGGTTCTTACGCATCCCCACAACAATCAATTAGAAATACTAAAAGAGAGAAATTTAAAACGAATGAAAAATTGAGTCGTATAGGAATACGTGTTGCAAAAGAATTACCTTAATTTATCTAGTTCTGTAGTTTTTATCATTCATCGCTGTGACCAAGCGATCCATCAGGATCGATTTCATCCCTAATCAATTGTTTTAATTCTTTTGACTCTGGAAATCTACCCTCCCTTTTACGAGAAAATATTTCAATACCATTACAAAATATTGTAAATTCTCCACCGCTACTTGGTACTAGAGCAAGCTCACCTATTTTATCATTGAATGTCATTAATAATTCCTGAGCTATCCAATTTGCTCTAAGAATAAATCTACATTGTGTACAATAGTGAATCTCGATTCTTGGTGTGTGCTCATTTTTCATTGTTAATTACTCAGTTGGAGCTTAAAGTATTAGTAATAAAGCCACATTATGCAATTTTAATAATACAAATTTAACTATTAAATACTAAAAAATGACAAGTTGGCAACAAAGTTTTCATGCATTATTGCACCCACGTGTAATTACAATGTTATTTTTCGGTTTCTCTGCAGGTATTCCTCTTTTACTTATATTCTCATCATTAGGACTTTGGTTACGTGAGGCAGGCATTGATCGAGCAGCTGCAACTTTTTTTAGTTGGGCTGCTCTAGGATATTCTTTTAAGTTTGTTTGGGCTCCAATTGTAGATTTTCTGCCTTTTCCAATCCTTGGTAAATATTTAGGTAGACGTAGATCCTGGATATTAGTCTCTCAAATTGCAATTATTTTATCTATCTTTCTAATGGGTATTACAGACCCCGCCTTGGGAAATACTCAGTTAAAAATTATGGCATTAGCTGCTGTTGCATTAGGGTTCTCATCTGCCACACAAGACATTGTTATTGATGCTTACAGAATCGAATCTGCTCCAATTAAATTTCAGGCACTTATGTCATCGACATATATTGCTGGATATAGAATTGGCATGATTGTTTCAGGTGCTGGTAGTCTGTTTGTTGCAAGTTATCTTGGTTCAGAAATGAATTCTTACAATTATGAAGCATGGCGAATCACTTACTTTATTATGGGACTTTTTATGCTTATAGGTGTTGCAACAACATTAATTATAAATGAACCTGAAGAAAATAAAATAATTAAAGTTCAACATTCTAATTATATATATATTAGGTTTTTCATAATATTTCTAATAGCAATCTTTTGCTTTATTGGAGTCTTTCTGTCCAGCTCTGATATTTCTACATACTTAAAGAATCTTCTGACTGAAATCCTAAATAACAGGAATTTTTCAAATTTCTTAATTGAATTGTTAAGGCTATTCTTTGCATTATTGATAGCTTCATTAATAGCTATATTATCAATAAAAATTAAATTTATAGAAAAGAAAGTTTTTGTAGAAAGCTATGTCTCTCCGGTTTCTGATTTTTTCCAAAGATACGGAATAAAACTTGCCCTATTTCTACTAATCCTAATTGGGCTTTATCGGATATCAGATATTGTACTCGGGGTTATATCAAATATCTTTTATCAAGATCTTCAGTTTTCTAAAGTAGAAATTGCAACAATTGTAAAAACATATGGCTTGGTTATGACTATAGTAGGTGGTTTTTTGGGTGGTATCTTGTCAATGAAATATGGCGTACTGAGAATTCTATACTTGGGCGCATTCTTGACTGTTGTTACCAATTTGCTTTTTATGCTTTTATCGATTTATGGTTATAATCTTCCATTATTATATTTTGTCATTTCTGCTGATAATTTATCTGCGGGAATTGCAAGTGCTGCATTTGTTGCTTTCTTATCAAGATTAACAAATATTTCATTCACAGCAATGCAATATGCGATTTTTAGCTCACTCATGACACTGCTTCCGAAAATTCTTGGTGGCTACTCAGGCTCAATCGTAGAAAATATTGGGTACACTAATTTCTTCTTGATTGCATCACTGTTGGGTGTACCTGTATTATTGGTTATATTCTATATAAATAAATACTTAAAATTCGATGAAACTTAAAAATCAATGAATATCAATCAAAACACTCATCATGAAAAATTAATTGATAAATTCAATCGCCATATCAATTATGTTCGAATTTCCGTAACTGATCGTTGCGACTTTCGTTGCACATATTGTATGAGCGAAAAAATGCAGTTTGTTCCTCGAGCTCAATTATTAACATTAGAAGAAATTGCATTAGTAGCACGTGCATTTACTGAGCTGGGTGTTGAAAAAATTCGTATTACGGGAGGTGAACCGCTTATCCGTAAGAATATTATGCAATTATTCGAAAATATTGGAAAACTACCAAAACTTAAAGAATTAACAACCACAACAAATGGGTCACACTTACTAGCCCTTGCCAAACCCCTACAAGATGCTGGAGTGGAACGTATAAACATTAGCCTTGACTCACTTGACCCTGAAAAATTTAGGAAAATAACTCGTATAGGTAATCTTAAAAACGTACTTTCTGGAATTGATAAAGCGCTGTCATTAGATTTTAAAAAACTGAAAATTAATTCAGTCATATTAAAAAACCGTAATCACAATGAAGTTGTTGATCTAGTTCGTTTTGCTATTAATAGAGGAATTGATATTAGTTTTATTGAAGAAATGCCGCTTGGGTTAATTGATGAACATAATAGAAATGAAACGTATTACTCTAGCGATCTAATTAAAAATGATCTCGAACATGAATATGAATTAGTTTCATCCACAATATCAACTGGTGGCCCATCACGATACTATAAAATCATCGGAACTGATACAAAGGTAGGTTTTATTTCTCCGCATAGCCATAATTTTTGCAGTCAATGTAATCGAGTGCGTTTAACGGCCGAAGGACAACTTCTGCTCTGCCTAGGACAGGAGCACTCTGTAAGTCTAAAGAAAATAATACGAGCATTCCCCGGAGATATTGAAAAACTCAAAAATTCAATTAGGAAAGCCATGGAAATCAAACCAAAAGGTCATGAATTTGATTTAACTGAAAAACCAATCATATTTCGACATATGAACGTAACTGGTGGATAAGCTATGCCGCATGATTATCTGCCGGAAATGACAAACTCCGGTTTGTCGCCTACACAAAAAGTATTTGTAAAAGATGAGTATAAAAATACTAGGGAATTAAATATTGCGGAAGAACGGCCTCTGACAATTTATATAGATAGTTATGAAATTATTACTTTGATGACATTAGGAACGCAGCCTGAATTACTTGCATTAGGATATATCAAAAACCAAAATCTTATTTCTAACCTAAATGAAATTAAATCAATTCAAATAGACTGGAGTGTGAATGCTGCCGCAATTACAACTACAAATGAAAGAGATGATTGGGCTGATAAATTAGGTCCACGAATTGTTACTACTGGCTGTGGTCAAGGAACAATTTTTAATAGTGTTTTAGAACAGTTCGAAGAGCTAAAAATACTACCAAAAAAAATTAAACAATCAACAATATATGCGTTAATAAAGAATTTAAATACTCACAATGACGTATATAAAAATGCTGGTGCAGTACATGGTTGTGCGTTATGTAAAGATTCTAAACCATTAATATTTATTGAGGATGTAGGTAGACATAATGCTGTTGATGCAATAGCCGGGAAGATGTGGTTAGAAAATATTTCAGGAGAGGATAAAATATTTTATACAACTGGTCGTTTGACATCTGAAATGATAATAAAAGTTGCTCAAATGGAAGTTCCTATACTTTTATCTCGGTCGGGTATTACGCATATGGGTCTCGATCTCGCTAAACAACTAAATATAACACTGCTTTCAAGAGTTAAAAACAAGCATTTTCTTGTTTACAATGGAGAAGAGAATTTAGATTATGACGCACCGCTACCAGCTAAAGATGATATTGCAAATATAGTTAAAAAAGGCAATTAAATATTAATCTAACGATATTTCTCCATTAATTTCTAACTCAAAATCTATATCATGAATCATTATCTTAGCGCTTGCTTTCAGGGTTTCGCTTCCATCCAATTTTCCCTCTGAAATTGACTGATTTACAGCCTCTGTTATCTCTCTTTGCGACGTAATACCTATTTTTTTGAGATATTTACGTATCTCCATATTAAAATTGTCTTGATTCATATCTACTCCTCGAATTTAATTAATATTACGTACAGAATAGTAGCTTGAACATTTTTTTCATAGTAGAAATTGAGAATGGACAATATAACAAAAGATAAAATCACCGGCGTAATACTTGCTGGAGGGAAAGCTAGGCGTATGGGTGGGGCTGATAAAGGATTAATATTATTTGATGGTAACCCTTTAATTGAGCATGTAATTAAAGCTTTTGAGCCTCAAGTTGGTAATTTGTTGATTAATGCTAATCGAAATTATGAGATATACAAAAATTACGGATTCGATATTATTAGAGATGAATTGGAAGATTATTGTGGTCCACTAGCTGGTATGGCCTGCGCACTTAATAAAACTAACACGCCATATCTAGTTACAGTTCCATGCGACACACCATTTATTTCAGATAATCTTGTCGCAAGTCTCAGTTCATCAATTTTGAATGAAAAAGCTGAAATTAGTGTCGCTCATAATGGTGACCGATTACAACCTGTTTTCTGTATGATGAAAAAAACAATGATTAGATCAATAAATGATTATTTACAAAAAGGCGGGAGAAAAATTGATCAATGGTTTGAGCAACATTCTGTAGCTATAGTAGATCTATCGAGTAATCCAGAATGTTTTAAAAACGTTAACTCAAAAGAAGATATTGCAATCTTGGAAGAAAATAATGAGTAATAGCAAAATTACCAAACCTGTTCTTGGTATTGCTGCTTATAGTGGGGTAGGAAAAACTACTTTGCTTATAAATATCATTCCATTATTAAAAAAGGAAAATTACAAAATTGGAATAATAAAACATGCTCATCATGCGTTCGATGTTGATCAAAAAGGAAAAGATAGTTACCAATTAAGAAAAGCTGGGGCAAGTCATATGTTAATAACATCGAACCAAAGATGGGCATTAATGGTTGAAAATAGCATAAAAAAAGAACCCGATGTTGACGTATATATTAAAAAATTCGAACATGAAGATGTTGACTTAATTCTTATTGAAGGATTTAAAACAAAAAATATTCCAAAAATTGAATTACATCGCCCTAGTTTAGGTCACCCATTACTCTGTGCCGATGATAAAAATATTATTGCAATTGCGTCGGATAGTAGATTGAATGAAGATATTGATATACCAATCTTAGATCTAAATAATTATAAAATGATTATTGAGTATATAACTAATAAATTTCCTAAAAAATAAAATGTATAAAATAATGAAAAATAATAAAGCAAGTAGAGATGCAAGTTGTATGGATGATTTTGACAAAAATTCAATAACAACCGATCAAGCACTTAAGCGAATATTTAATACAATATCGCCTATCACAAAAAGTGAAATAATTTCAATCAGAGAAGGTCTTAATAGAATATTAGGAGAAAATATAAAATCACAAATCAATGTTCCATCATCTAGAAATTCTGCAATGGATGGTTATGCAATAAATAAAGTAGATATTCCAAAAGAAAAAACTAATGTATTAAAAATTATTGGAAAAAGTCTTGCGGGTAGCCCTTTTATAAAACCAATAAAAAAAGGTGAATGCGTTCGAATAATGACGGGTGCAGTTATGCCACATGGAGCTGATACAGTCGTCATTCAAGAGCATGTTTCAATATCTAATACAAATACTGAAATTATCATTGACAAAAATACAAAACCTGAGGCAAATGTTAGGCATGCGGGTGAAGATATATCAGTCGGGGAGATTGTTCTAAGAAAAGGGAAAAGTTTGACACCAGCTGATATTGGATTATTAGCATCGTTAGGTTTAAGTCAAATCTCGGTTATTCGTAGATTAAAGGTTGCTTTTTTTTCAACAGGAAATGAATTACGTTCAATAGGCGAAGAGCTAACTGATGGTGAAATTTACGACAGTAATCGATATACGCTACATGCCATGTTATCTCGACTTAATGTTGAGATCATTGATTTAGGTGTAGTTAAAGATAACAAAAACCTGTTAGCAAAAGCATTTAATGAAGCGGGCGAAAGAGCCGATCTCTTAATTACATCTGGCGGTGTGTCTGTGGGTGAGGCAGATTATGTTAAAGATATATTATCGGATCATGGTGATATAAATTTCTGGAAAGTAGCAATTAAACCAGGTCGTCCACTAATTTTTGGAAATCTTAGTAATACACTATTTTTTGGGTTACCAGGAAATCCTGTTTCAGTTATGGTGACATTTTACCAATTTGTTCAACCTGCAATAAAGAAATTATCCGGCGATATTTCAGATTTACCATTAACAATAAAAGTTTCATCTGCTTCAAAACTTAAGAAAAAACCAGGTAGGGTTGAATTTCAACGCGGTATCATTGAAAAAGATAATAATAATAAAATAACTGTTAGAAAAACAGGTCCTCAGGGTTCAGGCATACTCAGTTCAATGTCTGATGCCAACTGTTTTATTGTACTGCCTCTTGACAGTAAAGGTGTAGAACCTGGCGATTTAGTTGATGTCCAAATTTTTAACGGCATAATTTAATCTCTGTACTAATATTATCTAGAGAATAAAAATAATATGCCTAATAATTCAAATGAAGATATGCAAAAAGCAACATCGCTACACCAAAATGGGCAATTAGAAAAAGCTGAAGAAATTTATAAAAAAGTTTTACGTAATAACCCTAGTCAGTCTGATGCACAATATTTGATTGGCGTTATTGCATTACAAAAGAATAATCATCACAAAGCCATTGAATTATTTGAAAAAGCAATTCTCATTAAACCTAAAGCCTATTATTATTACGATTGTGCTCAGGCATACAATGTATTGACTGATAAAGAATCGGCTATATCTTCCTATAAAAAAGCTATTGCACTAAAAGATGATTATCTAGAAGCAAATAATAATGTTGGCAATATACTTCGTGAAATTGGTAACCGTGAAGAAGCAATTCAATATTTTAAAAAAACAATCCAAATAAATGATAAATTCTCTATTGGGTACTATAATTTGGCATTAACTTACGATGAAAAAAAAGATTACGATAATGCAGTTTCTTTCTACAAAAAAACAATTGAGATAAATCCAAATTTTGCCCAAGCTTATAATAATCTAGGAGTTATTCTTAAAAAAAAATCAGCATTTAAAGATGCTATATATAACTTTGAAAAAGCAATCAATATCAATCCAAAATATACAGACGCTTATTTTAATTTAGGCAGTTTGTATTACCAATTCGGTGATACATTAGAGGGGCACACAGAAAAAGCAATAAATTGTTTTGAGAAGATAATAGCAATTAATCCATCACATCTTAAAGTATATAATAAGCTCTCAAGAATAATGCGTCACCTTAATAAGCAAGATGAAGCAATTCATATATTAGAAAAAGCACTAGAGATTAACGCAAATGATCCTGAAACACATAATAATATTGGGTTAGCTTATACAGAATTAGGTCAAAGTGAAAAGGCGATAAACAGCTTTGAAAAGGCGATAAAAAGCTTTGAAAATGTACTTAAAATAAAAGATGATTATTATCCAGCAATATATAATTTAACTCTCGTTGACCCCAATAAAAAATATCATCCGAAGATTAAAAAATATCTTACAAATAAAAATATAGACAAAAATGATAAGATATTATTACTTTTTGCGTCTGCACGAATTCATGGTAAGGAAAAGAATTATGATGAAGAATTTTATCAATATAAAAATGCAAATAATATAAAAAGAAAAGATATTCCTTACCAATCAAAATTACATAGTAATTATATTGATCAATTAGTTAAATATTACTCAAGAGATCGTTTAAATGAAATAGGCAATTATTCTACAGCATCAAACCTTCCTATTTTTATCGTTGGTATGACTCGATCTGGGACAAGTCTTATTGAGCAAATTATTTCATCACATCCTGATATCTATGGTGCTGGAGAACTAACTTTGATACAAGATTTCGAGAGGAAGCTTGTAAATTACTTCATAAAAAATAATCTCAGCGAATATTCAATCACTTCTATTGATAATGCAGAAATAAAAATTATGCTGGATCAATACATAAATGCATTAAAAAGGTATATGCATTCAGAAACTCATATTACAGATAAACAACCATACAACTATCTTAAAATCGGGCTTATTAAATCTTTATTGCCAAACTCAAAAATAATTTATTGCAAAAGAAATCCTTTGGATGTATGCATATCAATATTTTTTCAAAATTTTCCAGCTTATAGCCATGATACCCCATTAGATCTTGCTCGTAAGAATGATAAAAAAAATAACAATCATAATTGGGGTCTTAATGCATTTAGTTTTGATCTAAAGGATATAGGAAAATATTATCTCGACCACGAAAGAATTATGGATCATTGGAAAAACATCTATCAAGATGAAATTTATGAAATTCAGTATGAAGAATTAGTAAACAACCAAGAAAAAAAGAGTAAAGAGTTAATTGACTTTATTGGTCTTAAATGGGATCCGAATTGTTTGGATTTTTATAAGAATAAAAGAGAAGTAAAAACATCGAGTAACTTCCAAGTAAGAAAACCAATGTATTCCAACTCCATTGAGAGATGGAAAAAATATGAAAAACACGTTAAGTCATTAATTAATATACTAAATTATAGAGAATGATATTATATATCTATAAAATTTTTTGGTGTAATATATATGTTATATAAAAGAACATAAAAAGAGTAATCACGAGGAACCTAAATTATGGCAACGAATCCGAAAGTTGAAACTGCGTTTGGTGGTTGTCCTCACGACTGTCCAGATACTTGCGCGATGATCTTCAGCATTGAAGATGGAAAAGTTATCGGCGTCGAAGGCAACAAAGAACATCCGATGACGCGAGGTGGTCTTTGCGTTAAATTAAAAGATTATGAAAAACGTCACTATCATCCTGATAGATTATTATATCCGATGCGTCGTACTGGTCCCAAAGGTAGTAAACAGTTCGAACGTATTACATGGGATGAAGCACTAGACGAAATTTCAACAAAATGGAAATCCATAATTAAAGAATATGGGGCTCAGGCTATTGTTCCATACA
>CAJWIE010000030.1 GCA_913041115.1 uncultured Legionellales bacterium | reverse complement strand
TATTTGTTCAGTACTTAGTGATAGGGATTGAGAAAATGTATCAAATATAACAAAATCATTTCCCGTCCCCTGCATTTTGGTAAAATTGGTAACCATTTTTTTTAAATTAGAATCCAGAGGTGCTTTATCTTTTAGGTTCTTGATTAGAAATATCAGTACCCGGTGAAATATGTAATGTTGAAGTCGGAAAAGCACATTCTGCACCATTAGATTCAATAATATTTATAATATTCAATAGTATATCTTGTTTAATTTCATGATAACGAACCCAATCCGTTGTTTTAGTAAAGGTATATATAAAAAAATCTAATGAAGACGGAGCAAACTCATTAAAATTTACTATTAAGGTTTTTGTTGTATCAATATCAGTATGCTGTTTGAGCATTTTTTTTACATCACTGATAATTTTCTCCATTTTAGATAAATCGTCATAACGAATCCCAATTGTTTCTTTAATTCTTCTGTTTGACATTCTTGAGGGATTCTCAACAGAGATGTTATTAAATATTGAATTTGGAACATATAAAGGTCGTTTATCAAATGTTCTTATAGTAGTTAATCGCCATCCAATTTTTTCAACGGTTCCTTCAATTTCTTTATCAGGCGAACGAACCCAATCACCAACATTAAACGGACGATCCATGTAAATCATCATGCCGCCAAAAAAATTAGCCAATAAATCACGTGCCGCAAATCCAACAGCAATGCCTCCAATACCACCAAATGCTAGTACGCCGGAAATACTGTAGCCAAATGATTGAAGTGCTACCAAAAAACCAATAATAATAACTGAAATACGAAGTAATTGGGCTATAGCATCAACGGTAGTTTGATCAATTTCTTCTCCTTTAGCTTGCTTAACGGAGATAATGTTATTTTCAAAACACGTTATAAATCGTATTAAAAACCAACAGATAATAATTAGTACGCCTATTTGGTATAAAGGAGAAATTGCACCAAGTATAATCAGCTTTGTGTGCTCTTTTACTATGTTCGCAGAAAAAGCAAGGGCTGTTATCCAAATTAAAACTGACAATGGCTTTTTTGCAGCATCAAAAAGTGCATCATCCCAAAATATTTTTGTTTTTTTGAGCTTCAAAATAACTTTATGATGATATCTTTTTAATATAAAACTTAGAAAACCAGCAATGATGATGATGATAAACACTTCAAATATCCATGTCTGCTCACCAAAGAAATTTTTATTTAGCTTTGTTAGTTCGAAAAAGTTCATTTAATCTTACCTATAATTAAAAATCATTGTTAATGATTATAGTTTTATTAAAAATAACCTCACTCATTTAGAAATTTTCCAATTCTCATCGAATACTCTTGCCATGCCTTTACATTCTTCAAGTCACTATATTCGTGATTAAAATTACCACGCATTTTTTCTAAACGAGATGCTGATTTATTACTTGGCACTTTCATTCGCAAGTAATGATCGAGCACAGAAATTACGCCTTTCTTATTATTGCAAATTAACACCATGTCGCAACCAGCTTTAAGTGCGGCCTCCGTTCTCAAAATCATGTTAAATGAACTATCGGGATAATCGCCAATAATCTTAGCCCCTTCCATACTAAGGTCATCACTAAAAATTGTCCCCTGAAATTTCAGTTGTTTTCTCAATATCTCTCCTATCCAAATAGAAGAAAATCCTGCTGGCATTTTATCAACCTCAGAATATATAACATGTGCCGGCATTAACCCCGAAATACCAGCGTCAATTAAAGCCTTAAAAGGTATCAAGTCATGCATATTGATATTTTCAAATGAGCGATGGTCTACTGGAATAGAGAAATGTGAATCTTCTATCACCGAGCCATGACCAGGAAAATGTTTTCCAACAGCTGCCATACCAGCTCCCTTCATGCCAGACACAAAAGCCTTTGCTAATTGTGAAATTTTTTCGGGCTCTACATGAAACGCACGGTCCCCTATTACCTCGCTAATACTGCCTCCGACGTCGAGCACGGGCGCAAAACTAAAATCTATTCCTACTGATAAAAGCTCAGTTGCCATAAGCCAGCCGGCTTGCTTTGATAATAATTGAGCTTCTTTTATTGGTTCATGCGCGCCAATTAGGCCGCATGCCGGTAGCTGACTGAATCCTTCATGAAACCGTTGAATTCTTCCGCCTTCATGATCAACAGCAATTAGTAAGGAAGGTTGGCGTAATCCATGAATTTTTTCTGTCAAATCTATTAATTGTTTCGGTGAATCATAATTACGTGTAAATAAAATGACGCCTCCGATTAATGGGTGAAGTAGCATTTCACACTCATCCACATCTAATTGAAGGCCTTCTATATCACACATTATAGGACCTAATTTTAAAGGTTTTAGGTTATCGTATGATTTCATTTTGAATTTCTAACATCCATTTTGTCTCTCATATAATCACCAAGAAAATTTATGCATAGCACCAATGAGAGAATAGCAAATCCTGGGCCCAAAACCATATGTGGAGCTACCAGCATATACTGCGTGCCATCACGAATCATACTCCCCCAGGAAGCAGCAGGGGGCTGAATACCTAAACCCAAAAATGATAATCCTGCCTCAGCAATAATGACGCTCGCAATCGAAAATGTTGCCTCAATAATTAATGGGCTGATTATCAAAGGCAAGATATGTTTTAACGCAATCAAATAATCCAGTGTTCCTAAGGCCTGTGCTGCAACAATATGATCTCGGTTTTTAATGCTTAATGTTTGCATTCTAGCTAATCTTGAAAATCCAACCCAACTTACAACCGATAAGGCTATAACTGTATTTGCTAGCCCTGGGCCTAGCAAACCAGCTAAGACAATTGCTAACAAAATGCCGGGGAAGGCAATAAAAATATCGATCATAATTACGAGAAATTTATCATAAATTCCTCCAAACCATGCCCCAATTACACCAAAAAAAGTTCCAACAATAAAAGATATAAAGACAACAACGATTGCAACGCTAAATGATGTTTTAGCCCCCATGATTAGGCGTTCACAAATTGGGCGGCCCAGATGATCATAACCACACCATTGCTCCATATTTGGGGCCAACAAAATTTTGTCTAATAGAATTTGATCAGGTTGTAAAGGTAATATTAATCCTAATATTCCACAAACAAACCAAAATGTAATTACAAAAAAAGGTATATTAAATCTTTTCTTCATGAATCAACTCTAATTCTCGGGTCAAGCGATACACAAATAAAATCGGCGATAAGATTAACAAGAACATAAGTAAAACTAATCAATATTACACAGCCTTGAACGACTGGATAATCTCTTTTCTGTATTGATTCAATCATCAGTTGTCCAATGCCTGGCCATGAAAATACAGTTTCTGTAATAACAGCTCCCGCCAAAAGGGTGCCGAGTTGCATTCCTAGGATAGTAACAACGGGTAATAGGGCGTTACGCAGCGCATGAAATACTAATACGTTAAATTCAGTTAAACCACGTGCATGCGCCGATCTTATATAGTCTTCTTGCAAAATTTCTAACATTGATGAACGAATCATTCGTGACAAAATTGCAGCAAGTGCAGTGCCCAATGTTAAAGCCGGGAGAATCAATGAGCTTACACCTTCATTACCACTTACAGGAAACCATCCCAACCATAATGAAAAAATCAAAATTAATAATGGGCCCATCACAAAGTTAGGAATTGAAACACCAAGTATTGCTGTCATCATTGAGAGCCGATCCAAAATCGAATCTTTGTAAAAAGCTGATACTATTCCCAACGGAACTGAAATTATGATTGCAACAAATAAACTAGCAAAGCTTAGTATCAACGTTGGTGATATATGTTCTAACAACAATTGACCAACAAGTTGTTTTGAATGCAATGATGTGCCTAAATCAAAATGAAAGAAACCACGTAGATATAGAGACCACTGCTGAATAATTGGTAGATCTAAACCAAGAGAATGCCTTAAGACTTCTTTATCTGTTGCTCTAGCTGTCTCCCCAAGCATCACCTCAATAGGATCGCCAGGAATAATATGAATCAAAAAAAATACTATCGTCGATATACTGAATAATACAAAAACAGCGCCAAATAAACGTTTAATTATATAGTTCAAATACACAGTTTTTTATTGATTCACTATTTCTATTTTTCACCAATAGTTACTATTGTTCCTACGCTCACTAATTCAAACAATTCTATAACATCAGAATTACGCATTCTGACACATCCTTTTGAACCAGGCTTACCCATTTTGATATCTTCTGGTGAGCCATGTATATAAATATATCGGTCGTAACTATCAACATCGCCACCCTTGTTTTTGCCTTCCTCTGTTCCACTTAACCATAATATCCTTGTAAGTATCCAATCTCTGTCCGGATATAAATCACGTATTTCAAGATTATATAATTCATTTGTTTCTACTCTACCTACAAAAACAGAATCTTTTTTAGCGCCATGACCTATTTTCTCAGCAATAATATGTTCTCCTCGGGGGGTACATTCGCTATTTTTTCTCTCCCCCATACCATTTTTCGCTGTGGAAATAGAATACTTCTTAAGAATATCCCTCCCGTCAAAAAGAAATAGCTGTTGTTTGGAAATCGATATTTTAATATGCATATAAAATATATTGATTATTTCTTTGTTACATATTCAAGTGAGTCAAAATTACCATCTGTACTTAGTGTATAGCCTTTTATGTTAGATTTAGACACCAATACATTATCTTCATACCATAAAGGAATATAAGGCAATGCTTGTAATAAATATTCTTGAAGATCCTTATAATATAGGGCCTGTTTATACAATAACACCTCGGATTTGGCTAACTCCAGAATTGAATCAACATTTTTATCTTTAAATCTACCTCGATTAGCGCCATACGGAGGAATTGATTTGCTGTGAAATATATAGTGAAAAATATCGGGTACCTTTAACCCAACCCACGACAGACTATACATTTGAAAGCGTCCTTCTTTAATATCACCATAAAAAGTTCCCCAATCATAACTGCGTATTTCTACCTCAATTCCAACAGAATCCAATTGGTGCTGGATAATTGTCGCTAAACGTAATCGAAAAGGATCATTTGATGTTTTATAAACTAATCTAATTGGATATGAGTCACTGTAACCAGCTTGCTTAATCAATATTCTTGATTTTTCAGGGTTATAATCAAAACCTGTTAAATTAGAATTACCAGCCCAATGCTCCGGGGGCAACAATGCTTCAGCTTTCCTAGCTGATGCCCCCATCACATATTTTATTATTGATTCTCTATCAATTGCATGGGCGATTGCATTTCTAATTAAAATATTACCCACAATGGGGTCTTCCATATTAAAACCAAGATATGTGAAAGTATTTCCTATTTTTTTCTTTACATGAATTGACTTCTTTTGATCCAACCAGGCTATAATCTCAGGAGGTAAGTTACCTTGAATCAAATCGATCTCGCCTTTTAATAACTTCAGAACTCTTACTGTAGGATCTTTTAAGGTAATAAATTCAATTATCTTATTGTCATGAAGGCGTAATAATTTTAGATGATTGTCATTTTTAAAATCTACAATTTTCATTGGTCCATTCCCGATAGGTTCTCTAGCAAAATTATGTTTTTTCGATATTAGTTTCTTAGGCAAAATACCTATCACCAAACGCCCAGGAAAAAGAGGATCTGGATACAATAATTTGAAATCAATAATATTTCGACCCACAACTTCAATAGATTCTATCATCGCAATCGAACTCCTATGCGGCGATATCTTCTCTGGATTTAATACCGATTCATATGTTGCCTTTACATCTTCGGATGTTAATAAAGAACCGTCATGAAATTCATTTAATTTTTCTCTTAATGTAAACCTATAGTGAATTGGTGAGATCTTTTCCCAATCTGCTAGTTCAGGTTTAGCATGAAATTCTTCATCGAAATCAATTAAACTTTTGTAAAGTAATCGTATTAGACGATATGAAATTGCATCAGTTGCATAACGTGGATCTAAGGTTATTGGGTTTGTATTTAAACCAATTGCTATCGTATTTCTATCTATATCTTTACAGCTATTAATAAAAAATTGGGAAAGTAAAACAAATAATATTAATAGAGATTTAGTTTTTAATATTTTTTTTTCCGTTCTCATTAATTTCCAGAAAACAGTTACAGTGTAAAAGTATATTTTAACCAACCTTCCAAACTTCAAGAAACTCTTTTAGATGTGTTTTTCTTTCATTTTTTAGCATATCACGAACTTTTTGGCACTCTTCAATAAACAGGTCATTAGTTAATTTCCCACGTATTAATTGATATCTTAAATAAACTAAGTAGGTATTAAGAACGTCAGTTTCACAATAGTTACGGATAGATTCAATGTCACCAGCCAAATAGTAATCCCAAACTTTTTCGCCGCTCATGCCCATTTTCCCTGGAAAACCCAGAATAGTAGCGATTTCATTTAGTGGTGCTCTAGCTGTTGTTATATACCCTGATAAGACATCCATTAGATCTGTGTGCCTACTATGGAAGCGACTTAAATAGTTATTCCAACGAAAAGACTGATCGTCATCGCCGTTTTCCCAATAACGTTGTGAAGAAACACCATGAATAAGTGAACGATAATGTATGACTGGCAAATCAAAACCACTCCCATTCCAAGAAACAATCGTTGGAGTATATCGTTCTATACCCTCAAAAAAACGTTTGAGTAATTCTGCTTCAGATGAATCCTTATCTCCTAATGACCATATATTTAATTTATCATCCGTTTTCAGAAAAACAGATATTGTCACAATCTGATGTAAATAATGTTGTAAGAATTCTGTTCTGCCATCGCTTTGTTGATAACGATAACTAAACATTAATTCGGCAACGTTCTTATCGTTAAGACCCTCTAGATTGAAAATCTTTCTTCCTGAATTAATATCTGGAATTGTCTCAATATCAAAAACAAGAATATTCATTCCAGAATACTATTTCTGACTAAATTTATTCGGGAAAAACATTTGTTGAAAGGTAACGATCGCCCCGATCGCAAATAATTGAAACTATGACAGCATCTTCAACTTCATTGGATATCTGAAGCGCTGCAGCAACAGAACCTCCTGAAGAAATGCCTGCAAATATACCTTCCATCTTTCCAAGAGCAATAGTTGTTTTTTCTGCAAGTTCTTGTGTTACATCAATAACTCTATCAACTCTTGCCGGTTCAAAAATTTTCGGCATATATTCCTGAGGCCATCTCCGTATACCAGGAATACGCGCGCCATCTTCAGGCTGAACACCAATAATTTGTATATCCGAGTTCATTTCTTTTAGAAAACGCGACGTCCCCATTATCGTTCCTGTTGTACCCATTGCGCTTACAAAGTGCGTGATCTTTCCATTAGTGTCTTTCCATAATTCGGGTCCTGTGCCTTCATAGTGTGAACGAGGATTATCCGGATTAGCAAATTGATCTAGTATCTTACCTTTTCCTTTTGCCTCTAACTCACGAGAAACATCTATTGCCTCTTCCATGCTACCTTCATCTGAAGTTAATACAATTTCTGCGCCAAAAGCTTTCATTACTGCGCGTCGTTCAACACTCATATTCTCAGGCATTACTAATATCATCTGATACCCGCGTATTGCTGCTGCCATAGCCAAAGCAATGCCAGTATTCCCACTAGTTGCCTCAATTAATGTATCACCAGATTTAATCTCGCCACGTAATTCTGCATGTTTAATCATACTCATTGCTGGCCTATCTTTTACCGAACCTGCAGGATTATTGCCTTCAAGCTTACCTAAGATAACATTACTTGAATTTCCTGATAAACGTTGCAGTTTTACTAAAGGAGTATTACCGACAAAAGATTCTAATGTTAGAAAATCTGGTAGACCTTCGATATTTTTTTTACTTTCTTTTCTGGTCATTTACAATTCTTCTTTTAATAAAGTTTTTGCTAAAATTAGTGCATCTTCTCGTCCAATCTTCGTTGGATAATAATTCCGACGTTTTCCTATCTCATTGAACCCCATACTTATATAAAGCTTAATAGCTCTAAAATTAGTTGGCCTAACCTCTAAAAAAATCCTATGAATATTCTGTCTTCTAGCCAGAAATAAAAAATAATCTAATAGTTGCTTGCCAACCCCCATAGACTGATAATCAGGGTGGACACATAAATTTAAGATATGTGATTCATCTGAGGTAATTAACATAATACCGTAACCAATGAGAATCTTATTATTTTCGATAACCCAAGAACTATAACCTGCACGTAAACAATCTTGAAAAATTGTTTCGCTCCAAGGAAAATCATACGAATTTTTTTCAATATTAATGATGGAGATAACATCTTGCTCTATCATAGGCCGAATATATATTTCGGGCATTGGGATTACCGCACTCATATTAATCCCCTAAATATATTTTGAGCAAATTTTAGATCTTCCCAAACCTTACGTTTCTCGGTAGGAGAACGAAGCAGATATGCTGGATGATAAGTCACGACCACTGGCAAATCACTACCTGGATATAGATAAGAATTGCCTCTCATTTTACCAATTGGTGTAGTCGATTTTAATAAATTTTGTGCTGCTATTCGCCCAAGCGCAAGAATAACCTTCGGTTTAATTAGTTCAATTTGCTGCCTTAAATAATTTCCACAAGCCTCTACCTCGTCTAATTTTGGATCACGATTTTTTGGTGGCCTACATTTTAATATGTTGGTAATAAATACCTCTTTTCTTTGTAGTCCCATAGAAAGTAACATTGCATTTAATAACTTTCCTGCACGGCCAACAAAGGGCTCTCCTTTAAGATCTTCCTCTACACCAGGTGCTTCGCCAATAACTAACCAGTCTGCATTCTTATTACCGATACCAAAAACAGCTTTTGTTCTAAACTTGTGTAATTCACAAAAATTGCATGTTTGAACCTGACTTGAAAGATAGTCTAGATTTTTATCTAATTCTGTTTCTAAAAGTCTATTTTCTTTGGAAACACTTTTAACATTAAAACCAGTGGTTTCTTTACCCGCTAATTTGCGTTCTAACCAAACTGTAATACCAATCTCTTTTAAATATTGATGTTGACGAATACCATTCATATATAATTTTACACTTGCTGTGGATGTGCACGCACATTTTGGTCAAAAACCTTATTTAGCGCATTGATATAAGCCTTAGCAGACGCAATCACAATATCGGTATCAGCTCCAAGACCATTAACTATACGCCCACCCTTATCTATACGGACTGTCACCTCACCTTGTGAATCTGTGCCATCGGTTATGTTATTAACCGAATATAATTGTAAATTACAGCCACTCTCAACCATACTTTCAATAGCCTTATATGTTGCGTCTACTGGCCCCCCGCCTTCAGCATTGGCACGCTTTTCTTTTCCATCAATTAATAATATAACTTGTGCTCTTGGCTTTACCCCCGTCTCAGTCCCCACCTTAAGAGAAATAAGTTTTATTCTCTCGTCTGCACTTCCTTGTATTGTGTCACTAACCAGTGCTTGCAAATCATCATCATAGACTTCGTGTTTTTTGTCAGCTAATTCCTTGAATTGCGAAAAAACTGCGTTCAATTCTTCTTCTTTCTTAAAAGTAATACCCAGTTCTTCTAAACGTGTACGAAAAGCATTACGTCCTGAATGCTTACCCAAAACCATTCTGTTAGCATTCCACCCAACATCTTCAGCACGCATAATTTCATAAGTTTCACGACTTTTCAAAACACCATCTTGGTGGATACCTGATTCATGCGCAAATGCGTTAGCACCAACAATGGCTTTATTTGGTTGTACTGGAAAACCTGTAATTGTTGAAACGAGTCTTGAGCAATGAACAATTTGACTTGTATCGATATTGGTATCGCATGAAAACACATCCTTTCGTGTTTTTACCGACATAACTATTTCTTCCAAGGCCGCATTACCAGCACGTTCCCCCAAACCATTTATTGTACATTCAACTTGTCTTGCGCCATTTAAAACAGCAGCTAAGGAATTGCCTACTGCAAGCCCAAGATCATTATGACAATGCACTGAAAATATTGCTTTATCAGAATTTGGTATATTTTTTATTAGATTGCCTATTAACTCTCCAAAGTATTGCGGCAAGTTATAACCGACTGTATCTGGTATATTGATTGTTTTTGCGCCAGCATTAATTACCGACTCAATTACACGGCATAAAAAATCAAATTCAGAACGTCCGGCATCCTCGGGGGAAAATTCTATATTATCTGTATATTTTCCTGCTCGTTTAACTGCCTTAACTGCATTATCAATAACTTGCTCAGGTTCCATTCGTAATTTTTCCCGCATATGTATAGGCGACGTTGCTAAAAAAGTATGAATACGAAAAGATTTTGCCGGCTTTAGTGCATCTGCCGCACAATCTATATCCTTATCTAGTGCTCTTGCCAAACCACATACAGTACTCTCGGTAATCAATTCTGAAACTGACTTAACAGCCTCAAAATCTCCATGACTTGCAATTGGAAAACCAGCTTCAATTATATCAACATGCATTTTCTCCAACGCCTTTGCGATACGAAGTTTTTCGTCTTTGGTCATTGACGCTCCGGGGCTTTGTTCTCCATCACGCAAAGTTGTATCAAAAACAATTAATTTATCTTGCATCTTTTCTTGCTGCCCTATGACGATGTAATAAAATCAACGTAAAAATTGGTCCAGAAATTGTATAAGATATTGCTAAAAGAAATAGAACTGAAGCTGGTTCTATTGCAATTAGAACAAATACAGGAACTATTATAAGAAAAGCCATAAATGGAATACGATTCTTAAGATCAAATTCTTTAAAGCTATGATATCTAATATTACTAACCATTAATAAACCAACGACAACTGTTAGTAGAGAACACATAATCGCAATAGCTGTGTCATCAGCCAACCCAAAATTATTCCCAAACCAAACAAGCCCGCCTAATACAGCAGCCCCGCCTGGACTCGGTAAACCCTGAAAATAACGTTTATCAACACTTGTCGCTTGGGTGTTAAACCGTGCTAACCTTAATGACGCACATGCTGTATAAACAAAAGCAGCTAACCAGCCTAATTTCCCCATACCAAATAATGCCCATTGATAGACTACTAGTGACGGGGCCAAACCAAATGAAATCATATCTGAGAGACTATCATATTGCATTCCAAATGCACTCTGGGTATTCGTTAATCTAGCAATTCGACCATCCATACCATCAAGTATCATTGCGACAAAAATTGCAATAGCGGCAGAATCGAAATTCTGATTCATAGCCGCTACGATAGAATAAAAACCAGAAAATAATGCTCCCGTTGTTAGCAAATTTGGTAATAAATAAATTCCACGTCCAGATTTTGTCACTGTTCTCAACACCGCTTTTAAAAAAATTAGTAGGGAAGTTTACCCTTGAAAGTTATTAACTTAAACAAGGAATAAAGAATAAGGTTAATTATTCTAACTATTCTTTTACTGAACTCAACGGTTCTGAATGTATTAATTCAGCTAATACGGTACTACCTGAATCCACGTATTGTCCAACCTTAACAAGAATTTTTGATTCAACCGGCAAAAAAAGATCAACAACACCGCCAAAAGATAGATATCCGCAGCGCTGTCCTTGACCAACTCTTTCGCCAGAATTCAAATATATATGAGACCTGTGCATTATATTTCTAAATCTAATTGCAGTTATAATATCATCGCCTTCATCGGATTGAACGTGAAAATCTAGATGCTGATGGGATTGATTCTTGCATGACGGGTTATACCATTGCTCAATAACTTTTCCTTCAATTGGGCTTCGCAATGAATAGATATCAGTAATACGCATCACAACCCGAATACGTATTGTATCCGTATTTAAACGAATTTCTTTTGCTTCCCCAACTTTCGAAATAATACCGTGTATTGGACTAACAACAGCTAATGGTTGTGAGGGTATTTCTCTATAAGGATCACGAAAAAGAAAAATAGTAATTAATAGGATAAGCAATAAAAATACGAATATAGGTCCACTAAGAAAAAACTTTGCAAGGAAAACAATACTAAAAATTATAATTAATATTGGCCAAGCCTCTCTTGCTATAAAAGGATAATGGTTGCTTGACATTTAACTCTATACTCAAAAATAAATTTTCTTAAGAAACTTAAAAATAGATATATAAAATTTAATCAATTCTTTTCTTCATCGACCAATTTATTTTCTCCGATCCATGGCATCATTGATCTCAACTTTTCTCCAATAATCTCAATTCCATGTTCACGACTCACACGTCTTTTTTCTTCCATTGTAGGAGCGCCATTTTTATATTCCGAAATAAATTCGCGTGCAAACTCACCACTTTGAATCTCTGCTAATATATCTTTCATTATACGTTTTGTTTCATTAGTTATAATACGAGGTCCGCGCGTAAAATCACCATACTCTGCAGTATTTGAAATTGAATAGCGCATATTCGCAATACCGCCTTCATAAATTAGATCAACAATCAATTTTGTCTCATGTAAACATTCAAAATACGCCATCTCTGGGGCATAACCTGCCTCTACTAAGGTTTCAA
>CAJWIE010000029.1 GCA_913041115.1 uncultured Legionellales bacterium | reverse complement strand
CAGCTGGTACATCGGTATCTGCGCCAATATGTCGATAAAGTTCGGTAACAAAACTCTGGCAAAAACGCATTACCTCAAGTTCGGATTTCCCTTTTGGATTAAAATTCGACCCACCTTTACCGCCGCCCATTGGTAATCCAGTCAAACTATTTTTAAATGTCTGTTCGAATCCTAAAAATTTGAGAATGCTTTGATTAACAGAAGGATGGAAACGCAAACCCCCTTTATATGGGCCAATTGCACTATTAAATTGAACACGCCACCCACGATTAGTCCTGATATTTCCCTTATCATCAGCCCATGGTACGCGAAAAGAAACCACGCGCTCTGGCTCTGCCATACGCTCTAAAATCTGCATTTCATGGTAGATAGGTTTATCTGCAATAAATGGGAATATAGTCGATGCAACTTCATATACGGCCTGCACAAACTCAGGCTCACCGGGATTACGTTTTTTAACCCCTTCCATATAACGATTAAAATATTCTTGTGATTTAGCTGAACTTACGTTTGATTTGGACATGGATCCCCCCTCCTTCCCTACACTTAACTGTTTGAGATTGTTATGTTGTTTCTATACTATTGTTTTTATTAATTTTTTTATTATTTATATATTTTTTATCTTTTTTATATCTCACACCCTCTACGATAATCTCCCCAATGTCTAAATTCAATGGCTGATGAAAAAAATTATCTATTGAATTTATCAGGACTAGAGAGTTTAGAGAGTTTTTGTCTAGTCTCTCTCTTTTTTAGGATATTAAAAATTAATCTTGCATTAGTTACTTTATTTCTGTTGTAAAATATTCTTCTGCTAAAGTTTTTGCGTGATTGTATTGGTTCGGAAATAATTTATCATCGTTAAGTAAATTATCGATTCTCTTCTTTGCATTCTTATTGCCATTTTTAGAGGCTGCATAAAACCACATCGAAGCGGTAATAAAATCTTGCTCAACAAATTCGCCGTTCTCATACATAACACCGAGATTATATTGGGCATCAGCAAAATCTTGTGAAGCAGCTTTTTCATACCATTTTTTTGCTAACTCTAAATTTCTTTCAACACCTAATCCTAAATAATATTGAATTCCAAGATAATTCTGTGAAGCTGAATCGCCGCCGCTAGCTAACGACTTCCACAATAAAAATGCTTTTTTATATTGGCCTTTATAAAAATAATGCTTTGGATCACTGGATTGAGAACAAGCTAAAGATAGAAATAATAATAAAATAACAATAGGAAATAATTGCATATAAATATACAACCTAATGATAAAAAAATTATCTAACTTACGCTTTTGCTAGAGCTTGTTCTATATCACTTAATAAATCGTCAATATGTTCAATGCCCACAGATAATCTCACAAGGTCATCTGATACACCTGCTTTCGCAAGTTCTTCTGGTGATAATTGTCTATGAGTTGTTGTTGCTGGATGACATGCTAATGATTTCGCATCACCGATATTAACAAGGCGCGTAATCAATTCTAGCGCATCAATAAATTTTGTGCCTGCCTCTATGCCACCTTTAATACCGAAACTCAATATTCCTGCTGCCTTACCACTACAATATTTTTTTAATAATTGATAATCTTGATGATCAGAGAATCCTGCAAATCGAACCCAATCAACCTTATCATGTTTTGAAAGATAATTGGCTACTTCAACTGCATTCTCACAATGCCGATCCATTCTGACAGGCAATGTTTCAATACCTTGAAGAATCATAAAACTATTCATCGGGGATATTGCCGAACCAGTATTTCTCAATGGAACGACTCGGGCACGACCAATGTAGGCCGCTGGTCCTAAAGCTTCTGTGTAGACAACACCATGGTATGATGGATCTGGTTCATTTAATCGTTTAAAACGACTTGCATGTTCAGCCCATGGAAATTTACCTGAATCGACAAGAACGCCACCAATATTGCTGCCATGTCCACCCATATATTTTGTTAACGAATGAACAACAATATCGCACCCGTGCTCAAAAGGACGGCATAAGTATGGTGTTGGTACCGTATTATCAACGATAACAGGAATTCCCTTACTGTGGGCTAGCTCAGAAATTTTCCCAAGATCGGCTACATTCCCAGCAGGATTACCAATAGACTCACAAAAAACAGCTTTTGTTCTGTCATCTGCTAATTTTGTTATTTCTTCATAATTTGGTGCATCAATAAAACGTGTCTCTATTCCCAGTTGAGGAAATGTATGCGCAAACAAATTATATGTACCGCCATACAAACTACTTGTTGAAATAATGTTGTCTCCAGATTCTGCAATGGTTAGAACTGCATAGTTGATAGCAGCCATACCAGATGATAATCCTAAAGCGGCGATACCTCCTTCCATTTCCGCAACTCTTTGTTCTAGAACTGCTGTTGTTGGGTTCATGATACGCGTGTAGATATTGCCCTCAACTTTCAAGTCAAATAAATCAGCGCCATGTTGAGTATCGTCAAAAGCATATGATGTTGTTTGATATATTGGAACAGCTACTGCTTTAGTTGTAGGTTCCGGCGAATAACCGCCATGAACTGCTATAGTTTCTAATTTCATAATGGCCTCTTTTTTATAATTTCCTTAATTTATTATTATTTATCTAAAAAATTTCTTACTTTTATTTAGAATTTTTAACACGAACAACAATATCTATACCATCCTGCAACGTGTTTTCTGGTAATTCGGGTAGTGGACTAATCTTAACATTCTCACATTTAAAATCTGAAATTTCACCAGTATCTATGTTGTAATAATGAGAGTGTGGTGTTGTCTTGGAGTCATAATAGATTTTTGAAGAATCAATAACCACACGCTGAATAAGTCCTTTTTGAGCAAATAAATTGAGCGTGTTGTATATAGTTGCCCTGGAAATAGTACTACCATTATCATTAAGCGTCGTAATAATATCCTCAGCGGAAAGATGTTGATCTTTACGAAAAATAATATTAGCTATATCTATACGTTGACTTGTCGGTTTGATGTCAAATGAAGATAAGGTTTTAAAAGCAGGCCTCTTGCTCATTTTTATACAATCCTGATTGTCTAAATCATGTTTCATCCAGATATTATATTAGATGCTCACAATAAAGTGGAGTCTAAATAAGAGTGATTATCATCTATTAGGCTATTTTTTTTGTATTAGTAGTACGTTCTAGACTAAAACTATTAATATCCATGAAAGAAGGATTATCAAACAAATAATCTGTTAACAATTTAGCTGATGAGGGGGCTTGTAATATTCCTTTTCGAAAATGCCCCGTATTGATGTAAATATTCTTAAAATTAGGGACTGCTCCAATAATGGGTTTACCGTCATTAGTTGCCGGACGTAAACCAGACCAGTGCCCAATAAATTCTGCGTCTGCCAATTCGGGTATTATAGAACTCCCCCAATCAAGTAATCGATTTCTAGCTATTTCAGTGGTTTCATTATCGAAACCGACATCTTCCATAGTGCTCCCTAGAAGTATATTGCCATCGAGTCTTGGGATGTAATAATAACTTCCATCTAAAATAATTTTATCTGCAATAAGATTATCAGATCGAACGCAGATTATTTGTCCGCGTATCGGTTTTACATCAGCATCCTTATTTATATAGTTTAATAATAGCTTACTCCAAGCGCCTGTTGTAAAAATAAGATGATCGGCAAATAATTCTTTGTCATTATTCAATTTTATATATTCAAACTTATTATTATTTACTGCTATACGTGAAATTTTAGAATTTTCAAATAGATTGACAGAAAGATTCTTTAGGTTTTTATATAATGCTTTTAGTAATAACGGTGGTCTAACCTGAAATATTTCCGGAAGCAAAATAGAATGTTCTGGAATATTAATCTTTGAGTGATTTACATTTGTTTCTTCTGTAAATTGAATTTTATTCTTACAAGCCCAATTTTTAGTCTCTTGAGCATGTTTTTTATTAATAATAATTAAACCAGATTTAACATATTCAGTATCAATGCCTGTTTCATTTTTTAGACTGAGAGTAAAATCTGGGTATAACGTTTTTGCTTGTTCAGAAAGAATTATAGAAGCTCGATTCTCGATCCAGGGACGCATAGGCGATAAAATTCCGCCAGCTACCCTTGACGCTTCGTTACCAAATAACTGGCGATCTAAAACTGCAACACTTGCACCACGAATTGCAATCTCTCTCGCAGTTGTCATGCCAATAATACCGCCACCGATAACAATATAATCGTATTTCATATCAATATTGAATTGTAATTATTGATAGGGTTTCTCTTCTTAATATCAATCGCACCCTTGATTAAGAAAGTATGATTAAGCACCTTTTGCTATGCTACAAAAAATTCTACGCTGTCTCTTCGACTTTTTTTATTAACTCTCTTGGTAAAGAAAAAACGACGCTCTCTTTAATACCTGGTGATTCTTTAACTAGTGAGGCACCTACTATTTTTAATTTTTTTATAACTTCTTCTACTAGAATCTCAGGGGCAGATGCACCTGCTGTTAATCCAATGTTTTCTTTTCCGTCCAGCCACTCGTCTTTGATTTCTGTTGCATCATCAATTAGGTATGCTGGCACACCTGCCTTTTGAGATATTTCCATTAATCGTGAAGAATTAGAACTGTTAGGTGAACCAACAACTAGAATCAAATCACATTCTTTTACTAATTTCTTTACAGCATCCTGCCTATTCTGTGTTGCATAGCATATGTCTTTCTTTTTTGGTCCGTCAATCTTTGGGAATCGTTTTCTTAATGCATTAATAACTTCAGATGTGTCATCCATTGATAATGTTGTTTGTGTAACAAAAGCTAAAAAATTCGGGTTCTTAACTTTTAGTTTCATTACATCTTCAGCTGACTCAACGATATACATCCCACCCCTACCTGATTTTGGTTGATATTGACCAACCGTACCTTCGACCTCAGGATGGCCCTCGTGTCCAATCAAAATACATTCCCTTTCTTCATCCTGATATTTGCCCACTTCCATATGGACCTTAGTTACAAGCGGACATATCGCATCAAAAACTCTTAACCCTCGTCGCGAAGCTACATCACGAACTGCTTTTGATACTCCATGAGCACTAAAGATAACCGTTGACTTGTCAGGTACTTCATCAAGTTCCTCAACAAAAATTGCGCCTTTGTGACGAAGTGAATTAACTACATATTTGTTATGCACAACCTCATGACGGACATAAACGGGCCCCCCGAATAATTCTAATGCTCTTTCAACGATTTCAATTGCTCGGTCAACGCCTGCACAAAAACCTCGTGGATTTGCCAGTAATATCTGCATTCAAAATACCCTAAAACATTGATAATAAATATTAAAGTTTCATTATAAAAAAAATAGACTTAGTACACTACAATTTGTTCTTTGTGCGATCAATCAAAAAAGTATCTAAAATTAAGAGAACAGCGCCTATTGTAATTGATGAATCTGCTATATTAAATGCCGGCCAATACATATCCTGATAATAAACCTCAATAAAATCGACAACATACCCAAGAGTGAGTCTATCCCATAAATTACCTAATGCACCGCCGAGTATAAAAGACAATGCTAATAGCAAATATCGGCTTTTTGTTAACGTGTTGTACATCCATATGACGATTATGATACTGACAAAACACGAAACACCTATAAAAAACCAACGTTGCCAGCCTCCGGCATCGCTCAAAAAACTAAACGCTGCACCCGTGTTATACATCAAAGTGAAATTTAATCCGTCATAGATATATTTTGGTTCGTGAAGAACTAGAAATTTGATTGAATAGAATTTTGTTATTTGATCTAAAATAACAATTACTACCGAGAAAGTTAACCATCTAAACATAAGGCACCCTTATATTAAGCATATAACCTAACTTCACCATCCTTTGTAATATTTTCAATACAACGTGAACATAACGTTTCATATGAATCATTTGTACCAACACTTTCATGTCTATGCCAACAACGCACACATTTTTCATGCTCGCATTGTTTTGCAAGAATAAATAAATCTGGAATACCTGTTTCTAATGCTTCATTGCTGCGTTTATCCAA
The DNA here is from genome assembly GCA_913041115.1 of uncultured Legionellales bacterium. Lineage (GTDB taxonomy): Bacteria > Pseudomonadota > Gammaproteobacteria > Eutrophobiales > Eutrophobiaceae > UBA11869. Next base: position 7,448 of record CAJWIE010000029.1, on the reverse strand, counting down.
TGGATAAATTTTAGCGCTTGATGAAATTAAGACAAACTTTAACTCGTCTTTAACAAAATTAAGTTCGTTAAATAAATCTTTATTACAGTAGATATCGATTTCAGCATCTAATGAAGATCCAATTACTCCATCATTACGCAATTTTTCAAATTGCCTGTTTGCCTCATCACGAACTGAAATAATAGTTTCCCAACGAGCTTTCCTTGATTTTGAATCCACATCCCCTATTTCATTTTCATACCAATCCTCTAAAAAAACTGAAATGTTTTTATCTCCCGGTATGTACTTCCATATCTCATCAGCCGTATAACTCATAATTGGCGCTAACCATCTAACCAGCATTTGTATTAAATGGTACATAACTGTTTGCCCTGAACGCCTAATTAAACTGTCTTTTCCTGTTGTGTACTGTCTGTCTTTTATTATATCAAGATAAAATCCCCCCATTTCAACAACACAAAACTGGTGTAATAATTGATAGATTAGGTGAAATTCAAATTTACCATAAGCTTTAATAATTTCTTTTTGCAAATCTATAGCATGTTCAAAAATCCATTTATCTAAATCCAACATATCTGAGAAACCAATACTATTTTTATTTGGATCAAAATCATCTAAGTTTGACAAAAGATAACGAGAAGTATTACGAATTCGTCGATATGCGTCTGCTATTCTTTTTAATATTTCATCCGACACATTCATTTCAGATCGATAATCTGTCGCGGCAACCCAAAGACGTAAAATATCTGCGCCATAAACATTCATAACTTTCTGTGGGGCAATAACATTACCCTTTGATTTCGACATTTTCATGCCAGTTGCATCCACAGTAAAACCATGTGTTACAACACAACGATAAGGTTTTTGATTTTTATTTATTGCTAAAGAGGTTAAAAGCGAGGATTGGAACCAACCACGATGTTGGTCTGAACCCTCTAGGTAAAGATCAGCAGGACATGCTAAGCGCTTATCATTATGCAATACCGTATCATGGGTAACACCTGAATCGAACCAAACATCGAGCGTGTCCGTTACTTTCATATAATTTTCAGAATTACTTCCGAGTATTTCAGTTGCATCTAAATCAAACCAAACATTAATACCTTTTTGTTCTACAATTTCAGCAACTTTTAAGATAATTTCAGATGTTTCTGGGTGTAATTCTTGAGTTTCCTGATGAATAAAAACAGGAATTGGAACACCCCAGGTGCGCTGCCTGGAAATACACCAATCGGGTCGATTTTCAATCATTCCGTATATTCTTTCTTTACCCCACGAAGGCTCCCAACTAATGTCGTTAATTATATTCAATGCCTGTTCTCTCAACCCATTATTCTCCATACTAATAAACCATTGTGGCGTTGCACGAAAAATTATAGGAGTTTTGTGGCGCCAGCAATGCGGATAAGTATGTTGTGTAGTTTCTTGTAGTAATAAATTACTATTATCTTCTAGAATAGAAATTACAGAAGCATTAGCTTTAAATACATGTTGGCCAGCAAATATTTCTGTATCGGATACGAAACATCCATTATCAGCGACTGGATTATCAACAGGTAAATTATATCTTTGCCCAACTATGTAATCATCTTGCCCATGTCCTGGCGCAATGTGTACCGCACCAGTACCTGTTTCAAATGTAACATGCTCACCTAATACAACAGGAACAATTCGTTCATAAAAAGGGTGTTTGAGATTTAAGCCTTCTAATTTTGAACCAGAGCAGTTTGATAAAACCTCGTAGTCTGTAAAACCATAACGATTTAAAACAGCTTTATATAATTCATCAGCTATGATTAATATTTCATCATTAACCAACACTAATACATATTTATTTTCCGGATGTAAGGCAACAGCCTGATTTGCAGGCAAAGTCCATGGTGTTGTCGTCCAAATAACAACAGAAACAGAATTAACATTTTTCTCTATATTAAATTTTTTAAGTAGCTCACTATATTCATTAACACGAAATCGAACATCAATTGAAGGCGATTGTTTTTCATGATACTCAACCTCAGCTTCTGCTAAGGCAGAACAGCAGTCAATACACCAATGAACTGGCTTAACGCCTTTATGTAAATGACCTTCCTCAATAATTTTACCAAGTGCCCGGATAATATTAGCTTCGGTATCATAACTCATCGTCAGATAGGGTTTCTCCCAATCACCAAGCACTCCAAGACGTTCGAAATCAATCCTTTGTCTATCTACCTGTTTTAATGCAAACTCACGACATGCATCACGAAATACTCTAGGCTCAACTTTTACACCAGCTTTTCCAATTTTCTTCTCGACCTGTAATTCAATCGGTAGTCCGTGACAATCCCAGCCAGGAACATAGGGAGCATCAAGTCCACAAAAACCTTTCGATTTGATAATAATATCTTTAAGAATTTTATTAACAGCATGGCCTATATGAATATCACCATTTGCATATGGCGGACCATCATGCAAAATAAATTTTTTATTGCCGTTACACTTTTCCCTTATCTTTTGATATAAATTATTCTCCTTCCAGCTATTTAATATCTCAGGCTCAAGCTGAGCAAGATTTGCTTTCATTGGAAAATCTGTTTTTGGTAAATTTAATGTATCTTTATAGTTTTTCATTATTAAGTTACTAGTTATTCATCACTATATTTTTTTAGACATTTCCTAGTTTCAGAAATATCTTTCTTAATCTGTTCAATCAATTCTTTCTCACTAGTTATATGTTCATCATTACGCAATTTATTAATTAATTCGACCTGAATATGCCGCCCGTAAATATCTTCATTAAACTCAAGTATATGCGCCTCTAAAAGAACCCGCCCGCCTTCATAGACTGGTCTTGAGCCAATATAAACTACCGCATTAAGTGTTTTGTCGTCGATTCCATGAACATAACCAGCAAAAATACCGCTAACAGGTGATAAATTTCTATGTAATTCTATATTAATTGTCGGAAAACCAAGCTTTTTTCCTCGTTTATCACCATGAACAACTCTTCCGCTAATGGTATATGGTCTTCCTAAATAATGGTTTGCTTTAGTTATATCTCCTTGAGCAAGTGCATCACGAACCAGAGTACTACTAACACGTTCACCATCTTCAACATAGGAACCTGTCTTAAATACTTCGAAATTTTTCTCTTGAGAAATTTCTAGTAGATGCTGGTAATTTCCTTCTCTGTTTCTTGCAAACCGAAAATCATCGCCCACAATTATCTTTTGGGCAGATAACCCTTTCAATAAAATATCATCAATAAAATCAAGTGCAGATAAATTAGCTAATTCTCGATTAAATTTTAAACATACAACACGATCGATATTACAATTTGAAAATTGTTGTAATTTTTCACGTAAACGAGTTAATCGTGATGGTGATACATCAAGATCAAAATATTCCATTGGTTGTGGTTCAAATATAAGTACAGTTGAAATTATGTTAAAACGTTTAGCAGTTTCCTTTAGCTGCTCTAAAACAAGTTGGTGTCCTAAATGAACACCATCAAAATTACCGATTGTTGCAGCACATTCTTTACGTTGTCTGCGTAAATTAACTAATCCGTGAATAAATTCCATTAGAGGATAAAAAAATGAATTATAATGTCATTATAAGGTTGTGATATTACGTAAACGTAATCCAGTCAACCACAAAATAATAAAATAACTTAACATACTTGTAAAAACCCACATCATTAGATTAAGTACCCGTCTAAAAACACTCCAATCAAACCAAGTTGAAACATCGGCAATGCCAAATACAATAATTCCCGCCATAAAAATCATTGCAAGTATAATCTTCAGAATAAACCCTAGCCATTTTTTTCTTAACTGATAGACCTGTATTTTCTTTAATTTCCAAAATAATAAAAATGCTTGCAAATAAGCTGATAATGATGTCGCTAAAGCTAAACCAACATGGCCTAAATTAATGCGGTTAAATAATAAAACCAATAAAATATTTAGTACAAAGTTAGCAATTACAGCAATCACACCAATTTTTACTGGTGTTTTTGTATCTTGTCGAGAAAAGAAACCTGCAGATAAAACCTTAATAAAAATAAATGCGGGTAACCCAATAGCATAAGCTGTCAAACTATAACTTGTCATAAATACATCATATTGTGAGAACTCTTTGTATTGAAATAAAGTTATCAATAACGGACTCGCCAACATTGCAAGTCCTAAAGCTGCTGGCAAAGCAATTATGCAAACCCACCTCATTGACCAATCTAATGTATCGGAAAATTTTTCGGATGAACCTTGTGTATGTTTTTCAGATAAATTAGGTAGTACGGCAGTAGCCAAAGCTATACCAAATACACCGAGCGGAAATTCAACAAGACGATCTGAAAAATATAACCAAGAAATGCTCCCAGTAGTTAAAAATGAGGCTATCAATGTATCTACCAATAGGTTTATTTGTACAATAGATACCGCAAACAATATTGGCACCATTAATTTAATGATACGTCTCACTCCATCTTTGTCACTATTTAATGATGGTTTTGGAAACTTTTTTATTTTTAGTAGAAAAGGAGCCTGAAAAAATAATTGAATAAATCCAGCGATAAGAACGGCCCATGCTAATGCTTCAACAGGGGTTTCTAATAATGGGGCCAACCATATTGCACAAGCAATTAAAGACAAATTCAATAAAACTGGTGTAAAAGCTGGTATTGCAAAATGTTTGTACGTATTAAGAATACTGCCGGCAAATGCTGTTAATGATATAAAAAATATATATGGAAAAGTTATTCTAAGTAAATCACTTGCTAAGTTAGTTTTATTTGCATCATTTAAAAAACCGGGCGCAAAGATCATAATAAGAATTGGGCTTATTAGTATTCCTATTAATGAGATAATAAATAAAATTAGGCCAAGTGTTGCAGATGTTTGATCTATTAATTTTTGCACATCCTCATCTTTTCGTTTTTCTTTATATTCTGAAAGTATGGGGACAAAAGCCTGAGAAAAACCACCTTCTGCAAATAATCGACGTAAAAAATTTGGAATCCTAAAAGAGACAATAAATACATCAATACCCAACCCTGGACCGAAAAGGGCACCAATTACAATATCCCGTATGAGACCAAAAATACGAGAAATTGTGGTCATAACGCTTATTATTAGTGTTGATTTTAATAATTTAAAACTCATTCATATTGCCTTCTAAAAAATCATAAACTTTCCAATATTTCATGGTTTTCTATATGTTTTACCTATCAGATAAAAATACAAATAGCATAACATACCATCACTAAAGGATTGACAAATTGTCCCAATATCAGCATGATGTTGCGCCTTTAAAAAAAACAGGAGTAATTAACGAGTGGCAAATATTGCATCAGCAAAAAAACGTGCGCGTCAATCTGAGAAATTACGTCTACATAATGCAAGTCAACGTTCAATGTTACGTACATGCATAAAAAAAGTTATTAGCGCTATTGATGCTAAAGATAAAAAAGCAGCACAAAATGCTTTCAAAGCAGCTGTACCAGTTATTGATTCTATGGTCTCAAAAGGAATCATACATAAAAACAAAGCCTCTAGACATAAATCTCGCTTAAATAGTCACGTGAAAGCGCTTTAAATTTATAATCTAATATAAATCTTATTTAGTCTACTAAGTTCTTTTAAAGTAAAACCATATTATCCCTATGGATAATCTCATCTTCTTCAGCACAATCGAGTAACTTCTGAATATCTTTGCTTGACTTGCCAATAATTAGCCTAGCTTGCGTTGAGTTATAATTAGACAAACCTCTTGCTATTTCTTTTCCTCTATCGTCTATACAAGAAACCATTTCACCACGTTTAAATTCACCTATGATGGATTTTACTCCAATTGGTAGCAAACTTTTCCCGCTTTTTTCTAAAGCTGCCACCGCACCACTATCAAGCGCAATTGTCCCTTTTACATGTGACTGGTTTGCCAGCCATTGTTTTCGCGCGCTTAAAGTTTCTTTTGGTGTTGTTAATAATGTCCCGACCAAATTACCATCAGCAATTTTTAATAGAGTTAATTTTTCATTCCCTGATGCAATTACCGTATTGGTATTAGATTTAGCAGCTATTGATGCTGCTTTTAATTTTGTGTGCATACCACCACGTCCTTGAGTATTACTTTCGCCAGCGTAACTAATTAGGGCTGGATCATTAACCTCGGCTTCCTCAATAAATTTTGCAGACTCATTTTCACGAGGATCAGATGTGTAGAGACCTTTCTGATCGGTTAATAACACAAGTAATTCTGCATCAATTAAATTTGCAACTAAACCGGCAAGAGTATCATTATCGCCAAGTCGGATCTCGTCAGTAGCTACGGTATCGTTTTCATTTACAATTGGGATAACCTCTAACTGAAGTAAAGTATTCAAACTTGTTCTTGCATTAAGATAACGAGTCCGATCGGCAATATCATCGTGCGTCAACAAAACTTGCGCAGTATGTTTATTATATTTTTGAAAACAAACCTCATATGCTTGAATTAAACCCATCTGACCAACAGCGGCGGCGGCCTGTAATTTAGATATAATGTTTGGCCTATCTTTCCATCCCAGCCTTGTTAAGCCTTCAGCGACTGCTCCCGATGATACAATAACAATATCGATGCCACGTTCATTCAGCGTTGAAATTTGACCAACCCAATTATCAAGAACATCGTGTTTTAATCCGCAACCGTTATCTGTAATTAAAGCACTGCCGATCTTGATCACCCAGCGTCGTGTTGCTTTAATTTTCTCTCTTTCTTTATTCACTAAATTTTTTCCGTTTCTGATATCCAATTATATATTGCATAAATTAATTCCTTACACCCCGATCCCGTCAGAGCCGAAATTATAAAAATCTTTGTTGTGCCCCCTAACTTACTAAGTAAATATTCACTCAACTCATCAATAAGTTCATTTGATAATAAGTCAGATTTGTTTAATATTAACCATTTATCTTTATCTGAAAGGCTCTTATCGTATCGCCTTAATTCTACTTCAATTCTTTCTATATCATCATACACATCTTCCTTATCCTGACACATATCAACAAGATGTAATAATAGATTAGTTCTGCCTAAATGTTTTAAAAACTCAGTACCTAAGCCTACCCCATCTGCGGCACCTTCAATTAAACCAGGGATATCAGCAATCACAAAACTCTCTTCATTATCAACTTTTACAACACCAAGACTTGGGTACATTGTAGTAAAAGGATAATCTGCTATTTTAGGTGTGGCTTCTGATACAGCCCTTAATAAACTTGATTTACCTGTATTTGGCATTCCAAGTAATCCTACATCGGCCAATACTTGTAGTTCTAGTTTTAGATTTCTAACTTCCCCAGATGTTCCTTTAGTTATTTTTCTAGGACTACGATTTATACTGCTTTTAAATCTTGCATTTCCTAGTCCATGAAAACCACCCCGAGCAACCAAAAGTTTTTCATTTTTAGTTAGTAAATCACCAATCA
>CAJWIE010000028.1 GCA_913041115.1 uncultured Legionellales bacterium | reverse complement strand
CCTTATTAAAGAAAAAAGGATGGCGGTAGATTTTCCAGATGTTACTGATTCATTAAAAAATCCCAATGGATTACTTGCAATAGGTGCCGCCCTTACTGAGAAAAGATTACTTTGTGCATATAAAAAAGGAATTTTTCCTTGGTTTAATGAAGGTCAGCCTGTTTTATGGTGGTCGCCAGATCCTAGATGTGTAATTAAGCCAAATGAGGTTCACATTTCACATAGTCTTAGAAAAATTTTGCGAAAAAAGAAATTTGAAATTACGTACAATCAAGATTTCAAAAGTGTTATCAATGAGTGCTCCATGAATAGAAATAATAATGATACTTGGTTGACTGATAGTATGAAAATAGCATATACACATCTACATAATTCTGGTTATGCTCACTCTATCGAATGTTGGCATAATGAAAAACTTATTGGTGGATTATATGGAATTGCAATGGGGAAAATATTCTTTGGCGAATCAATGTTTAGTAGAGAATCTAGTGCATCAAAAATTACACTCATTCATCTTGCTCGTCGACTTAATGATATGAAATTTAAAATTATTGATTGTCAAGTGAGCTCTAATCATCTTTTAACGCTTGGCGCAAAACACATCGCAAGGAAAGAATTCATCAAAATTCTAAATGATTACTGTGATTATAGTAAGACTACCTTAATATAAAAAAATAATTAAAATCGCTATGCAGTTTCTTAAAATTAGTGCAAAATCACAACTTTTTTAAAAGTCGAGAAAATATATGGCAAAAGAAGATCAAATTGAAATGGAGGGAACAGTTGTAGAAACACTACCAAATACAATGTTTCGAGTAGAATTAGAAAATGGACATATAATTACTGCTCATATTTCAGGGAAAATGCGTAAACACTACATACGAATTCTTACGGGAGATCAAGTTACAGTTGAAATGACCCCATACGATCTCTCCAAAGGTAGAATTACATACAGAGCTAAATAATAAAACCTATATTATCGGCTTCCATTATTAGAACAAGCAATCTCTAAATCTTCTTTAGTATCGATACCAATATTTTTGGCATTTTCAACAACGCCTAAATGAATCTTGCCATCATTATATAAGATTCGTAATTGCTCTAACTGTTCTGAAATTTCTAGTTTACACCTTTCGAATTTAATAATTTCTTTTAAATAGCCCACCCTATATGCATAAATTCCGATATGCTTATAAGTCTCATCAGGTAAACCGCCACCCCTATCAATAGGAATAGGGGAACGACTAAAATAAATAGCTTTATTTTTTATATTAAAAACGACTTTGACTACATTCGGGTCTGTATATTCATCTATATTATCAATGCGCGCACATAATGTTGCTACATCAAAATCTTTATTTGTTGATAAATTTGATGCTAATTGATTTATTAAAGATGGCGACAAACCAAATTCATCTCCTTGAAGGTTAATAATTATTTCTTCATCATCAAAACTTAATTTTTCAACTACCTCAGCGATTCTATCAGTGCCTGATTTATGGGTAGATGAAGTTAATACTGCTTTACCGCCGAATGATGTTACTTTGTCCAGTATTTCATCGTTATCAGTTGCAATAATAATTTGTTTAGCCTCTGTAGCAGAAGCCGTTTCAAATACATGTTGAATTAATGGTTTATTATTTATGAGCAGTAAGGGTTTTCCAGGAAGCCTAGTAGAGCCATATCTTGCTGGTATAATTATAGAGAAATTAGTTGGCACTATTTAAATCTTTCCAATTCTTCTTCAGTGATTTTTCTGGCCTCGTCCTCAAGCATTATCGGTATATCATCACGGATAGGATAAGCAAGGCGTGCTGATTTTGAAACTAATTCTTGATTCTTCTTATCATAAATTAATGGTCCTTTTGTGACAGGACAAACTAAAATCTCAAGTATTCTTTTATCCATTAGATATTTTCTCCATGTATTTATCTAGATCATAAGCAAACGATTCGGTTAATTCAGCCTTAACTGGCACATACCAATGTCTACTATCTGAAAATTTGAAACATTTTACCGCATCTTTCTCGGTCATAACTACCGGTAAATTATCATCAAATTTTATATCATTTTCTGTAAATATATGATGATCAGAAAATTGATGGATAATTAAATCTAATTTTTGTTTACGTAGATACGAAAAGAAATAAGCGGGATTATGTATGCCTGCAACTGCATGCACAGTCATTCCTTGTAAATCTGATAATAAAATACTTTTTGTCGATTCACTTACCGGCGCTAATTCCTTGTAGATATAATGCATTATGATACTTGGCTGATAATCCATAATGCCAGCGCTAGTATAAGCCAGCTGTAATCGATCTACGAGATCATTTCGAAATATATCAATATCTTCTTTATATGCATTGACAATAAAATCAGCATCAAAAAATGGTCTTAATTTAGGTTCTCGACAAGGGCCTGCGGGGAGACAATAGCCATTTCCAAAAGGACGCTCAGCATCAATAACAATTATTTCGATATCTCTGGCAAGTGAATAATGCTGCATACCATCGTCACTAAGAATGATATCGCATTTGTACCTTTCCACTAATTCTTTTGCAGCTTTTCCGCGATCTTTTCCCACAATAACTGGGCAATGAGTATTTCGTGCAATTACTATCGGTTCATCTCCCACCAATAAAGGATCGCTAGTGGGTTTAACTAATTCTATATCCAACGTATATGTGCCACCATACCCTCTACTAATAACACCTGGAGAAAACCCCTTTTCCCTGAAGTGTTCAGCTAACCAAATGACAAGAGGTGTTTTTCCGGTACCACCAATAACGATATTCCCGACAATAATTACCGGAACATTAATTTTTACTACTGAGAATACACCAAGGTCATATAGTAAGTACCTCAGTTGGACAAGAAATATGTACAACCAACTTAACGGAAGAAGAAATAAACTGAAAATATTCTTAGTACACCAGACCTTTTGTATAAATATTCTTGAAATAAATGCAATTATCATAAATATATATTAGATATTTATTTTTCTTTGTCTTCTAGAATTTGAGTGGCGTAAGTTATCTTAACTAATCCTAATTGACGAAGCGTATCTAATAGATATATAACTGACTGGTATCTAACATTAGCATCTGCGCTAATAATTACAGGTGGCTTTTTAGAATCTTTAATTTTATCAAATAAGGCTGCTTTAATTGTTTTAAATTCAGAGTTGATTAATTTTTTTCCATCAATATAGATACTACCCGCAAGGTCTAAACCGACATTAATTGCATCTTGTTTTTCACTAACTGTTTTATTTGATGCGCTAGGTAAGGTTATGTTGATCTCAGACTCATGTTTAAATGTTGTTGAGACCATAAAAAATATTAAAAGTAAAAATACAACATCAATTAATGGTGTAATATCAAGATTGAATTCATCTCTATTTTTTGATTTAAAATTCATTAGCTATTTTTCAATCTAGGTTATCTCTTTCGCGTATTCCATGCATAACCTCGACCATTTTTAAAGCCTCTTGTTCCATTGTAACTACTAGATCATCAACTTTACCGCGAAAATAGCGATAAAACATTAAACTTGGAATTGCCACCGAAAGTCCTGCAGCAGTTGTAAGTAATGCTTCAGAGATGCCTTCAGAAAGAACACTAGGGTCGCCAACCCCTTGAGATGTAATTACTGTAAAAACTTTGATCATGCCAATCACGGTACCTAACAACCCAAGTAATGGTGTTATTGAAGATATCGTTCCTAATGTATTGAGAAACCTCTCTAAACTGTGCGCTACAAGTCTACCAACTTCTTCAATGCTCTCTTTCATAATTTCACGTGAATGCTTTCGATTTAATAAACCTGCCGCCAGAATCATGCCTAGTGGAGAATTTATACGTAAGGCTTGGATACGTTTGGCATCAAGTTCATCTGATTTATGCCATTGCCATACATTAGCTACTAAACTCGCGGGTGCTATTTTAGATTCTCTTAACGACCAAAAACGCTCAGCAATGATAGCCATAGAAACTACAGAACAAGCCAATATCGGCCACATTAGAAATCCGCCGGCACGTATTAATTCAAACACATTAATTTACCTCTAAAATGTACATTCTAGCAAGAAAACAAAGACGTACATATATGATCAAAAAAATAGTCTAATTAGCTGCTATTAATAAATATTAAGCCTATAATAGCGCGCTTTTTTACATGTTAAAAATTTTAAAAATAGATGACTTTTCGTAATCTTTTCAAACGCTACATACCGCATAAAAAAAGCGTTGAATCTAATGGTATCTTAAAAATATTTGCTGAATATCTGCATGACCCAAATATTTGGCATATACATAGACGTTCATCAGCTGGTGGAGCGGCAATAGGGGTATTCTGTGCGTTTATACCCCTACCAATTCAAACACTGAGTGCTGCAGCACTAGCAATATTCTTTAGAATGAATTTACCAGTTTCAATACTTTTTTCATTTTTTACCAACCCAATTACTATACCATTTATATTTTTCTATAGTTACAAATTAGGTTCAATACTTTTAGGGCTTGAAGAATCTCAGATTAATAACATTATTCCCGATAATACATCTGTAATAGAGTGGTTTAATACAATATTCATTAATATTTGGGAACCACTACTTATTGGTTGTTTTATTTTAGGTTTAATATCATCTGCTACAATTTATTTTCTAATTAGATTAATGTGGCGATTTGGAGCAATTATAAAATGGGGGAAAAGACATAAATCAAAAAAATAAATTTTATAATGTTTTAAGTATTCCATCTTTTAATTCATAAACTTGATTCGTTTTTCTAGAAAGTTCTAGGTTATGTGTAACCATTATCAGACTGTTTCCATAGTTTTGGTTTAACTTTAGAATCAATTCGAAAACATCATTGGCAGATTTTTCATCTAAATTTCCTGTTGGTTCATCCGCAAGGATGCATGATGGATTAGTAACAAGTGCTCTAGCAATTGCTGTACGCTGGCGCTCCCCCCCAGAAAGTTCGCCTGGTTTGTGTGTCATGCGTGCTGATAACCCAACTTCTGATAAAAATTCTTCAGCTTTAGAAAAAGCACTCTTTTTTGAATGTCTTCTAATTAATAGGGGCATTGCAACATTTTCCCTTGCTGTAAATTCAGGTAATAGATGGTGAAATTGAAAAATAAAACCTAAATGCTTATTACGTATTTGTCCACGCTCATCATCATCTAATTTATTTATACTTCTACCATTGATAAGGACATCTCCACCATCAGGCACATCTAGTCCACCTAATAAATGTAGTAATGTACTTTTCCCTGAGCCAGATGCACCAATAATAGAAATGCTTTGTTTTTTTTCGATACTAATTTCAACGCCTTTTAAAACGTTGACAGATAAATTTCCATCATTAAAAGATTTCCTTAAATTTTGGCCAGTAATTAATCGACTATTCATAACGTAATGCCTCAGCAGGCAATATATTCGCTGCTTTTAATGCAGGATAAATTGTCGCAAGTAAGCATAAAATAAAAGAAATTACCCCTATATATATAACATCATTCCAATGCATGTCGGAAGGCAGATCGCTTATGTAGTAAACATCAGGTGATAAAAATTTATAGCCAAGCATATTTTCTAAAGCAGGCACTAGTGTTTCAATATTTGATGCTAACCATACACCTCCAATAACCCCCAAAAAAATACCAATTACACCAATGATTGTCCCCTGAATCATAAAAATTTTTAAAATACTTTGAGGGCTTGCGCCAAGTGTTCTTAAAACAGCAATATCTGATTGCTTGTCTGATACCGCCATAACAAGCGTTGATATAATATTAAATGCAGCAACAGCCACAATTAATGATAATATGACAAACATTACCGTCTTTTCCGTTTTTAGTGCTCGAAAAAAGTTTGAATGCCTTTGGGTCCAATCAATTACCCAGTAATTGTTAGATAACTGACTCGCAACTTCTCTGCTGATAGTTGGGGCTTTTAATATATTACTTGTTTTTATTCGTATTCCTGTTGGGTTTTCTTTACGAAATAATCGTAACGCATCATTCATGTGAATTAATGCAAGACCGCTATCAAATTCATGCATTCCAGCTTCAAAAATTCCTGTTAATGTAAAACGTTTAAGTCTAGGTATGATTCCAGCAGGCGTAACATTTGCCTGTGGAGCAACTAATGTTACTTTATCTCCGACTTGTAAATTTAGTTTTCTTGCAAGCTCACTACCTAATATGATATTAAAATCAGTTGCTCTCAAATTATCTAAATTACCTACAATCATTTTTTCAGCAACAACAGCAACGTTTTTTTCTTCATCTGGTAAAATCCCACGTATTATTACTCCATGAACAACTTTATCTTTAGTTAGCATGCCTTCTGCATGAAAATATGGCGCGGCACCTACAATCTCAGGATGGCTCTTTACGCCTTGAATAACAGACTGCCAATCATTCAAACCATTCGATTCTTCAATAACGGCATGAGATGCCATCCCTAGTATCCGGTCTTTCAGTTCCTTTTCAAAACCATTCATAACTGAAATTACTGTAATTAAAGCCATTACACCGAGCGCAACTCCGATCATCGATGATATTGAAATGAAAGAAATAAAATGATTCCGTCTTTTAGCACGAACGTAACGTAATCCAATCATGGCTTCAAATGTATTAAACATAGGTATCTATTATAGGGGGGTTATATAAACGTTGAAACTAAAATAAAATGATAGATTGATTGTAATTTACCCTGTATAGATTAGATTTAACTTATCGTGATCATGAAAGCAATAATTAATAAAAATTATGAAAATTCTTGCCATTGAAACATCGACTGAAGCATGCTCTGCTGCTCTTGATATAGATGATTCATGTATTTTTAGATATGAAATAGCGCCAAGAAGACATACTGAATTAATCCTTCCTATGATAGATTCGCTTCTTCAAGAAGCAGGTATAGGAGTTAATTCTTTAGATGTTATGGCATTTGGATGCGGACCTGGGGCATTTACTGGCGTACGGATAGCTATAGGAATAACTCAAGGGTTAGCTTATCCGCATGATATACCAGTCATCCCAGTATCAACTTTAGCTGCATTAGCACAACAATTCTCTAAAAGACATGAAAATATAGCCACAGCTATTGACGCACGCATGAAAGAAATTTATTGGGGACTATATAAGGTAAATGAATATAATTTAGTAAAAGCCATTAAAAAAGAAAAGGTATGTCCGCCAAAAAATATTTCTTCTCCAACCAGCGGAGAATGGATTGGTGTTGGAACTGGATGGAAAATCTATCCTAATGAGATTAAGACAAAATTCAAATGTAAAATTATAGATATTAAAAATGATACATATCCACATGCAAAAGATGTTATTCAATTAGCAAAATCATCTTACATGGATGGAAAGTTTATATCTGCGGATCGTGCAAGGCCAGTTTATCTAAGAGATAAAGTTGTTAGCTAAATAAAATTAATTTAAATGAGTAACTAAATTAATCTTTCGCGCGACTTACGTATTCGCCAGTTCGTGTATCTATTTTTAACAATTCGTCTTTATCAACAAATAGTGGCACCCTAACTACTGCGCCTGTTTCAAGCGTTGCAGGTTTCGAACCGCCCTGTGCTGTATCACCACGCACTCCTGGATCAGTTTCCTTAATTCTTAAAAAGACAAAATTTGGTGGTGTAACTGTAAGAGGTATATCATCCCATAGAGTAACAAAACATATTTCCTCACCTGTTATCCATTGTTTTGCTTCTTCAACTGCATTTTGATTAGCTGAAAATTGTTCAAAATTATTCTGCTCCATAAAATACCAATTATCGCCATCGTTATAGAGATATTGCATCTCTATATCTACAACATCTGCGGGCTCTAAGGAATCTCCAGATTTATATGTTTTCTCTAAAACTCTTCCTGTTTTTAAATTACGGATCTTTATTCTATTGAATGCTTGCCCCTTGCCAGGTTTGACAAACTCATTTTCGATAATAGTACAGGGATCATCATCTATTAATACTTTAAGTCCCGGTTTAAATTCACTGGTACTGTAAGCCACTAATACCTCTCCTCAAAAATAACTACTCTGTTTCAGATGAAATCCTAATAATGTTACGAAAATTACGGCTTAACATAGCTCCTCTTCTCCCTCTCTCACCAACAAATTTTTCCTGTTCATCAGTTTTTAATACTGTATGTCTTTTGTTAGTGTAAACAATGAGGTCGTCTGTTTCACCCATAGCCGTAATTGCAACTACGTATTCCTCTCTGGTTTTTAGTTTTGCTGGGGGGATTTGTATAATTTTTAAACCTTTACCTTTTGGTAAAAGCGTCAGTTCAGATATTGGAAACATTAGTAATCTCCCGATAGAACTTACCGCTGCAACCCAATCATTTTCAATATCATTTACTTTTACTGGTAATAAGACATTTGAGTTAGCAGGGACTCTTAGAATCGCTTTTCCATTTCTATTTTTAGTATAAATATCAGCTAATCTAACCATAAACCCATAACCACTATCTGTAGCTAATAGATATACTGTATCTGACGTTCCAGTCATTGCCCCCTCAAAACTAACACCATCCGGAGGTGTTAATCGTGCAGATACTGGTTCGCCAAAACTGCGAGCTGATGGCAGTGAATGTGATGGTAAAGAATAACATCGGCCACTTGAATCAAGAAATACTGCAAGTTGATTTGATTTACCTTGAGACATTTGCTTAAAGTTATCGCCACTTTTATAACTCAATGATGAGGGATCAATGTCATGTCCTTTAGCAGCGCGTACCCATCCTTTTTCAGAGAGTATAATCGTTACTGGTTCAGAAGTAATAAGGCTTTTTTCATCGATTACTTTTGCTTCCTTTGCATCTTTTATGGGTGACCTCCGTTCATCGCCAAAGAGTTTTGCATCATCCTGAATTTCTTTTTTAATAACTGTTTTTAATCTTTGTTTTGATCCTAATATTGCTTCTAATTCTTTCTTTTCTTTCTTTAAGTTACCTAGTTCCGTTTTAATCTTTGCTTCTTCGAGTTTTGCTAATCTTCTTAATCTTAAGTTTAAAATAGCATCGGCTTGTAAATCACTTAATTTAAATTTTTTCATAAGCACATTTTTTGGTTGCTCTTCTTTTCTAATAATTTTAATTATTTTATCTATATTGAGATAGGCAATCATCAAACCTGCAAAAATATGCATTGAAGAAATTACATTATCTAATCTAAAGCCTAATCTTTTTCGAACTGTCTCAGTTCTGTACTCTACCCATTCATTTAAAATGGTTTTTAAATCCTTAACTTGTGGGCGACCATTGATTCCAATAATATTTAAATTAACTCGATAACTTCTCTCAAGATCAGTTGTTGCAAACAGATGTAACATTAATTCTTCTTCATTAATTCGATTTGAACGTGGAACTAAAATTAATCTTATTGGGTTTTCATGATCTGATTCATCTCGTAAATCCTCAATCATAGGTAATTTTTTAGATTGCATTTGTGAAGCAATTTGTTCCAAGATTTTATTGCCTGAACTTTGGTGTGGTATTGCAGTGATAACAATATTGCCCTCTTCTTTACACCAAACCGCACGTGCTTTTATCGAACCATTTCCTGTCTTGTAAATTTCACGTATGGATGTTTTAGAACTAATAATTTCAGCATTCGTTGGAAAATCTGGTCCTTTTATGTGTTTGCATAATTCAGCTACAGAACTTTTAGGCGAATCAAGTAACCTGATGCATGCGCTAGTTACTTCTTTTAAATTGTGCGGTGGAATATCTGTTGCCATCCCAACAGCAATTCCTGTCGTTCCATTTAATAAAATATTAGGTAATCTGGCTGGTAATAATTTTGGCTCATCAAGAGTTCCATCAAAATTAGAAAGCCATTCAACTGTGCCGTGCTCTACTTCGCCGAGCAAAATATCTGCGTAAGCGGTCAATTTTGATTCTGTATATCGCATTGCTGCAAATGATTTTGGATCGTCCATTGACCCCCAATTCCCTTGTCCATTGATTAACGGGTATCGGTAAGAAAAATCTTGCGCCATTAAAACCATCGCTTCATAACAAGCCGAATCTCCATGAGGATGAAATTTTCCAATAACATCGCCCACCGTACGTGCTGATTTTTTGTATTTTGATGATGCCTTCAGCCCTAATTCAGACATTGCATAAATAATACGACGCTGCACAGGTTTTAAGCCATCACTTATATGAGGTAACGCACGGTCTAGAATGACATACATGGAATAATCCAAATATGCTTTTTCTGTATATGCCTCTAACGGCTGTTTTTCGTTCTGCTCAAAGTCAAACCTCATTGAGTCCGACATAAAAACTTCCTATAAAATAGATTAAATATATTATATATATGATTGTTTTTCATAGTATTTATTAGTATTATTTATCCGACTATTGCTCTATCACCGTTTGCCTCAAGCCACTTCTTTCTATCCATTGAACGCTTTTTGGCAAGCAACATATCCATAATCTTGTTTGCATTTTTTTCGTTATCTAGTGTTAACTGAATCAAACGTCTAGTTGACGGGTCCATCGTAGTTTCACGCAATTGTATAGGATTCATCTCACCCAGACCTTTAAAGCGTTGAACTATTATATTGCCAGTTTTTTTCTCGGCTTTAATTTGGTCAAGGATTCCTTGCTTTTCAGACTCATCAAGCGCATAAAAAATCTCCTTAGCTACATCAATTCTAAATAATGGTGGCATTGCAATGAAAATATGGCCATTTTCAACCAATGTAGTGAAATGTTTTAAAAATAATGCACAAAGCAGAGTGGCAATATGCGCTCCATCTGAATCTGCATCAGCAAGGACGCATATTTTACCATATCTCAAACCAGATAAATCTGTTGCGCCAGGGTCTACGCCAATGGCAATCGCAATATCATGAACTTCTTTCGAAGATAGTACCTCGCCTGACTCAACCTCCCATGTATTTAAAATTTTTCCTCTAAGCGGCATAATTGCTTGAAAATCTCTATCGCGTGCTTGTTTTGCAGAGCCGCCTGCTGAGTCTCCTTCAACTAAAAATAATTCAGATACACTGATATCCTGAGTAGCGCAATCCGCTAATTTGCCAGGTAATGCAGGACCGCCACTTACCTTCTTTCTTACAATTTTTTTGCTTAATTTAAGGCGTTTCTGTGCAGCATTAATAACTAGATCAGCAAGACGCTCACCCATCTCAACATGTTGATGAAGCCATTGAATTAATGTGTCTTTAACAACGCCGGATACAAAAACTGTGCATTCGCGTGACGATAACCTCTCTTTTGTTTGACCTGACAATTGTGGATTATCCATTTTCACAGACAAAAGATAGCAGCAGTTTTCCCAAATATCATCAGAAGTTAATTTAATGCCTCGTGGTAACAAATTTCTTGATTCGCAAAAATCACGTATTGCCTCAAGTAAACCTTGTCGCATACCGGCAATATGTGTACCACCTTGAGGTGTAGGAACTAAATTAACATAACTTTCTGTAATTAATTCGCATGGCTCTAATACCCAATGAATAGCCCAATCAACTGCTTCTTGCTCTCCTTGCATCGAACCAAGAAATGGTTCTTTTGGTAAAAGCTCAAAACCACTCAATTGCTCAGCAAGGTAAGTTTTAATACCATCCTGATAACACCATTCATCTTTTTCTTTTTTAAATTCATTATGAAAACGAATTAACAAGCCGGGGCATAATACCGATTTAGCTCTCATTAAATGTTTGAGTTTAGTTAAAGAAAATTTTGTTGAATCGAAATATTTGTCATCTGCCCAAAAACGAATTTTTGTTCCAGTATTTTTAATTCCCACTTTTCCAATATTTTTTAATGGAGATTTCTTCTCTCCATTTTTAAATGACATTTTAAATTCTTTTCCATCACGCTTGACAGAAACTTCTAATTTTTTTGATAGAGCATTTACAATTGAAACGCCAACACCATGTAAGCCGCCAGAGAATTTATAATTTTTATTTGAAAATTTACTTCCAGCATGGAGACGTGTCAGTATAACCTCCACTCCGGATAATTTTTCTCCCGGGTGTTTGTCAATTGGCATACCGCGACCATTATCTGTAACTGTTACTGAGTTATCTTTATGTAAGGTAACTTCAATTTTTGACGCATGTCCTGAAATTGCTTCATCTACGCTATTATCTAATACTTCTTGGACTAGATGATTTGGTCTAGATGTATCTGTGTACATGCCAGGCCGTTTACGAACAGGTTCAAGGCCCGTTAATACCTCAATATCAGAAGCATCATATTTTGCTGGCAAATGATTTATCTCGCTGAAGAATATTCAAGTCGTATAGAATATGACAAGACAGACAAAATATCTAATTAATGTGTAAACCTAATCTAAATCTAAAATAAGTGATTTACGAATATTTTCTGGTATCGGATTGGTAGTATAAGAATACGCATGATGCTCAATGCCTGCTGACAATTGGCTTCCTAATTTCAAAGCGCCAATCATCTCGCGGTTCAATTGGAATCTCAGAAAATGAACAGCTGATGTTTTATTTTTGCTTTCACGCTCAAGATCTTCATCAGAAATTGGATAAATCTCATTAAAACCATCTATTTTTAGCCAAACTTTATCTTCGATACCCAGCATTTTTGATAAAGCTAATCTGCGTTCATCTTCATTGGGAAATTCAATCATAAACGTTGCTTTCCAATTATCTCCATCGGGTATCAGTTCGTTATATACATTTAACTCCTCATCAATTCCGCTTAACTCAAAAATTCTCTCAGCACGCAACATTTCTTGTACTTGATAATGCATGATCAAATAGTCTTCAAAATACAAGGTAATATTTGGCCCGATAGGTAGACGTCGATTCTTTTTGTGATTTATAACTTTCAAACGAAAATCATCACGGATTTCTGAATATTTTTCTAAAGAAAATAAGTCTTTTCGATCAAGTTTCTTCATTTATTAAATACCGTATGCTTTTCTTAATAATGTAAAGGGGCTTTCTGATCTAACCTCAATATTTTTAACTCCATTATCAATTTGATGCCCTGCCATTGGGCAGTCGCTAATGTAATGATCGAGATTGCTTCCATCAATTTCATCAATTATAGGCTTGCATATTTTCATTGATATTTCGTGGTATTCCCTTTTAACTGCATAAGTTCCATTATGCCCTGAACATCTTTCAATAAGTGTGATATTTGTATCTGGAATAAGTTCTAATATTTCTTTTGTTTTTGGGCCAATATTCTGAACACGCTGATGACATGGAGCATGATAAGCAACTTCTCCCAATGACTCTTTAAATTTTGCATTTAGTTTTCCCTCTTTCTTTAGGGACATTAGGAACTCAAATGGATCATAAAAAGCATCTTTTACTTTTTGAACATTCTTATCATCAGAAAATAATAATGGAAGTTCCTTTTTAAACATTAAAACACATGATGGAATTGGGGCAACAATATTCCAATTGTCTTCTGCTAACTTTAACAGATGTGGGATATTAAAATCTTTTAAACATTCAACTGATTCAAGATCACCTAATTCCATTTTTGGCATACCACAGCATCTTTCCTGTTCTACTAATTTAACCTTAATTTGATTATGCTTAAGTATTGCTATTAAATCCTCAACAACATCTGGCTCGTTACGATTACCATAACAAGTGACAAATATAGCAACCTTGTCTTTATGATTAACACTATCATCAACTGATTGTCTTTTTTTAAATCTTTTCCTTAAAGAGTTACTATAGAATTTTGGTAATACTGCATTGGAGTGTATTCCAATGGTTTTTTCCATTACTTTACGGGCAGGTTTTGA
>CAJWIE010000027.1 GCA_913041115.1 uncultured Legionellales bacterium | reverse complement strand
CCCCCAAAATTATCAGCAACGCCAACCATAAAACCGCCAGAACCTACGCCTGTTATCGTAGAAGAACCCAAAAAACCAACCCTATTGAGACAGTCTTTGCCGTTAGTTATTGGCGCCCTTATGTTATATGGTCTTGGCTCAGTAGCGCCTTCATCGTTTATGACGCATTTTACCGTTTTTGTTTTGTCATGTTTTGTCGGTTATATGGTGATATGGAACGTCACTGCATCATTACATACACCTCTAATGAGCGTCACAAATGCGGTCAGTAGTATTATTATTATCGGTGCATTAATACAAATTTCTTCATCAGGGACGCTATTAGTTGCTCTGGCATTTATAGGAATCCTTATAACAAGTATTAACATTTCAGGTGGGTTTGCTGTAACCCGCAGAATGTTAGAGATGTTTAGGAAATAAGGAGAATAAATATGTCAGAAGGATTAGTAACAGTTTCATATATTGGTGCAATTATTCTCTTCGTCCTAACCTTAGGCGGCCTAAGTCACCAGGAAACAGCTCGTAAAGGCAATGTATATGGCATGATCGGAATGACCATTGCAGTACTTGCAACGGTTTTTGGTCCAGAAGTCACAAGTAATATTCATCTTATTATCATCGCCATGTTAATTGGTGGTTCAATAGGTATTACGCTTGCTAAAAAAGTTACAATGACGCAAATGCCAGAGCTTGTCGCAATCTTGCATAGTTTAGTGGGTCTGGCTGCGGTATTAGTTGGTTATGTAAATTTTATGGATGAAAGTATTTCTTTTCCTACTCATGCTGAGAAAGTAATACACGAAGTTGAAATTTATATTGGTGTTCTAATTGGTGCTGTTACATTCTCTGGTTCTGTTGTTGCTTTTGGAAAATTAAGCGGCTTAATTGGCGGTAGCCCTTTAATACTCCCAGCACGTCATTGGCTAAACCTTGGTCTTCTAATTTTAAGTATCTGGATTGGTTATGCATTTGTTCAACAAGCAGAGACAGGTGGTGCAATGACTTATCTTATGATTATGACTGCTATTGCCCTGCTATTTGGTATACATATGGTAATGGCAATTGGTGGCGCTGATATGCCGGTTGTTGTTTCAATGTTAAATAGTTATTCCGGTTGGGCAGCATCAGCAACAGGATTTATGTTATCCAATGATTTATTAATTGTTGTCGGTGCTCTGGTTGGAAGTAGCGGTGCTATTTTGAGCTATATTATGTGTCGCGCAATGAATCGAAATTTTATTTCAGTTATTGCCGGTGGTTTTGGTACAGACACTGGTGCTGTTACAGGTGGTACTGTTGAAGATCAAGGTGAAGTAGTTCCAGTTGAAACAGATGAAGTCGCCAACCTTTTACAAAATGCAAAAGAAGTTATGATAATCCCTGGTTATGGTATGGCAGTCGCACAAGCACAACATACTGTAAACGAAATTACTAAAACATTACGCAATAAAAATGTAAATGTTAGGTTTGGTATTCATCCTGTTGCCGGCCGTATGCCAGGACATATGAATGTTTTACTTGCAGAAGCTAAGGTTCCTTATGATATTGTTTTTGAAATGGATGAAATAAATAATGACTTTCCATCAACAGATGTTTCTATAATCGTAGGAGCAAACGATATAGTAAACCCATCAGCACAAGAAGATCCAAATAGCCCGATTGCTGGGATGCCAGTTTTAGAATGCTGGAAAGGAACCACAACAATTGTCTTAAAAAGAAGCATGGCAACTGGTTATGCGGGAATACAAAATCCGCTTTTCTTCAAAGAAAATACACGTATGTATTTTGGTGACGCAAAAGAAAGTCTTGATGCTGTGCTAAAGGAATTACAATAACTTAAGGTTTCTTTATAATTGATTCATTACGCATGTATTGGCGTAGTACATCAGGAATTATAATATCACCATTTTTTGTCTGATAATTTTCCATTACGGCGATTAAAGTTCTTCCAACTGCAAGACCGGAACCATTCAGTGTGTGCAATAACTCGGTTTTATTGTTAACTGTATTACGCCAACGCGCTTTCATTCGACGCGTCTGAAATGATTCAAAATTACTACAAGATGATATTTCACGATACATATCTTGGCTTGGTAGCCATACCTCAATATCATAGGTTTTTGCAGCAGCAAATCCTAAATCGCCCGTGCATAAGGCAACAACACGATAAGGCAGATTGAGTTTCTGAAGAATCGACTCAGCATGTAGTGTCAATTCCTCAAGTACATTATATGAATTCTCAGGTTTGACGATTTGGACCAGTTCAACCTTTTCAAATTGATGCTGTCTAATCATCCCCCTTGTGTCTTTTCCATAAGAACCAGCTTCACTACGAAAACAGGGTGTATGACACACATATTTTATCGGCAAATCTTCATCACCTAAAATTTTATCTTTAACAATATTTGTCACTGGTATTTCAGCAGTCGGAATTAAATAAAAGTCTTGTTCCTCAATATAAAAAAGATCTTCTTTAAATTTTGGAAGCTGACCAGTATTTGTACAGCTGTTAGTATTTACTAAATATGGGACATTGATCTCTTCATAACAATGCTTAGTGATATGAGTATCTAGCATAAATTGTATTAATGCACGATGAAGACGAGCAATCTCTCCTTTCATTACAACAAAACGAGAACTTGTTATTTGCGTTGCAGAATCAAAATCTATCAATCCTAATGATTCGCCAAGATCAACATGATCATTAATGTTAAAATCAAACGTCGGTTTTTTACCCCACTCTCTTATAGTCTGATTATCTTTACTGCTTTTACCAATAGGTACAGAGTTATGAGGTATATTAGGAATTGTAATTAATAATTCATTTAATTCATTCTGAATAATAGTTAATGATTCCTCGTTCTTATCAAGCTGGTCCTTAATTGATGTAACTTTATTAAAAAGCTCTTCTGTATTTTTATTTTTTGCTTTCAACTCTCCTATTTCTTTTGAAATAAGATTTCGTTCAGCTTGAAGTGATTCAGTTTTGACTTGTATTGCTTTACGTTTATCCTCATTTTTTTTAATACTATTTATATCAATGGACGTCCCACGTTTTTCTATTGCTTTTGCAATTGAATCTAGTTCATTTCTTATTAATTGCGGATCTAACATTATTAATGCATTTCCTCTATATAGATATGCCTTTTAGTGAATAAATAATAAATTTTGTTCTGCTTTTTTTGATATAAAAATCATATTTGCCTAGCCAAAATCATTCCTAACCAACAACCAGAAATACAAAGCGTAACACTTAAAAACATATTTAAACCAGCTTTTAAGTTTTCACCAGTCTCAAGAAGTTCTAATGTTTCGATTGAAAATGCAGAAAATGTAGTAAATGCGCCAAGTAATCCAACAATTATACCCATTCGCCATTCTGGGCTAACCTCTAATTTCTCAATCATCATGACATACGCAATTCCCATGATGATTGATCCCAGAATATTTACCGCCAAGGTCCCATAAGGAAACCCCCTGCCAAGTAAAAAATAAATGCCATTTGACATGCCATATCTACATAAAGACCCTGCGGCTCCACCTATCGCTATAGCTAGTAAATTCATCATAAGTTTATTTATTCGCTTCTTTATCTCGCTCTCTTAATGTAGCTAGTTTTTCAGCAATTTTAATTTCAAGTCCTCTGTCTACCGGGTGATAATATTTTTTTGTTTCCATATCATCCGGAAAATAATGTTCGCCAGCTACATATGCATCGGGCTCATTATGTGCGTACTGATAATCCTTCCCATAGTCAAGCTTCTTCATAAGTTTTGTTGGGGCATTACGTAAATGAAGTGGAACATCTTTTGAGCCAAATTCTTTAGCATCCTTCATTGCTGAATTAAATGCCTTATAAACAGCGTTACTTTTTGCGGCACAAGCCAGATATACTATAGCATGTGCGATTGCTAGCTCCCCCTCTGGCGATCCTAAACGTTCCTGTGCTTCCCATGCATCTAATGCTAGCCTAATTCCTCTAGGATCAGCATTTCCAATATCTTCAGATGCGATGCGAACAACGCGTCGAATAATATAGAAAGGATCACAACCTCCATCGATCATTCTCGCAAACCAATAGAGTGATGCATCAGGATCAGAACCTCTTACAGCTTTATGTAATGCGGAAATTTGATCATAAAAAGCTTCGCCGCCTTTATCAAAACGTCTTAATGACCCGTCTTTTAATACATCATTAATTAGTTTTTTTGTTATTATTTTATCCTCGGTAAGATCTGAAGTAATTTCCAGCAAATTAAGAGCACGGCGTGCATCTCCATCTGCAACTTTTGCTAATTTCATAATAACGCTATCATCTGTTTTTAATTTAGATGCTGCCAAACCATTTACTTCATTAGTTAATGCTTGATTTATAATTTCACTTATTTCGTTTATCTCTAACGATTTTAAAACATACACTCTTAATCTCGATAATAGTGCATTATTAAGTTCGAACGAGGGATTTTCTGTTGTAGCGCCGATAAATACAATTGTTCCGTTTTCGACATAAGGTAGGAATGCATCTTGTTGTGATTTGTTAAATCGATGTGCCTCATCAACAAATAATATTGTGTCTTTGTTATATACATCCCTATATTTATTTGCTTGATCAATAGCTGCTCTAATATCCTTTACACCACTTAATACAGCAGATAATGTTAAAAATTGAGCATCACACGATTTTGAAATTAGTTTTGCTAAAGTTGTTTTTCCTGTACCAGGAGGACCCCAAAAAATCATTGAATGCAAACTTCCCTGCTCAATTGCTCTTCGTAATGGCTTACCAATTCCTAAAATATGTTTCTGTCCAATAAAATTTTCGATAGATGATGGTCTCATTCTATCGGCTAGTGGTCGATAATCATTTTCTCTACCCATAACTTATTTTGTCTCGTCAAAAATATCAACATTGTCAGGTACATTAAAATTAAAAGTATCCGATGATAGTGTGATATTTTTTTTAAGATCAGAAAAATCGATACGGGTTGTTTGTTCTAAATTATCAATAATGATCATCATCCCTAACTTATCTTCATGAAATCCCATCTTTATGATTTGATATTGTGCATCAAGATCTCTTGGCGTAAGTTCAATCCAATTATAACCTTCAATTGTCCCCATACTAGTTTGAACAAAATGTTCTTTGACAGACTCATTACCTAAAATTATTCCTGCGGGAGTTTGTTCAATTTTATTATCGATATTCTTTATAGTAACTTGCTCTAAATCTTCATCGAAAATCCATAGCCTATCCCCATTTGAGATTATTTTCTGTGAGTATGGCTTCTGATAATGCCAGAAGAAACTATTAGGTGGCCGTAAATAAAGAATACCTTCGGTTCTCTCAAGCTCTTCAGCATTCTCATTTATTAAAATTTGAACAAACTTTGCTTCAAGAGATTTGAGATCTGTTAAAAAGTACTGCAAAGGATCTTTTGAATTGTCAGCATTACTATTCTGAATGCTAATAAAAAATATAAAAACTAGAAATATTAATTTTATCTTAACCATTTCATTCAGGTGATGGCGGAATTAATATTTCACGGCTGCCATTTGATTCGAGAGGACCTACTAAACCTCTCTTTTCCATTTCCTCAACAATTCTTGCTGCTCGGTTATAGCCAACCTTTAATCTTCGCTGAATATAAGAAATAGATGATTTACGTGTTTCAATAACAATTCGGACAGCCTCATCATACAAAGGGTCCGTCTCCTCACTTGGTATATCAAGCCCAGGTATTGCTTCAGCACCACCTTCATTGGGCCCGCGTAATATATCTTCATTATATTCTGGGCTACCAAGTGATTTTAAATTATCAACAACTTTGTGTACTTCCTCGTCAGAGACAAATGCCCCATGAACACGTTCAGGATTACTACTGCCAGGCAGTAAAAATAACATATCGCCATGACCTAATAATTGTTCAGCGCCCATTTGGTCGAGAATCGTTCTTGAATCAACTTTTGAAGAAACTTGAAAAGCGATACGACATGGAATATTCGCCTTAATAAGCCCGGTAATTACATCAACAGATGGACGTTGTGTTGCTAAAATTAAATGTACTCCAGAGGCCCTTGCTTTTTGTGCTAGGCGTGCGATCAATTCTTCCACTTTTTTACCGGTAATCATCATCATATCCGCCAGTTCATCAATAATAACAACGATAGAAGGTAATTTTTCTAAATTCGGTATCTCATCGTCTTCACTTATTGGGGTATAAAATGGATCGGGGATAGGTTGACCTTTTTCAATCGCTTCATCAATTTTTCGGTTATACCCGCTTATATTTCGAACACCCATACTCGCCATTAACTTGTAACGCCTTTCCATTTCGGCAACACACCATCTAAGCGCATTTGCTGCCTCTTTCATATCGGTGACTACAGGTGATAATAGATTAGGGATACCTTCATAAACAGATAGCTCGAGCATTTTTGGATCAATCATTATCATTCGAACATCTAATGCAGTTGATTTATATAATAAGCTCAAGATCATTGCATTTAGCGCAACCGATTTTCCTGAACCAGTTGTTCCTGCAACTAATAAATGAGGCATTTTATCAAGAGCAGTTACAACAGGTGTTCCGCTTATATTTTTACCTAAAGCTAATGCTAATGATGAGCTAATTGACTCATATTGATTGCTGTTTAAAATTTCACCTAAAGTAACTAACTCACGATTCTCATTTGGAATTTCAAGCCCTATATATGGTTTCCCTGGTATTACATCTACGATACGTACACTGACAACCGAAAGCGAACGTGCTAAATCTTTTGATAGGTTAATAATTTGATTCCCTTTTATTCCTGGCGCGGGATTTAATTCGAAACGTGTAATGACTGGACCTGGATGAACTGCGACTACTTTTACCTCTACACCAAAATCTTTTAATTTTAATTCAACTTGTCTCGACATTGCCTCGAGTGTCTCTTTTGAATATTGGCTTACTGAAGGACCGGGTTCATCTAATAGATTTAATGGTGGTAATACTGTCTCTGTTGGCGGTTCAAATAAATATTCCTGTTTTTCTTTAACAGAACGTATGCTAGGTTTTATATCAGAAATTATTGGTTCAATCTTTAATGGATCACGTTGCTCAACAATTTCTTGTTCGATTTTAAGTGCAGTTTCACGATCCTTTCGTACGCGTCTACCTTCGACATAATCTTTAAGAGAAGATAAATAATTTCTAAGCTGAGTAGAAAAATCTAAAACAAATTTTCCTGTTGAATCTGTAACCCAAAACCAAGATAGTCCTGTATATAGTGTTAGTCCTATCATAAACATTGCCAACATAATCAAGGTACTACCATCTGAGCCCGTAAATTTTAGTAACACAGGGCCAATCATATAGCCCAAAATACCCCCTGCTCCTCTTATTTCATGAGGAAGTAAGGTGCCTGTATTAAAATACATCCATAATAATCCACAACCGCCCAACAGCGTCAAAACTACGCCTAGCGAACGAATTGAGAGGATAAAATAATCAAAAGTTTTTTGATTCAAGCGTGCCTGGTACAACCTCCAACCGCTAGCGACAAAAATAAAAGGTATTAAATAACCAAAATAACCGAATACATATAGCAATATATCTGCAATATAAGCGCCTATTGCTCCCGCGTTATTCTGAAAAGTATCGCTATTTACTGAGTAGGACCAGGAAGAATCATTTTGACTATACGAGAACAATGCTATTAGTAAGTATATGGCAAAACATAATGAGCCAAATACCAAACCTTCTCTGATATTCTTAGCAACTTTATCGGATAGAGGGTAAATTGCTTTTGCTTTACGGGATGCCTGTTTCACATTAAACCTTTTTATCAAATAAATACTATAACTATATGATTAATAAATATTTATGTAAACAATAAATTTGTAAAAAATTACTTTTTTTTAAGATATTTTTGCTGAACATACGACTATAACGTACCATAGCAGATTCTTAAATATTTCAATCCATTGCCCTTTGGTACCACATAAAACTTGCATGGTTAAAGAACGTCATACGAAACTGCTTATACTGGGTTCAGGCCCAGCGGGATATACGGCAGCATTATACGCTGCACGCGCAAATCTTTCTCCAGTATTAATTACTGGTTTACAACAAGGCGGTCAATTAACTACTACCACAGATGTAGATAATTGGCCCGGAGATGTAACTGGATTACAAGGACCGGAATTAATGGAACGCATGCTTTCGCATGTAGTAAGATTTGATACAGAAGTTATTACCGATCATATTCATACAGCTAATTTAACAACAAAATCAATTAAATTAATCGGAGATTTAGCTGAATATACATGTGATGCATTAATCATAGCCACCGGTGCCTCTGCGAAATACTTGGGCATGGCCTCAGAAGAAAAATATAAGGGTAAAGGTGTTTCGGCATGCGCAACATGTGATGGTTTTTTCTATCGTGATAGTGATGTCGCTGTAATAGGTGGTGGAAATACAGCTATCGAAGAAGCTCTCTATCTATCAAATATCGCAAAAACAGTCACGGTTATTCATCGAAGGGATAAATTCCGTGCAGAAAAAATACTCGTAGATAGATTATTAAAAAAAGAAAATGTCGCTATCGAATGGAATCATGTATTAGATGAAATTTTAGGTGATGATATGGGTGTTACTGGAATTAAAATAAAAAATACGTTAAATGAGAAAACTAAAACAAAAAAATTAAGGGGTGTATTTATTGCAATTGGTCATCAGCCAAATACAAAATTATTCGAAGGTCAGCTAGATATGGAGAATGGTTACATAAAAATAAAAAGTGGTCTAGATGGCCAAGCAACATCGACAAATATTCCCGGAGTATTTGCAGCTGGGGATGTTTCTGATCACATTTATCGCCAGGCTGTTACTTCTGCCGGTAACGGATGTATGGCCGCATTAGATGCTGAAGCATACTTAGATAACAAATAAAAAACTAGAAAAATAAAATGAAAGCTATCCTGATAAAAACAGTTGGGAGTCCAGAGGTATTAGAAATTCAAGATATACCAAAACCAGAAATTAAAAGTACAAATGATGTATTGGTTAAAATTAAAGCAGCTGGCGTAAACCCAATTGATACAAAACTTAGAGCGGGACTTTACCCACTAAATAACTTTCCTGCCGTGCTGGGTTGTGATGGTGCTGGTATTGTTGAAGATATAGGTGCAAGGGTAACAAAAATAAAAATAGGTGATCCCGTTTATTATTTCCACGGTGGCGTTGATGGTATTCAAGGTAATTATGCTGAATACAAAGTTTTAAATCAGCGTTTTATTTCACATAAACCAAAATCAATAAATTTCTTCGAAGCTGCTGCAGTACCATTAGTTGCGATAACTGCCTGGGAAGCTTTATATGACCATGCAAATCTTACTCAAAATAAATCCATCTATATAAATGCAGCCGCCGGAGGTGTAGGCCATATTGCAATACAATTAGCCAAATATAAAAAAGCAAAAATATTCGCCAGTGTTAGCAACAAAGAAAAAGCAGAATTTGTAAGTAAATTAGGCGCTGATCATGTCCTAAATTATAAAAAACAAAATATTTCCAATGAAATTTTGAAGCTGACAAATAATCAAGGTGTAGATATAGTGCTTGATAATGTTGGCGGAGATGAAATTGAAAAGATTATTCCAGCGACTAAGTATTACGGAAAAATCGTCACACTATTACAGCCGAATAATAAAATTGACTGGTCTACCGCTCGATTTAGAAATATAAACTTATCTTTTGAGGTTATGCTATCTCCATTATTACTAAATTTAAAAAATAAACAAATATATCAAACTAAAATACTAAAGCAATGCGCTGATCTTATAGACAATGGCAACTTAAAAATACACCTTAATAGTATTATTCCATTAAAATACGCTGAAAAAGCTCATAAAAAAATTCAAGACGGGCATACATCTGGTAAAATTGTTTTAGAAATAAAATAAACTCTGTTCTAATTATAGAAATTGAAAAAGTGCTGCGCTTATCTCAACGCCTAATAAAATCAATATTATCAATAGTTTTACTAACATGGATAATCTTATCTTTTATAATTTTCGTAAATCAAAAAAATTTAGTTTATGTCCCATCCAAAGAATATATAAACACACCAGAATATTATAATCTGAACTATGAAAACCATATACTTTTAACAGAAGATGGAGAGAGAATTAATTCGTGGTTTATTCCTCACGTAAATCCACGCGCAACATTACTTTTTTTGCATGGAAATGGCGGAAATATCTCAACTAGACTTGATAGTATAAATATTTTTCATAAACTTGGATTATCTGTTTTTATTATTGATTATCGTGGCTATGGCAGTAGCTCAGGACTTCCTTCGGAAGAAGGGACCTATATTGATGCTGAAACTGCGTGGCTTTTTCTTAGAAATAAAAAACATATAAGTGAAAATAATATTATTATATATGGACGTTCTTTGGGTGGTGCCATAGCAATCTGGCTTGCTTATAAATATAGATCGTCCGCATTAATAATTGAATCCAGCTTTACATCAATTATTGATATGGGTAAGTATAATTATCCTTACTTACCCATCAATTTACTCGCAAAGATTAAATATCCATCAGATGAAAGAATATCCAATATAGATACTCCAAAGCTTTTTATTCATAGTAAAGATGATGATATTGTGCCTTATAGATTTGGCAAGAAACTATTTGAATTGGCTAATCAACCAAAAGAATTTTTAGAAATTCATGGGCTACATAATGATGGCTTTCTTATAAGTGACAACAAATACATTAATGGTATTGATAATTTTTTAATAAATATTATAAAAAAATGAAAATACTGTCTTTAATTGAAAAATCTGGTAATAAACTTCCTGATCCTTCCTTTCTGTTTATGCTTGGAACGTTTATTGTGTTTATTTTATCGGCAATTATCTCAAATATTGAATATTCCATAATTGACCCGAGCGGGAATAAGGTTATTGCTAAGAATTTGCTTTCTTCAGATGGAATATGGTGGTTTTTATCATCAATGATTGAGAATTTTGTACTTTTTCCACCATTAGGAATAGTTTTAGTTGGTATGTTTGGTATTGGTCTTGCTGAAAAAACTGGATTTCTTCCTGCATTATTAAATTTTGCAATTACAAAAATTCATCAAAGAATACTCACTCCACTAACTATCTTATTGGGAATTCTCTCGTCTATAGCACTGGATGCTGGCTACGTAGTTTTAATCCCTCTAGCTGCAACACTTTACATTTCAGCTGGTCGTTCTCCTCTTTTGGGAATTGCTGCTGCATTCGCTGGTGTTTCAGCAGGGTTTAGCGCGAATATATTTATAACTGCACTTGATCCATTGCTAGCTGGATTTACTCAGATTGGCGCACAAATTCTTGATCCAAATTATGTTGTTGCTGTAACTGCTAACTGGTGGTTTATGATTGCATCAACAATAATGTTAACTCTCGTAGGCTGGTATATAACAGAAAGATTTGTTGCTCCGGCAACAAAAAATGTTATTACAACAAAATTAGATACTAAAAAATCATTTCGAAATGAAAGTCATGCACTCTTTTATTCTACTATTGTTACTATATGTCTATTAATTATTTTTTACTTATCCACTGTAATTGAAAGTGGTCCATTATTTGGAAGTGGTAAACATTTTGAAAAATGGATTGAAGTTACTGTACCATTGCTTTTCATAATATTTTTTATCCCAGGACTACTTTATGGAGTATTGAATAAGAAAATTAAAAATAGTCATGACGCTGCTATAATGCTCGGTGAGGTTTTAAGTAAATTAGGGCCTTATATTGTGCTTGCATTTTTTGCGGCTCAATTTATCGCCGCCTTTAATTATTCTGGACTAGGTAATATTTTAGCTATTACCGGCGGGCAATTTCTAAAGAATTTAGGTATTGAAAATTCAATACTACTAAGCTGTTTTGTTTTGATGGCCGTTTTTATCAACCTATTCATTGGCTCTTCTTCCGCAAAATACGCATTTTTTGCCCCAGTATTCGTTCCCATGCTTATGCAAATTGGAATAAGCCCTGAATTAACGCAGGCAAGTTATCGAATAGGTGACTCAGTTAGTAATGTAATTACACCGATGAACCCGTATATGATTATTATATTAATAGAAGTCAAAAAATATATACGTGGATCAGGGCTTGGTACTGTCATTTCTATGATGCTGCCCTACACTATTTCTTTTCTAATATCATGGCTATTTTTATTACTACTATGGATAGAAATAGGATGGCCTTTAGGCCCAGGTGGTAACCTATTTTATCAACTACCTTGATTTCGATAAGATATGCTATGATATGTTCGATAGAGATAGATAAATAAACCTTATAGCCCAAATATTTAGAAATGTCCGAAAATAAAATCTACAAAATAATGTTTCATAATCAGGGAAAAGTTTATGAAATTTATGCAAAAAATGTCCATCACAGTGCTATGTTTGGTTTTATTGAAATAGAAAAACTACTATTTGGAGAAAAAACATCTGTTGTAGTTGATCCATCTGAGGAAAATTTAAAAAATGAATTTAGTGGCGTCGAACGAACCTATATACCAATGCATTCAATTATAAGGATTGATGAAGTAAAAAAACAGGGGGCTTCAAAAATTTCTGATAGAGATGAGAAAAATGAAAATATTATGCCCTTTCCTGTTTATACAAAACCAAATACTGATGCAGATTCACAATAATTTCTAACACCTGATAATTATTTTATCTACATCCTGATATACTAACAGCTGAATCCGCAAAAATATTTCTTTCTAATGTTAAAGCATGAGCAATAACAGCTTTTGCATTACCCTGAAGATTATAGCCACCCTCTAAAATTGAAACTAAACGATCATCACAAAACTCATTTGCGATATTCATTGCAATTTTAGTGAGTCTAATAAAACCATTATCGGTAATTGCAAAACATCCTAATAAATCATTTTGACGACTATCAAACCCAGCAGATATTAATACTAAGTTAGGTTTAAATTTTTTAGCTGCAGGTAACAGTACATTATTAAACTTATCAATTATCATTTTATCAGTAGTGCCGCACGGTAAATGAATATTAATATTAAAACCTTCGCCATCACCACGACCTTTTTTTGCGGGATCGCCAGTTCCTGGGTATGCGAATTTATCATGTGTTGAAAAGAATAATACGCTTGGATCATCATAAAACATTGCCTCTGTAGAATTACCATGATGATAATCCCAGTCAATTATTAATATTTTTTCTAGTTTGTATCTTTCTTGCGCATACTTCGCGGCAATGGCTATATTATTATAATAACAAAAACCTTCTTCTCTGCCGGTATTCAATGCGTGATGGCCAGGAGGTCTTGTCGCGCAAAAGGCATTAGTAAATTCTTTTGTTACGATTTTATCAACACCCAAAAGTGAGGCGCGAACTCCAGCTGTTGCAACTTTATGAGCTATTGGCGATGATTGCTTAATTGATTCTATGTGTTCCAACGTATGAATTGTTCTAATCCACTCTGAAACATCAATTGTAGAATTAATTTGCTCAGTTATTTCTGATAAATCATATTCATGTAATGCCTTTTGAATATATTCAACTCTTTCAGGTGTTTCTGGGTGGTTAGGAGCAATATGATGCTCTAAAAATATAGGATCCGTAATTATTACGGTATTATTCTTGATTAAATTTGGTGTTTTGAAATAATCATCTATAGATTTACTTGATTTTTCAGTAGCACTAAGTCTAGTCT
The DNA here is from genome assembly GCA_913041115.1 of uncultured Legionellales bacterium. Lineage (GTDB taxonomy): Bacteria > Pseudomonadota > Gammaproteobacteria > Eutrophobiales > Eutrophobiaceae > UBA11869. The sequence goes on along the minus strand of CAJWIE010000027.1, from coordinate 919 downwards.
GATACAGATATAACAAGGTGGATATTATGCTACTAATAAATTTTCTTCGGTTCATTTTGTTATAAAATTTGTTAATTTAAGATAAAATACTCAAAGTCCAGCTATAGTATAGGATTTTTTTCGGCTGATGAATATGAAATCAATATATAACTACAAATACAGCAAAAGCAAATTCTCTTATTTGCAAATAGGAATGTTATTAATTCTATTGTCTACTCCTTCAATCTCAATTGCTCAATGGCATATAGTTTCCCATGAAAATCTGAGTAATAACGAAAAGACAAGAGTTGCTTTTACAGAAAATAAAAAAGGATATAGTTTAGAGATATATAAAGATGCTGTGGGTGCGGTCAGGGTTCGTTTTACCCTAAATTCAAAGCTAAATCTTTTCTCTGAAAATATATGCCCAACTTATCAGGTTGATTTAACATTAATAAAAAATTCTTCTTTTAACGATGCTCCCTGTATATCTAGATCAAACTGGAGTGAATTTATTTTGGGATACATAACTAATAAAAATATTACTTCACTCTCGCTAGATGCTTTACTTAATGGAAACGTGATAACTTTTCGTTTCGCTCTCGATAATGGTAACTACAAAGAAACGAGTTTCTCGTTAGCGGGATCAAAAAGATCAGCTCTAGGTGTTATAGGAAAAGACATTAATATAAATCCATAATTCTTATTTAATCAGAAGATTATGAATGTATAACATTAAAAATAATAATAAAAAACTTTTATACCTTATTAAAGAAAAAAGGATGGCTGTAGATTTTCCAGATGTTACTGATTTATTAAAAAATCCTAATGGATTACTTGCAATAGGCTCCACCCTTACTGAGAAAAGATTACTTTGCGCATATAAAAAAGGAATTTTTCCTTGGTTCAATGAAGGTCAGCCTGTTTTATGGTGGTCGCC
>CAJWIE010000026.1 GCA_913041115.1 uncultured Legionellales bacterium | reverse complement strand
TTTCGTAATGCGTAGGTCGGTGGTTCGAATCCACTTTCCGGCACCATACATTTTTATAAACCCGTTTTTTGTCCAAGTTTAAGTGCATCAATAATCTGAAAAATTAATGCCATTTCTTTCAAGATATTATTAATATCTTCAACAAATGTTGCTGGTTGAAAGAAATCAGTCTCAAATCTGTTTTTATCTGATGAGATCATTAGTAACAGTTGATCATCATAAAAACTACATTGTACGATTTCATTATAACGTTTTGAGGATTTAATTTTCTGCCAAAGACTAGACTTCTTAACAGAGCATAATTTTTCCAAATCAATCAGGCGCTGCATAAAACTTGTAGTTAAAAGATAACGAGCCTCAATTTGATCAGACGAATATACTACATATTTCTTTTGAAAAAGAGGATCTTCAAGATTTACTTTTTTTAATTCTTTATTACCAGCTGCCTTAAGTAAAAGTTTTTCAAATTTGTTTAACAGTTTTCCAATATTTTCTTTGACGATGGTACGGCCAGAGAATCTTTTATTCATGCTTAATAAAATAAATAGACCTGCAAAAGCAACATGTCTCTCTTTACCTGATCCTGCAATTAGGTATGCTTCAGAAAGTTCTAGATTTATACCTTTATAGCTGCCTTTAATGTAATCTTCAAAATAACTATCGTTACTTGCTGGAATAATAGCTGATCTTTTTAGAGATTTAGCAGTCATTGAACTTTCTTCACTATATTGATATTCATTACCAAAAAATTGAAATACCTTCGAAAAGACTATCTTTTTTATATCTGAGCCGTATTCCGCTATTGGAAAACATGCCCAAAGGAGACATAAAAAATAAAGAAAATATATTGTTATCCCAAAAAACATTACAAAGAAGAGGTAATAGAAAGCATCCAATTCTACGAGGTTTACCAGTAAGAATACCGCAAGCAAAATAGCAAAAACAACCAATACTGGTAAAGTTTTAATTAATCGTTTACGTACTAATTTAAGCACGTTAATCCGATTTTCTTCAAATTTTTCTGCAAGTGGCAAAATATATTTTTTATAATACGGCGTAAAATCCTTTTCATTAGCGCTCATTTTTTCAAATAATAATTCTTTATCAGGCGGCTGAATTTTAATGCCGTTAACCACTAAATTAATCAGATCACGGTTTATATTTTTTTTTGTAAAAAGAATTTTAGTTAATTTCTTTAATCCAGATTTTTTCCCAATAAATAACGTCAAAATAAATAAACTAAAAAACACTACAAAAAAAGAAATTACTAGAGGATTAGATGATGACATTTCCATTTTTATAAGCCGGTTTTCAATGTGTCATAGATTGAACTATGTTTAATAATTTTTAATATTGTGTAGAGAATGTTTTTCATACCCCAAATTCTACCCCATCGCTGTGTGGACGGAATAGATATAAAACACGAATTATGATAATTTTGGGGGTATACCTCAAGAATAAAGACTAAAAAATATTAACAATGGAAAATGATTTATAATGATTAAGCGAATCACACTGATACTATTGCTAATTATGGTAACAGCTTGCGCAAGAATTGGACCTGATATAATTCAAGCTAGTGGGAATGACTACAATATTGCAATTCAAAGAACAATTGATGAGCAGCTGTTACTCAATCTTATAAGATTAAAATACCATGATTCACCATTCTTTCTTGAAGTAAATAGTGTTTCATCTCAATTTAAACTCAATACAGAAACGGGTTTGAGTGCCACTTTTAAAAAACAAGAAACTCCTGAGTCCGTAGGCCTGTCAGGTAAGTTAAGCTTTACTGAGCAACCAACAGTTACCTATTTACCATTACATGGGAATGATTTTATTCAACGATTACTAAAGCCTATATCTTTAGATACAATTTTGTTACTTGCAAATTCAGGTTGGAGTATAGAAAGAATATTACGATTAATTGTGGATGAAATAAATGGAATTCCAAATGCTCCTAATGCCGGGGGACCTACGCCTACAGTTATTCCTGATTTTAAAGAATTTCAATCTATTGCAAATTTATTTCGCGAATTGCAAACTAAAAATACCATAAAGTTTATTTATGATAATGACAAAAATATATCAATTGTTTTTAACGATGATGACCAAGTAGTGAATCTATTAAGAAAAAAGTTAAAATTAGATAAATATAAAAAATATAAACTTATTAATGGAAATGGTATTGTAAATAAAGACAGTGACGCCATTGTTTTATCGACTCGTTCATTTCTAGGCGTTATGTATTATTTATCACATTCTGTTGATGTTCCTGATAAAGACAAGACATCAGGAAGGGTAACAATTACATATGATGAATATGGAAATGAATTTGATTGGTTAGAATTGACTGATAATCTTTTTAAGATTGAATCAGGAACAAGTAATAGTAATATTGCTATCTCGACTAATTATCGTAATACCTGGTTTTACATAGATGACAGTGATCTAAATAGTAAAACTACATTTAGTTTATTAATGCAATTATTTTCGTTGCAATCTGGCAAATCGGATGGCACTGCACCACTTTTAACACTTCCTATTGGGCAGTGACCGGAAAAAATATGTAGGTTAGTGGCTCGAACTCACTTCCTGATATCATCTTTTAAAGATATAGATGGGTTAGGTGTTGTGTGTGAGAAATATAATTTAGAACGTTATTCTAATACCAATAAATCCGTTTATAGGTGCTCCAGATCCAAGAAAAACATTATTCGAAAATCTTTGTGTTGTCCCTGTTCCATCAAAGACTTCACTTGCCTCACCAAGCAATCCAAAGGTTTCATAATCGGTATCGAATAGATTATTAATTCTTGCAAAGACTGAAATATTTTCAGTAATTTTATAGATACCATTCATGTTAACAACAGCATAGCCATCAACTGGCCCGAGTTGGTTACTTTCATCACCCCGAAGAACTTGAGTCGAGTTATAAATCATATTGACACCAATTGAGAATTTTTCATTAAAGTTATAATTACTGCCAATTTTAAATGAATGTTCAGGAATACCCGGTATACGGTCACCTGAATTGACCTGAATCTCACTAGCAGTTCCATCACCATTTAGATCTGCTGCATTTGGGTGGTTTGCACTTACTCCTATGAACCCATCTTCGAAAGTAGCTTCAACAAAACTGTAGTTCAAGTACCAATCTAATTTTTCTTTTAATACACCAGATAGACCAACCTCAGTCCCGATACGTTTGGTATCACCAACATTTCTAAAAAAACCTCGACTTGATGTGGTTCCTCCTACCGAACCAAAGATAATGTCATCATTATTGGTACTATGATATCCGCTCAAAGTATAGGCGATTCCATTTTTTAATGTTCCTCTTAGACCACCCTCAAAACTTTTAGTGACTACTTGTTCCAGTGGGGGATCAGATAGAAAGGCATTAGGTAAGCTACAAGGCGCAGTTTGGTCTGCACACAATAATTCAATTGGAGTTGGCGCTCGGGATGATTCGCTGTAACTTGCATAAATTCCGTTACTGTAATTGAAGTTATAAGTCAGTCCAAAGGCAGGATTAATTCGATCATAATCATGCTCGCCATTTAGTAGTGCAGGATTTTCTGGGCTTGTTAAGTTTGACTGACTAGTTCTGTCACCTAAAACAATGTGAGTGTTGTTATAACGGGCAGATGCGGTAACTGATAGTTTTTCATTAACTGAGAAGGTATCCGTAGCAAAGAGGGACCACGTTCGATTATGTGCGCGAATATTTGTTCCTTCCTCAGGTACAAATATGTTGGTTCCAACAGTTGAACGGTCGGCATTGGCTAGCGTACAGTTCTCCCCTCTAAACGTACATGCTAAAGATGCAATCTCAACAATTGCAAAGTGATCAATTAAGCCTTGTTGGTAACTGGTGCCAAATATAAATTGGTTTTCATGACCCATTAAGTCATTAAGGATTGTTGCTTGTATATTAGCGCCAAAACCTTCTTGTTCACGGTTACTAATATTATTAATCGCATCACGCGAAGTTCCATTCGCATTGGTTGATGAAATACCATTACCATTCTGATCCTCTACGTCATCGCCATCTTCTTCCAATTCTCCAGCACCATCATCTTCAAATTCTGAACCATCACCATTGAAACTGTTTGTTTTGTTTTTTCTGTAAAAAATATTACTACTCAATTGTATTTCTTCTCTTATCCAATTTGTGCCTAATAGATTAACCATAGTCATTTTATTTTCTGTGATATCTGGCGATGTAAAAACAGCTGCTCTGTCAAGTTCAAGTAGTTCAGCAGGAGAAGAGCCATTACCAATTAAATTTGTGTCGGCGTGATTTAACGTTAGATCAAGCGTTGTATCTCCTTTACGGAAACTAATAGCACCAAAGATTGTGTATGCATCAGAAGGAGAGGCGTCGCGCCAACCATCTTCATCAAAATAGTTTGCTGTTAGGTAGTAACCCCATTTACCATTATTTGCGCCACTTTCAATAGTGTTAACAATACGCTCAAATGAACCACCATAACTTTCAAAATGGTTACCTGTATGTGAAAAACCGTCTTTTGTTGTGATTGATAGTGCACCACCAAGTGTATTAAGACCAAATACTGGATTAGCGCCCCCTATAAGATTAATACCAGCAATTGATGCTTCCGGCACTAAATCCCAATTCATTGAATCGCCGAATGGTTCATTAATTCGGACGCCATTTTGATACATCGCTAAACCTTGGGGCAAACCTAGTAAGGGGGACAAAGTATAACCGCGATATTGCACATCCGCTTGGAGAGGATTATTTTGAGCATCGTTAATAGTAATACTACCTAGGTTACGATTCATAAAATCCGTGAGTCCGAGTGTTTGACTGCGCTCTAAATCCTCACTTGTTGCTGTTTGTACATTAAATGGAATCAGATCTTCAGGCAATCCTACACCGTGAGCGGGTGTTGTTCCGATGACCTCAACGGCCTCTTTTTTCTCGACAACTCCTCCAGCCAGAAGTGTAAATGGATACATGCCAATAAATAGAACGACAAGTAAAATCCCGGCTCTTTCTATCATAAACAATACTTTAGACATGATATTTAACATGATAAGGACAATAATTATTTTTTACTATTTTGGCAATAGGAATAATTCCTAATTTTTATCATATAGTTAATAGGTACTCTTAAAAAAAAAGTGTAATGATTGTATATTATAGAGGAGTATAAGATATTGTTTATCTTAGTATTTCTTTCAAGGCTCCAATTTTTCTGATCCAGGGCTTTGTGTTTATACCGGACGGTAATTCAGAGATGGCTTTTTTAGCGTCATCGTATGAGTTATAAAGTCCATAAATTGCAGCATACCGGGCTATTCCGTTGACTGTTACTTCTACGTAACCAACCCGGTCCTTAAAATCTTCTTTTTTTATGAAATTAATAATATCTTTTCTTTTAACCACACTTGCTAGTTGTAATGTATAGTTATTGGATTGTTGCTGATGAAGCCAATTTGTTAGGTTGTATTCTTTTTCAGGGCGTTTTTTTGTTTCATTTATTAAATTTTCTTTTGAATCCTCATTTGTTTTGTTATTGAAAGATAAATCTATCTCGTTCTCTTTACTACTCAGTTCCTTTACTTTGTTAATTGCAAGTTCCAACCCCTGGTCAGCAGCAAGCTGAAACCATTCTTTTGCTTTATTTAAATCTTTGGGTACCCCGTAACCTCTTTCAAAAAATACCCCAAGATTGTACTGTGCTTCAACGTTGTTTTGTTGCGCTGATTTCTCCAACCAATTTAGACTTGTAGTAAAATCTTCATCATCAAGCGCATAAATCATAGCTAGCCTATGCTGAGCCTTATCATGTTCTTGTTTCGCGGCTTTTTCTATTAGTAGTCTTGCTTTATTCTTGTCTTTAGGAATACCTATACCCCTGTAATACTGTAATCCTAGATTGTATTGTGAATCAGCAATACCCGCGTTTGCTGAGGACTCCCACCATTTTGCCGCCTCAGTATAATTTTTTTCAAATCCATAACCATAAAAATATCTGATACCAAGATCATATTGTATTTTTGGAACGCCAGATTCAGCTGCCAAAATTAACCATTTGTTTGATTCTTCTCGGTTCTTTTCAACACCTTGCCCTGATTCATACATTAAACTAAGAATATACTGAGACCATGAGTCACCGTCTTCTGCCAAAGGTTTTAGAATTTCTAGGGCACGTTTAAAATCATTCTTTAAATAAGCTTCTTTACCTTCTTTATAATTAGATTTACTTCTATACCCTGTTTTTTCAATTAACTCTACGTAATGTTGAGCTTCACTATTTCCTTCTTTTGCCAAAGATTTAAAAATTCTTAATGCATCTTCATAATTACCATCAAGATATGCAGCTTTTCCTGTTTCAAAATTTGTTGCGTTAATTGGTGCGGAGTGGAATAGAGCTAAACAGAAAAATAGCCCAGCTAAATAAGTTTGCCTAGCATGTTTATTGATAAAGCCTTTTTTTTCCCAATTCATCATTAGAGGTTACTCTATACATTAATTGAAATCGAAATTTTCAAGGTCTAAAAGATTCTTTATGCCATTGATTTTGCAATATCAAATATTTCTTCAGCATCAAGCAGCTGATCGTTACTTTCAAAAAGTTTTTTTATACAGGCCTTGTGAACAGCTAATTTTAATGTACCAAAACCAATTGCACCCCATACTATTTTTCCATGTCGAGCATTACCCTTATCCATCATGTCGGTGCCACCTATTCCGAGGGGTGGGGTTGCATTCGCATCAGCCATTAACTCAATATTTTTATTGTTTTCCCAATGCTCAGCCCTGATTAACTCAACACCTGCCGCACCTGTTGCAAAAACAATTTGGGCATCTTCAATAATTTTCCCATTGGCATCACAACCCGTTGCTTCAGCAGGAATTAATTCAACGCCAAAACTGCTTTTCATATCATCGCAAGCTGCTTTTGCTCGACTTATTTTGCGAGAGACGAGAACGACTTCGCCAGCCCCCTCTTTAGCCATCATTACAGCTGCGCGTTGCCCAACTGGTCCAGTTCCCGCGAGAACAACTGCTTTTTTCCCTTTTATTTCGCCACTTGTTATTAACTTTGCGACACCTGCAGCAGCTGTTGTATTACTTCCATTACTATCCAACATTACTGATACACGAAAATCAGCGAAAAAGTTTTTTTGAACTGCTTTAAAGAGTTTTTGGCCGGCAACCATATTACTACCACCTACAAATATAGCCGTGTATTGTTTTTCTTTAGGGGCTCTTGTGAAAATAGTGCCTTCTACGAGTGGGGTTACGTTCTCAGGGGTAACATCACCATGACCAACAACATGGTCAGCACCACCATCATATGCAACGACGGTATCAAAAACAGCAGGATGAATATCTGTATCTAATTGAAAAAGCAATTTCTTCATTATTATTCCTCTAAAATATAATTTTTTTAAAAAAGTCTGTGTAGTTAATAATATTGCTATTTAACTAAAAACAGCGATGGTCCAAATTAAGCGTTCTATTAAGGGCTGCATAAGATAACCGATGTGCTATTAGACGACAACCGAGTAATGAATTATTTACCTATTATTGTGTATTTGATTCGTTCACTCGTATAATTACACTTTTTAGTACAATAAGAAAAGGGGATAACAATGATTAAGGATATGACCATTCAAACTTTTTTGGACGAATTAGCGAGTAAGGCCTCAACACCAGGTGGAGGTGGCGGGGCTGCAGTTAATGGCGCAATTGGGGCAGCCCTGATTAGTATGGTTGCAAATTTTACGATTGGTAAAAAAGGGTACGAAGATGTTCAGGATGAATTTAATAGAATTTTAACTCAATCTGAGGATTTGAGAGCAAAATTAACAGATGCGATAAAGGATGATGTTGATGTTTTTAATCGTGTTATGGCTGCATACGGCATGCCTAAAGAAAGTGAGGGTGAAAAAAAATTGCGTACTGAAGGTATTCAGTCGGCACTCAAAGAAGCTACAGATGTGCCGTTGACATGTGCTAAATTATGTCGTCAAGTTATTGATTTGTCTCAGTCAGCTGCTGAAAAAGGAAATACAAATGTTATAAGTGATGCGGGAGTTGCTTTATTAGCTGGATATGCCGGCCTTAGAAGTGCTGCACTGAACGTATACATTAACATAGGCGGGATCAAGGATAAGGAATTTGCAGATGGCCGCAGACAACAGCTCGAAGCATTACTTGATGGTTTAGAAGTATTCAAAGAGGATGTTTACGATTTAGTAAAAAACAAACTTTAAGTATTAAATTCTTATTTTTATCTTGCAACATAAACAAGATTGGCTAACAATGAAAAGTCAACTGCTTTTATATTTTTTGTTAGCGCTCCAATAGAGATATAGTCAACACCAGTACCAGCAATTGTGTGCACATTAAGGATGGTAGTGTTTCCAGATGCTTCAAGTTTAATTTTACCGTTTGCCATATTTACTGCTTTGTATATATTTGGCGGCGTAAAGTTATCTAACATTATTCGATCGACATTAGTTTTTAATGCTCTTTCTAATTGACTTAAATTTTCAACTTCTATTGTAATAGGTAATCCTTTCTCTTTTGCTTTTTCGATCGTTTTTTCGATAGAACCAGATGCTGATATATGATTTTCTTTAATAAGGACTTCGTCGTAGAGCCCCTTACGATGATTGATACCTCCTCCAACGGTAACAGCATATTTTTGTGCATAACGTAATCCGGGAATTGTTTTTCGTGTATCTAATATTTTAGTTTTTGTATTTTTAATGCGGCTTACAAATGCTGCAACATTGGTTGAAACCCCGGATAATAATTGAAGAAAATTGATTGCTGTTCTTTCGCCAGATAAAATCGAATGAATTGGGCCATGAAGATTGCATATAGTTTGACTGGATTTTATTTTTTCACCATCATTAGCTAGCCATTTTATTTCAATTGAATTATCAAGCTGATTAAAAACCTCATTAAACCAATCGATACCGCATAAAATTGCATTATCGTGTGAAATTAGTGTCGCTTCTGCAAGAGAGTAAGGCTCTACTAAATCAGTTGTAACATCGCCACTCCCAATATCTTCTTCAAGTGCGAGTTTAACGTTCTTAATAATTTCGTCGTGGTTTGTCATGTAATTATCTTAGAAAATAAATTAATTATTTTGATTTTCGATTAATATAGTTTAATTAGTTAAGTATTAAGGCATTGAAATTTTATACCTAGATTAAAAAAAGTAAATCAATGTTTTTTAATCTAGGTACTAAAATTTTTACTTTTGGAGAAATAATGACGAGTTTTTGTAAAAATAATAGGACTTAATAGTAATAGTGCTATTAAATTTGGTAGCGCCATTAGTCCGTTTGCAATATCAGCAAAAATCCAGACAAGCTCAAGTTTTATAATAGCACCCATGAAAGTAGCGGCAATCCACAAAAAGCGATAAATGGGAATGATTTTTATCCCAAGTAAATAACTAGCACATCGTTCACCGTAGTAACTCCAACCTAATATAGTTGTAAATGCAAAAAGAATCAGACCAAAACTGACTATGTAACCACCATAACCATGTAATTCTGTTGAAAATGCGAGTGAAGTCATTGATGCGCCTTTGGCGCCACTTTCGAAAGCTCCGCTCAGAAGTATTACAAATGCAGTCAAGCTACAAATTATGATGGTATCAATAAAAACACCTAACATTGCTATCATTCCCTGGTTTACGGGGTTGTTGGTTTTTGCAGCTGCGTGTGCAATTGGCGCGCTACCAAGTCCTGCTTCATTTGAGAATATGCCTCTTGCAAAACCCATTCGAATGGCCATCCATACAGTGGCTCCAAGAAATCCACCGCTTGCCGAAGAGCCGTGAAATGCACTTTCAATGATGAGGTTGATTACTTCTGGTATTTTATTATAGTTAATTACAACAATTATTAATGCTGTAATTACATATGTGATTGCCATGAGAGGTATCAGTTTTGATGCTACTTTTGCAATACGTTTCACTCCGCCGATAATTACTATGGAGACAAATATCGACATTGTTAAGCCGGTCAGCCAAAATGGAATTTGAAATGTTGAAAACATTTCATCGGCAACTGAGTTTGATTGAACCATATTCCCAATTCCAAAAGCAGCAAACATTGCAAAAAACGCAAACACCCCAGACATCCATCTCCAGTTTTTACCTAACCCATTACGTATGTAATACATTGGCCCACCAACATAGTTACCATTTTTATCTGTTTCTCGGTAGGTGATGGCAAGAACAGCCTCCGCATATTTTGTAGCCATTCCAAATAATGCAATCACCCACATCCAGAAAATTGCACCAGGCCCACCAAAATATATAGCAGTGGCAACTCCCACAATATTTCCTGTACCAACAGTCGCTGAAAGTTCGGTCATTAGTGCTTGAAAAGGAGTAATATCACCTTTTTGTTGCGTTGTTGTATCGCGACCTTGCCATAAAATAGATATTGCTAGCGGAATCTTTCTCCATGGCATAGCGAAAAGACCGATTGTGAGATAGACACCAACAAAAGCTAGTATGGGGATTAATAGGTACTCACCCCAAATAAAATCTCTTAGTATCTCTAATTGTTCTTGTAGTCCTACCATTCTTTGGGATTTAGTTGCATTATTTCTATTAGAAAATAATAGTTTAATAGTTATTTAGAAAGATTGTCGATTACATTAAAATTCTAGTGTTAATCAGGGTATTTTTTATTCCAAATATTATTGGCGGGAAAACTGAAGAATAAACAAGATGAACTATAAGATAAGTAAGGATGGTGCTTGGCTTAAAGGCGCACGCACCGTTTTATCACCAAATTGTGATGCCAGACCTTTGAATACAGATATTGATTTATTGGTTATACATGGAATTAGTCTGCCCCCCAAAGAATATGGAGGCGGATATATTGACGAGTTTTTTACGAACACCCTAGATCCAGATGCACACCCGTATTTTATGGAAATAAAAGAGTTACGCGTTTCTTCTCATTTATTTATTGATCGTCAGGGTATAATTACTCAGTACGTACCTTTTAATATGCGTGCTTGGCATGCGGGGGAATCCTCTTTCGATGGCCGTATAAATTGTAATGATTATTCGATTGGAATTGAGTTAGAGGGATGCGACGAGGATGCATATTGCGATAATCAATATTCTGTCTTGGTAAAAATTACTGAATTGATATGTCAGCGATGGCAAAAAATTAAAAAAGATCGTATTGTTGGTCATAGCGATGTGGCGCCAGATAGAAAAACAGATCCCGGCCCGTTTTTTGATATGAATTATTATTTTTCTTTATTAAAATTATGACATTGATTTTTTTACTTATTGCGTTGGTTGTCGATCTGATTTCTGCAGACTTAGAGCGTTTTCGTAAGTTCGACTGGTTTATATCCCTGCATCATTTGTTGGGCGAGCGTTTTGATGGTAATAAGTATTGGGATGGAAATTTAGCTTTATTAGGCCTACTTTTTATACCGCTGTTAATTCTCTATTTTATACTTTTTGTATTCAGTCATTGGTCATTTTTTGTAGAATCAATCTTTATAGTATCTGTTTTAGTTTATTGTATCAGCCCAAAGAAACTCTTAAGTCAATTTGACAAATACATAATTTCAATTGAAAAAGGAGAGGCAGATGCTCCTTTATTAGCACAGGGGTTAATTAATAAAGAAATTACAAATGACTCAGATGATATTGAAATTGCAATAATAAAATCTGTTTTTATTGAATCTCATAGACAAATCCTGTCTGCAATATTTTGGTTTTTTATACTTGGCGTAGTAGGAGTATTTTTATATCGATTAGTCGAGAAACTAGATGATGAATTGAAAGGTACATCTAACAGCTTATCTGAAAGCACATCGATTCTATTAAATATACTGGATTGGCCATCAACAAGACTATTTGCTATTGGTCTTGCTTTAGCTGGAAATTTAGCAGAAGCAATTGCTGCTTTGAGAAAGTCTGAAGTTTTTTCGATTGAAACAAATTATTCTTTATTAACAGGTATTGGTATCGCATCATTACAATATTCACCAGAGCCCGATGTTTCCGGGAGAGAGAAGTCTTATTGGCTGAATCAGTTTAAGTTCTTAATCATACGAACGTTAGTTATATGGGTTGTTGTGGCAGGAATTGTTATTTTGTCGGATATAAATTAGTTAATTATTTTTTATATAACTTTCGATGCGTTCAAATCTGAAGTCGTTCTTATCAAAAATTAATATTGAGTCTTGCTCATACCAGTCACCTAGGACAATTCGTTGCGCTGAAATCTCATTAGTTTCTAATTTGTGAATTCCTTGTCGATGTGTATGACCATGAATTAATGTTGTTACATCATGTTTACGTATTTCATTGATAACTGAGTCTTGAGAAACATCAATTATTTCCGGAGGCTTATTTTTAACAACTTTTGCTGTGTGTCCTCTTACTCCGTGAGCGATATATTGGCGTAACACCAACGGCATAATCGAATAAATCCATTTAACGAGAGAATTCGTTATAAATTTTCGCCAATTCTGGTACTTTTCGTCATGCGTGCACAAGGTATCACCGTGCATTAATAGTACTTTTTCGTTATCTAAATATATCTCAGTAGGATCATTTATTATTTGGCAACCAGTAGCTACTGCGAACTTCTCATTTATATGAAAATCACGATTTCCACGCATAAGATACAATTGAGTATTTTTATAATTTGAGTACTCTCGTAAAGTAGCTATTATTTCTGGGTTTGGTGGCCGCATATCATCACAACCTATCCAAAAATCATCAAACAGATCACCTAAAATGTAAAATGCATCAGCATTTTTTGCCGGACCCGCTAAAAGTTTTTTAAATAGATCTACTTTTTCAGGTCTTTGTTGACTTAGATGAAGATCGGAAACAAAAAGAGTTATCATTCTTTATTGACAAATTTTTTCAATCGAGGGTGGTTATTTTATTTATATAAATAATTTCTTCAGGTACATCCTGATGACCGTTGCGAGTTGTTGTTGGTTTTTCTTCGATAGCACCAACGATTTCAATTCCTTCAGTAACTTCACCGAAAACGCAATAACCCCAGCCCTCTTCAGTCTCAGTCTGAAAATCCAGACCTGGATTATCTTCAGTGTTAATAAAAAATTGTGCGGTTGCAGAGTGAGGGTCAGAGAGTCTTGCCATAGCAATTGTTCCGTATAGATTACTTAACCCATTATTCGCCTCATTTTCAATCGATGGATTAGTCGGTTTTGTCTTCATATCTTTATCCATGCCACCACCCTGGATCATAAAACCCACTATCACCCTGTGAAAAATAGTCTCATCGTAAAATCCGCTTTTTACATAGGCTAAAAAATTTTCAACAGTTTTTGGCGCCTTATCTTGATTCAATTCGACGGTTATTGGGCCTAGCGAGGTTGTTATTTCCACCTTCATGATTTCTCTCCACGGATAAATATCATATTTGATAATAGTTATGTTATAAGTCAATTATGCACGTGCTATCACAAGTATGACAAATCTGTTTTGTTAGATAGTCGCCATTCATATAATATGCGCGCTTTCAATACCTGTATTTGAAATGAAATCATGGTAGCTATATACAATAGTTTCACTAGAAAAAAAGAGCCTTTCACACCAATCGAACCAAACAAGATTCGGATGTATGTATGTGGCATGACTGTGTATGATTTTTGTCATATTGGTCACGGACGAGTCATGGTGGTTTTTGATATGGTTTCCCGCTACCTCCGCAGTATTGGTTTTGATGTCCTTTATGTCAGAAATATTACTGATATTGATGACAAGATTATCGATCGTGCTAACAGTAATAATGAATCAATTACTAATTTAACAAATCGATTTATCGAAGAAATGAACGAAGATGCCAACGCTTTAGGTGTTTTACCTCCTGATTTGGAACCAAAAGCAACTGAACATATGAAAGAGATCATTGAAATGATTTCGCAACTAATTAAAAAAGAACATGCTTATCTGGGGAGTAATGGAGATGTTTTTTTCAATGTTGGTTCATTCAATGAATATGGAAAATTATCAGGAAAAAATCTCGAAGAACTGAGATCAGGGGAAAGAGTGGAAATTCAGAAAGAAAAAAACGATCCCTTAGATTTCGTTTTGTGGAAATCTGCCAAAAAGGGCGAGCCAAGTTGGCCATCTCCTTGGGGTGATGGACGACCAGGTTGGCATATTGAATGTTCTGCTATGTCTGTTCATTGTCTCGGAAGTCATTTTGATATTCATGGTGGCGGCCAGGACTTGCAATTTCCACACCATGAAAACGAAATAGCCCAATCTGTTTGTTCGACAGGTGGAAAGTTTGCAAGTGTATGGATGCACAATGGGTTTGTTAGGGTTGATGAAGAGAAGATGTCAAAGTCACTTGGTAATTTTTTTACAATAAAAGAAGTTTTAAAAAAATATCAACCTGAAGTTGTTCGTTTTTTTATTCTATCAAGCCATTATCGCAGCCCACTAAATTATTCGACAGATAATCTTGATGAAGCAAAATCCGCACTTACACGATTGTATACCGCATTAAGGGATACCGAAGATGATTCAAGTGTCGGTATCGATGAAAGTTATATTACTAAATTTAATTCTTATATGGATGATGATTTTAATACACCTAGGGCAATTTCATTACTGCATGAAATTGCAAAAAAATTAAATCGTAATGAAGATAAATCAATAGCAGAAGTAAAAAGATTGGCGTTAACATTAAAGCGAATTGGTTCAATATTAGGGTTACTGGAATCAGTACCACAGCATTTTTTACAGGGAAAAGAGAACGAGAGTAGGGGTAGCGCGGGTACTGATCATATCAATGATCTGATACGACAACGCAATATTGCCCGTGACGAAAAAAACTTTGCTAGAGCTGATGAAATCAGAAAACAGCTTACCGAGTTAGATATTAGCCTGGAAGATACTGAAGATGGCACGGACTGGCGAAGAAACTAGCCTATTAAGATGTATACATTATCTTTT
>CAJWIE010000025.1 GCA_913041115.1 uncultured Legionellales bacterium | reverse complement strand
AAAAAGATCGGTCAACCGATCGTTAAATTATTTCTTAACTGATCGGCATTACCCATTAGTGGGGCTTGTTAGTTTTACTGTCCACTCACAATATCTTCAAGTTCAGGGCTTTCCAAACGGCTTGGTAATAAACCTGGTTTTACATAAGCGCCATGCTTGGCTTCAAAAACACTGCCTATACGCAAGACTTTTTCATCTTGCCATTTACTGCCTATAAAACTTAATCCTACCGGTAATTGTTTTACCTCACCTGCCGGTACGGTCAAATGTGGGTATCCAGCAATGGCGGCTAAATAACCAATTCCAATAAAGCCAACTGGCGAATGATCACCATAGACACCATCAATCAAAAAGGCGGGGCTATTTGAAGGCGCGACCAATATGTCCACCCCATTGTCCTGCATGAGTTTATCAATGCCATTTGTACCCGCCGTATTTTGCACTAAGCTTAATGCACTTTTGTATTCATCACTGTCGATGGCCGGCGCGGCTAGGGACTTTTCAAAAATATCTTGGTTGAAAAGCACGAGCTCTTTCTTGTCGGTTTTATTAAAAGCAATAAGCGCTTCTAAATTGCGAGCAGGAATATCCGCGGGGCTATCCGCTAAATACGCATCAATTGTATGATGAAACTCACTGAGCAGCACGGTGTACGAATCAGACCAAAAGCTGTCTGGTTGCTCAAAATCATTAATATCAACCAATTCTGCGCCCGCGGCTTCTAGAGTTTCTAGCGCATTTTCATACACCGAAAGTACATGTGGGTTGTCGCCCTGACGATAGCGTACTACGCCAACACGTATGCCTTTTAGATCCGTGGCCAACATACTTTCTTCGAGGGAAGGCAACAGGTGATCTTCTGCATCGGCGGTAGCGGCGTCTTTAACATCCACGCCATCCATGACCGAAGCCATTAACCACGCGTCGTTAACATTGGCGGTCATTGGCCCTGCGGTATCTTGTGAGGATGAAATAGGCACTATATAAGAACGTGAAAGCAAACCAACGGTAGGCTTAAACCCCACAATTCCATTCATAGATGATGGGCAGATGATAGAGCCATTGGTTTCTGTTCCTACTGCTAAAGAGCTTAGCCTTAGCGCCATCGCTGCCCCTGAACCGGATGACGAGCCGCAAGCGGTGCGCGACAGTAAATGAGGATTACGGGTTAGTCCACCCACTGCGCTCCAACCACTGATAGAAGATTCCGACCGAAAGTTTGCCCACTCAGATAAGTTCGTTTTACCTAAGATTATGGCGCCTGCCGCTTTTAAGTTGGCAACAATAGGGGCATCGCGACCTGTACGGTTGTTAACAAGCGCCATAGAACCGGCTGTTGTCGGCAACTCACTGGCTTCAATATTATCCTTTAATAATACCGGTATACCATGCAATGGGCCGGTGAAAGTGCCTTTCTGCGTTTGTTCATCGGCAGCTTTCGCTTGTGCAATGGCATTCGAGTTAAGCACTAAGATACTGTTTACTTTTTTGTCCCGCTCTTCTATACGCGCTAAATAACCGGTAACAAGTTGTTCAGAGGTAAGCGTACCGTTTCTGATGGCCTGTGCCTGCTCTGCAGCAGGCTTATCTAGCCATGTGTTGGTAACACTGGGGGCTGTGTCATTCGACTGAGCTTTGCAACCTACCACCACTATTGCTACTGCTGCAATTAAGAGTTTGAGCTTCATTATGTATTTCCCTGTTATTGTTTTTTATTTGTCGTTTTATACAGCATGCGACATATATAGTTCACAGGTCAACAAACATACAGAAACTAACGAAAGTTTAAAGGCTGGACAGGAGTAAGGGGTAAGGCTTCTTGTCGAATAGGGGTAAAAAGCAAGTTTTCTAACCCGAAATTATCAAGCAATGCTTGATAGCGGCCGTCTGCAATGAAACGCGCTAGTGTTGTGTTGAACTGATGACGTAACGCTGGGTCAGGGATGGCTGCACTATAGGTACTGACGGGAAAGATTTCATGAATTTGGGTAGCATACTGTTGTTTTTTTGGAAACTGGCTTTTTATATAGTGAAATATGTTTCTATCGAGAATAGCCACATCAACGCTACCAAGCAGTAGCAAACTGACTTGGCGTTTCTGCTCAGCCAACTCTAAGTAAGTGGGTTGCTGGTCAACCACGTTAAAAAATGCTTCTCCCAGTATCGACTTCGCCGTTTGAAAAGCAATAATGCTTTTCCCTGATAAGTCTTGCAAGGTTGAAATATTGAGGTGACGCTCCTGCAGAGTTACTGCCACATTTTGATAGGCAATATACTCATTTGATAAAAGCGCTGGGTCAATATCATGCCGAGGGGTTAAGGTAAGGCCCACATCAACACTGCCAGAATTAACAATGCGAGCCGTTCGGCCAAACGGCACATAAATAGGGGTTATTTCATACCCCATCTCCGTAAAGATAGCTCGCACTAACTCCACTTCAAAACCAGAATTTTGCGCTGCTATAACATAGGGCGGTTTGTCCCAGCCAACCACAACATCAAGCCGCTTCCCGTAAGAAGCCGACGTAACAAGCAGTAGTAAAAGCAAAATAAGTGAGCGGCGCATGCAGTTATTCAGTTAAGGAACTCATTATTGAGTGTATAAACTCAGGGCGTTTTCACCATTACCTAAAAGACTAAAATATCGGCAGTTCGCCGTTTAAACCCGTTAACCTTCATAAGTTTCTGGGCCTGAACTTCGCATTGCGACTTATTGGCTGTACAATATCAGCAAACCTCCAAACACTCTATTTCACATGGCCTGGCTACAACTACGAATTAACACCACCTCTGAACATGCTGACGCCATCGGCGATATGCTAAGCGCAAATGGCTCACAAGCTGTTACTTTTGTAGACGCGAAAGATACCCCTATGTATGAACCTAAGCCGGGCGAAGTTTTGTTGTGGCCAGATACGCAAGTAGTGGGTTTATTCGACGCTTCAGACGATATGAAACGTATCATAGATCGGCTCGGTAAAGCTCGCGTATTAGGAGCAGACTTTAAATACAAACTCGAACCTCTTGAAGATAAAGACTGGGAAAGAGAATGGATGGATAACTTCCACCCTATGCAGTTTGGCGAGCGCTTGTGGATTTGCCCAAGTTGGAGAGACGTGCCAGACCCTAATGCGGTGAATGTGATGTTAGACCCTGGCCTTGCCTTCGGTACCGGCACTCATCCAACAACCGCTCTCTGTTTGCGTTGGCTAGATGGGATAGACGTTAAAGATAAAACAGTGGTGGATTTTGGCTGTGGCTCGGGCATTTTAGCACTGGCGGCCCTTAAACTTGGCGCCAAGCGTGTTATTGGTATTGATATAGACCCTCAAGCACTGCAGGCTACCGAAGAAAATGCTCGTCGCAATGATGTTGCCTCGCGGTTAGATGTTTACCTCCCCGAAAATCAACCGCAAATAGAAGCCGACATTGTGATGGCCAACATCCTGTCTGGTCCATTGCTTGAACTCCAACCTGTAATTGCTGATTTTTGTCAAGCAGACGGCCTTCTTGTACTTTCCGGCATATTGGCAGAGCAAGTTCCCAAAATAGAAGCGGCTTACCGTACACAATTTACCCTCGATAAAAGTGCAATTGATGGAGAGTGGGCGAGAGTATCTGGTAAGAAGCACCCCTAAAGCGTAAATTTTTTGTTATTGAAACCCTTTTAGGGCGCGGCCTATGCGCCCTTTGAATATTTTTTAGCCAGCAAACCGGCACTAGACTCCTAATGTGACAGTTTTTTTTCACTGTCAAGCCCACTAAGTGAAATTTTGTGTGATTTTTAGCCTTTTCAAGTATTGCGAAAACGCGTACACTTAGCGCCCCGTTTTAGCGGGGTGTATATTTTATGTGCAGTTCTTTGATGGCGATTTATGCGTATTGGTCCTTACACGTTAGAAAACAATTTGATGTTGGCACCAATGGCAGGCGTAACGGATAGACCGTTTCGTCAGCTGTGCAAACGCATGGGCGCAGGCCTCGTGGTTTCGGAAATGCTGTCTAGCAATCCGAAGGTATGGAATACCGCTAAATCACTAGCCCGAATGAATCATGAAGGCGAAGATGGCATTCGCTCTGTACAAATTGCAGGTGCTGATCCTGAACTTATGGCACAAGCGGCACAATTTAATGTTGATAACGGTGCGCAAATTATTGATATCAACATGGGTTGTCCAGCAAAAAAAGTTTGTAAAGTAATGGCGGGTTCTGCGTTATTAAGAGACGAAATATTAGTAGGTAAAATTTTAGAATCTGTTGTTAATGCAGTAAAGGTACCGGTAACTTTAAAAATCAGAACCGGTTGGGATAAGAATAGCCGTAACGCTATTAATGTAGCGAAAATTGCCAAGGAAGCAGGTATACAAGCGATTACAGTTCACGGTAGAACTCGTGCTTGTGGTTTTCAAGGCAGCGCTGAACATGAAACCGCAGGTGAAATTAAGGCGCGAATTAATATGACTGTGATAGCCAATGGCGATATCACAACACCAGAACAAGCAGAAGAAATAATAAAAAAATATAGGGTTGATGGAATTATGATAGGAAGGGCAGCACAGGGTAATCCATGGATTTTCCATAAGATAAGCCACTATTTGGGAACAGGTAAGAAGCAAGCCCCACCCACCCTAAAAGAAATTCACAGCATTATTATAAAACACATCACTCATTTACATCGATTCTACGGCGAGCAGCAGGGAGTTAGGATTGCACGCAAACATATATCTTGGTACGCCAAAAAAAAATATATAAATACATTAAATTGCCCGATAAACAGGATTGAATCAGCAAACGAACAGATTTCAGTGCTAAACAATATTTTTGGCCAAGAGCAGAGATTTGCAGCATGAGCGAGAGAAAGATAAGAAAAAAAACGGCAGCTCAGAAAAGAAATTATGCCCAGC
This sequence comes from uncultured Legionellales bacterium, assembly GCA_913041115.1. Classification (GTDB taxonomy): domain Bacteria; phylum Pseudomonadota; class Gammaproteobacteria; order Eutrophobiales; family Eutrophobiaceae; genus UBA11869. The sequence continues at coordinate 10,571 of CAJWIE010000025.1, read as the reverse complement.
AATCTCTAGCAAATAACGTGGAAAAAGCTACGCAAAAATATTTTAAGGACCTAAACGGCAGTAAGCCAGATGGCCTATATGATTTTTTTATGCAGGAAGTTGAAAAACCATTTCTTGATGTCGTTATGCAGTATACAGACTGGAATATTACTCATGCCTCAAATATGCTTGGTATGAATCGTGCGACATTACGTAATCGGTTAAAAAAATACAAACTCGATTAAGACAGGGGCGGTGTTATCCTGTCATCACTAATATCAATAATTTCTTTATGCATTGCAATATCGCAATTAATACAATAATGTCGTACCTCCGGCTACCTAATTAAACAAGGGTAAATCCAATGACTGTTGTTAAACGTGCATTAGTCAGTGTGTCAGACAAATCTGGAGTCGTTGATTTTTGTAAGGGCTTGTCAGAATTAGGAATTGAAATTCTTTCAACAGGTGGTACTGCAAAATTACTGACAGAGCACAAAATTGATGTTGTGCAGGTTTCGGATTACACCAATTTCCCTGAGATGATGGATGGCCGTGTTAAGACTCTACACCCTAAAATTCACGGCGCACTTTTAGGTAGGCGCGGTGTTGATGATGAAGTAATGAATAAACATGGCATAACGGCAATCGATCTCCTTATTGTGAATTTATATCCATTTGAAGAAACTGTTAGTAAACTAGGATGTACATTTGAAGAAGCAATTGAAAATATTGATATTGGTGGCCCAGCAATGTTGCGTTCAGCTGCAAAAAATCATAATTCAGTGGCCGCAGTTGTTGATACTGAAGATTATGATAGAGTCTTAGAAGAATTAAAAGAGGATGGGAAAATTAGTGATGAAACACGTTTTCATCTTGCAAAAAGAGTTTTTTCTCATACAGCAAATTATGATGCAAATGTTTCAAACTATTTAGGCGGATTAAATAATAATAAAGAACCTATAAATTACCCATTGACCTACACAAGTCAATTTATAAAAAAACAAGATTTACGCTATGGTGAAAATCCTCACCAAACAGCTGCTTTTTATTCAGAACCTCACTCGATGAAGGGGACTTTAGCGAGCGCTAAGCAGATTCAGGGCAAGGAACTTTCTTATAATAATATTGCTGATACTGATGCCGCATATGAATGTGTCCTTTCATTCAAAGAAACTGCATGCGTGATTGTTAAACATGCAAATCCTTGTGGTGTTGCAATTGGCTCAACAATTCTTGAGGCTTATGAGGGCGCTTATGCTACAGACCCAACATCAGCTTTCGGTGGAATTATCGCATTTAATCGAGAATTAGATGCAAAAACAGCCAAGGTAATTATTGAAAGGCAATTTGTCGAAGTTATTATTGCACCGGTAATTTTATCAGACAGCGTTAAAGTTATTGCAAATAAAAAAGGTATACGTTTATTAGAGGCTGGGGTTCGGCAAGATAATATTCAGTGTTTAAATATGAAGCGTGTTAGCGGTGGTTTATTGGTTCAGGATAATGATCAGGGGATTATTAGCCGTGATAATTTAGAGGTTGTGACAAAAAGAACGCCTTCAGCGAAAGAGTTTGATGATCTTATCTTTGCATGGCATGTTGTAAAATATGTTAAATCGAATGCAATTGTCTATGCAAAAGATAAAAAAACCATTGGTGTTGGTGCAGGGCAAATGAGTCGTGTATATAGTGCACGCATTGCTGCAATTAAGGCAAAAGATGAAAATCTAACAGTAAATGGTGCAGTTATGGCATCTGATGCATTTTTTCCTTTCAGAGATGGAATTGACTCATCCGCAGCAGAAGGGATACAAGCGATCATTCAGCCTGGCGGTTCTGTTCGTGACAAGGAAGTAATTGCTGCTGCTGATGAACATAATATAGCGATGGTTTTTACCAAAATGAGGCATTTTCTTCATTAAAACAGTTGTCCCAGATTAAATATATATAATTTTATATGAAAATTCTTATTGTCGGCGGCGGCGGTCGTGAACATGCTTTAGCTTGGAAAGTTGCGCAGTCAACCCAAGTTGACACAGTGTATGTTGCGCCAGGTAATGCCGGGACTGCTAGTGAAAAGAAAATTACCAATATAGAAATAAATGCTGAAGATATTAACGCGTTAAAAATTTTTGCAGAAAAAGAATCAATAGATCTTACTATCGTTGGACCAGAGGCGCCTTTAGTGGCGGGTATTGTCGATGAGTTTCGAAAAGAAGAACTTCTTTGTTTTGGTCCTACAAAAGCAGCTGCTATTCTTGAAGGTTCTAAATCTTTTAGTAAAGATTTTCTAAAGAAATATCAAATTCCAACTGCTGAATATGAAACTTTTACGGAAGAAAACACTGCAATTAACTATATAAAATCAAAAAAAATGCCAATTGTTATTAAAGCAGATGGCTTAGCTGCCGGGAAAGGGGTAGTTATCGTATCATCAGAAGATGAGGCTATTAAAACAATTAATGAAATGTTATCTGGAAATAAATTTGGTGATGCAGGTCGTCGTATTGTTATTGAAGAATTTTTAAAAGGCGAAGAAGTCAGTTTTATCGTTATCTCAGATGGAGAGAATGTGCTCCCTCTTGCAACATCACAGGACCATAAGGCGCGCGATGATGGCGATAACGGTCCAAACACAGGGGGGATGGGCGCTTATTCACCAGCACCTATAGCCGATGATGTTATGCAGAAACGTATACTAGATGAAATTATTCTACCAACAGTAAAAGGAATGGAACATGAGGGCAGGACTTACACAGGCTTTCTTTACGCAGGAGTGATGATTACTGATGAAGGCATACCGAAAGTTTTGGAATTTAATTGCCGCTTTGGCGACCCAGAAACCCAGCCAATAATGATGCGATTAAAAAGTGATCTGGTTGCTTTATGTCTAGCATCATTTAACAACACATTAACCGAATGTAACGTCGATTGGGAGAGACATGCTGCACTTGGGGTAGTGACGGCATCAGCTGGGTACCCTGCAAGCGCAAGTAAAGGTGATTTAATTGAAGGGCTTGATTCAAATTTCCCTGATCACGTAAAAATATTTCATGCGGGTACTTCAAGCATAGATAATAGAGTATTAACCGCAGGGGGCCGCGTTTTGTGTGCCACAGCATTGGGTACGACAGTCGGTGAAGCAAAAAAGGATGCATACGATGCTATAAAAAATATTACATATGAAGGTATGTTTTTTAGAAATGATATTGGATATCGAGCTGTTGTAAGGGAAAATTAAAATAAATTTAAGTATTACCATTCCAGACAAGAAAATTTTTAAGCAAAGTTAGACCAGTCTGCTGACTTTTTTCGGGGTGAAATTGAGTTGCAAAAACATTATCACGTGAAGCAGCCGAAGTATAACGACAAATATAATCAGTACTACCAGCAATATCAGAGTTATTATTCATTTTTACATAGTAACTATGAACAAAATAGAAACGACTCCCATCATCTATCCCATCCCATAAAGGGTGTTTTTTTGTTTGATATACTTGGTTCCATCCCATTGAAGGAATTTTGTATGTATTATTTTTTTCATCTTTCGTATTGTCGGTAAAACGAATTACGTTACCAGACATAATTCCTAACCCCTTCGTACCCCCATCCTCGTCGCTATACTCCATTAGAGACTGCAAACCAAGACATATTCCAAGAAAGGGTTTGTTTTGTATGCATTCCTTAATAACGTTATCCAGTTTTTTTTCTTGAAGATTTTTCATGCATTGACCAATTGCACCTTGCCCTGGGAAAACAACTTTATCAGCATTTAATATAGTTTTAGGATTATCAGTTATAGCGATGTCTTGATTGCTTGTAGCAACAGTCTCAAGTGCTTTTGCAACAGATCGTAGGTTGCTGCTTCCGTAATCGAGGACAACAATTTTTGACATAATCTAAAATTACTTTTTAGAGCGAACCTTTTGTGGATGGTAAGATATCTTTCATCTGCGGGTCGATTTCGACTGCAACACGAAGAGCGCGACCAAATGATTTAAATATTGTTTCTGCGATGTGATGTGAGTTACGTCCTCTTATATTGTCAATGTGCAGAGTCATCATTGCATGGTTCACAAACCCTTGGAAAAATTCGAATACTAAGTCGACATCAAATTCTCCAACTCTTGCACGAGGATAATTTGCATTGTATTCAAGACCGGGGCGACCTGAGCAGTCTATTACGACACGGGATAGTGCCTCATCAAGCGGGACATAGGCATTTGCGTAGCGCCGTATACCCTTTTTATTATCTAAAGCCTGTGTGAATGCTTGTCCGAGTGTTATACCGATATCTTCGACAGTGTGATGAGCATCAATTTCTAGGTCACCTTTTGCTTTTATGCTGAGGTCGAATAAACCGTGGCGTGCAACCTGTTCTAGCATGTGTTCTAGAAATGGGATACCGATATCAAGCTCCGCCTGACCTTGACCATCTAACGTTAGTGATACTTCTATCTGCGTTTCTTTTGTATTTCGCTTTACTGTTGCTTTACGATTACTCATTATTTTGCCACCTGGCTCACATCATTGTTCCATTAAAAATAAGCGTGATAGGATAACCTCTAGAGACGTTATTACCAACAATCGGATATAAAATGATCAATATCGATAGTATTAAGCAGTATCTATTAGACTTGCAAGAACGTATTTGTTCGGAATTTATTGGTATTGATGGTGATTTGGTCTTGAAAGAGGATGAATGGCAGCGAGAGGGCGGCGGTGGAGGTAGAACGCGTGTATTGCAAGAAGGGAAGATTTTCGAGCAAGGTGGAATTAATTTTTCGAACGTATACGGTGATAATTTACCACCATCTGCAACAGCGCATAGACCGGAGCTCTCCGGCAGGTCGTTTCAAGCTCTCGGGAACTCGTTAGTTATTCACCCCTTAAATCCCTATATTCCAACAACACATATGAATATTAGGTTTTTTCTTGCTGATAAGGAAGGAGAAGACCCAATTTGGTGGTTTGGCGGGGGGTTTGATCTTACTCCCTATTACGGATTTATAGAGGACGCCAAGCATTGGCATGAAATATCCAAAGCTGCTTGTGATGGTTTTGGCGATAATACTTATTTGAAATATAAAAAGTGGTGTGATGAATATTTCTATCTTAAGCATAGACAAGAACCGCGTGGGATTGGTGGCATATTTTATGATGATTTAAATGAGTGGGGATTTGAATCTTGTTTTTCGTTTATGCAGAGTGTTGGCGAACATTTTCTTAAAGCATATTTACCTATTGTTGAACGTCGCAAAGGTATGACCTATTCAGAAAGAGAAAGAGACTTTCAGTTGTATCGCCGTAGTCGTTATGCTGAGTTTAATTTAATTTATGATCGCGGGACTTTATTTGGCTTACAATCTGGTGGTCGCACAGAGTCAATATTAATGTCTATGCCCCCTCTTGTACGCTGGGAATATAATTGGCAGCCGAGCTTGGCCTCAAAAGAGGCAGAACTTTATGATGTATTTCTTAAACCCAAAGATTGGCTCTCAGAATAACTACGCAAATAAGATTATTTATTTTTTTATAACTTCATTATCTGATGCAACAATGAGTACATCAGCCGGTCTTTTTGCAAACAGACCATTGGTTACTACACCTGTAATCTGATTTAATTTATTTTCAAGTTCTAATGGATTCTCGATCTTAAAATTATGAATGTCTAGAATGACATTCCCATTGTCGGTTATAAAGTCTTGTCTTAATTCAGGCTGACCACCCAGTTTTGTAATTTCCCTTGCAACATAACTTTGCGCCATCGGTACAACTTCTACTGGTAGCGGGAAGCTACCTAATAGGGGTACAAGTTTTGTGTCATCGATAATACAGATGAATTGTTTACTTGCCGCAGCAATGATTTTTTCACGAGTCAGCGCACCACCACCACCTTTAATAAGGTGTTTGTTTTTTGTTGCCTCATCAGCGCCATCAATATAGATTTGTAATTCGATAACACTATTTAATGCAACTACCGGTATGTTATGTTCTTTGAGTAGTTTCTCTGTAGCTACAGAACTCGATACTACCCCATCGATAAGACTTTTATTTTTGGCGAGTTCTTCTATGAAAAAATTCACAGTGCTTCCTGTGCCAACGCCAATGACGGCACTATTTTTTATATAATCAATTGCCGCTTTTGCAGCATTTCTTTTTTTGCAGTCCTGTGGCATAGACCGGCTCCTATGAATAAGTATGTTAGAACGGCTGTTAATGTTATCTTATGCTAATGTTCGATGAATACAAAAAATTAATTAAAGAAGCATGTCAGCGGGTCTATGAAGTAGCAAAGCGGACGGACCTCGATTATGCTCCCCAGCTTTCAGTACGCCATAACAACAAAATCTGGTTGAAACGCGAAGACCAACAGTCTGTATTTTCTTATAAGATACGAGGCGCTTACAATTTAATCGCCTCTTTATCTAAGAAGGAGCAGAATTTAGGGGTGATTACGGCTTCTGCGGGGAACCATGCCCAAGGCGTGGCGCTGGCGGCGAACCATTTAAATTTGCAATCAATCATTGTGATGCCAAAAACAACGCCGGAAATCAAAATAGATTCAGTTAAACGAATGAACGCAGAGGTGATTTTATTTGGTAATACTTACGATGACGCCAAAGAACACGCACTGAAACTTTCTGCTGAAAAGGGCATGCGCTATATCTCGCCTTACGATCACCCTTTAGTTATTGCTGGGCAGGCAACTGTTGGTGTTGAGTTATTAGAACAACACCCAAGCACACCAGACATTATTTTTGTTCCTGTTGGCGGTGGCGGTTTGGTTGCTGGCATTGCGGCTCACATAAAAGCAAATAACGCCGATATAAAAATAATTGGCGTAGAGCCCGATGAAGCTCCTTGTATGCATCAGGCATTTGATCTGGGAGAGCGCATTGAATTAGAGCAAATTGGTATATTTGCCGATGGTGCAGCTGTTAAACAAGCAGGTGAGGAAAATTATCGCATTGCAAAGGAACTTGTTGATGAGATTCTATTGGTTAGTGTCGATGAAATTTGCGCAGCTGTAAAAGATATTTTTGAAGATACTCGTTCAATTCCAGAGCCTGCTGGAGCATTAGCACTAGCCGGATTAAAACAGTATATAGCTGAGCACAAAATAAAAGATAAAGAATTAGTTACAATTTTTAGTGGCGCGAATGTAAATTTTGATCGTTTAAGGCATATTGCAGAACTTTCTGCTTTAGGCGAAAAAAAAGAGGCGTTGATTGCTATTATGATTCCCGAAAGTCCCGGAAGTTTTCGACGCCTATGCCATGATCTTGGCCCACGTTTAATTACGGAATTTAATTATCGATATGCTGACAAAAGAATGGCACATGTTTTTGCGGGGATACAATTGAAACAAGGTTCTGATGAAAAAAGTGCTTTAATAAAACAACTGAAAGATAAGGGCTATGATGTTGTAGATTTAAGTAATGATACTGTTGCTAAGATGCACATTCGATACATGGTTGGAGGCCATGCACCACAGGCTGAGAACGAACTTGTGTATCGTTTCGAATTCCCTGAACGATCAGGTGCTCTATTACATTTTTTAAGTGAGATGGGAGAAAGTTGGAATATTAGTTTATTCCATTATAGAAATCATGGGGCAGCCTATGGCCGGGTACTTATGGGATTTCAGGTCAATGAAGATGAAAGAAAAAAATTTCAAAATTTTATTAGTAAACTAGGCATGCCCTATTGGAATGAAAGCGAGAACTTAGCTTACAAGAAATTTTTGAGTTAAATTATTTTTCCCCTATATAAATTGAGGGGCATCAACCGTGATGTCGTTTCAGAGCATTGAACTTGAACCAGAGGTTCAAGTGGGTATCCGAAACAGTATTTCAGGCTTTCCACGTGGATGGACATGCACAACAATACCGATTATAGATCCCCCGTTTATTAGCTTATCGGCTCAAGTTACCACGAGCTTGATAACGAACACAACAGAAGACACCCAAACTTAAATATTCAAATTAACTGTAATCTAACTGGCTTTTTATATCTAGTGCGTCATTAATCTTACTTTGTAATCGACTAAGCGTACTATCAATTTTAAAAGCATAGTCTTTATTTTCTTTTTTGTGCTCCAACATTTCATTAGCAATGTTTAATGCTGTCATAACTGCGATTCTTTCAGAACCAATAACACTACCGTTTTTTCTAGTTTCTGTCATTTTATTATTTAAGTAATCAATTGCACTATGAAGTGAGTCAACTTCTTCTTCTTCACATGTGATCAAATATTCTTTATCTAGTATTGTAACTTTTAATGGAGATGTTTTATTCATGAGCGTGTTTCCATGGCGCGTAAGCGAGTAATCATAGCTTCTATTCTACTTCTAGCGTGTTCAGTTTTTTCAATTAATATAGCGCGTTCGTTGATAAGATTTTCTTGTTGGTTTTTTAGGCTAGAATTTTCAGTTTTCAGATCGTTTACGGTATTAATCAGCTCATCAACGCGCTCCTCAAGCGCACTCAAGTCTGTATTATCTACATCGTTATCCATGATTTCCGTCCTATTTTCAGTTATGACATGAACTGAATATATTGTTGATATATGATATTAAGTAACAATATAGAGCTACTGAATTTGCTGGTCAACTAATGATGTTGCCTATAGGGGCTTGAGGAAGGCCTCACTGGCATTGTCTTGTAAAAAATCAATTAGTTACTGCATTATAATTTAAGAGAATGATTATGATGATCGATTACGATTCGGTTAATAGACAATTAATTTCTGCAGGTACCGGTGTGTGTGCATCAGAGTCACACGGATTTTTATGTGGAGTATTTTGTGCCAGTAATACAGTGGCATCGACAATTTGGCAGGAATATCTGTTAGTTGGTGTCGAAGACACGTCAAATTTTGATGAATCTTTTGCAGTGCTAAATCAATTAGCAGAATGCATTAGCGAAGAAATTTTATCCGAAGAGATGATTTTCACGCTACTTTTACCTGATGATCAAGTTAGTATTGCTGAGCGCTCAAACTCAATTTCTGAATGGTGCGCAGGATTTGTTAGTGGTTTAGGTATAGGTAGGGGTAAGAATAAATTAGATTTAGGTAATGATGGCGATGAATTTCTTAAAGATGTTATTTCGATATCACGAGTGGAAAGTTCGGTTGATGAAGGAGATGATGCCGAAACCGCTTATTTTGAAGTTGTTGAATATATTCGAGTAGGCGTAATTTTTATTTACCAACAGTTGCATGAAACACAAAAGAGAAACATCAGCACAAAAGAGAATCTACATTGATAGATACAAAAGAATTTAAAAATCGTCGTAAACGACTTATGGACATGATAGGTTCTGATAGCATAGCAATATTACCAACTGCATCTATTATTGTTAGAAATCGTGATGTTGAGTTTCCATTTCGACCAGATAGCGATTTTTTTTATTTAACGGGTTACCCAGAACCAGAAGCTGTTTTAGTCTTAATACCTGATCGCAAAGAAGGTGAATCCATACTTTTTTGTCGTGAACGTGATGAAAAAATGGAAGCATGGCACGGGCGTCGTTCTGGACTGGATGGTGCTATTAGTATTTATTCGGTAGATGATGCTTTTCCAATCGAAGATATGGATGATATTTTGCCTGGATTAATTGAAGGACATGAACGAATTTTTTATAACATGGGTAGCGATCAAAATTTTGATCAAAGAGTATTAGGTTGGGTTAATCAAATTAGAGGTAAGGTTAGAGTAGGAGCGATTGCGCCAGATGAATTTATTTCACTCAATCATTTCTTACACGAGATGCGATTATATAAAAGCCGCTATGAAATCAAATTAATGCGTCAGGCTGCCAAGATTTCTGCTAAAGCACATATACGGGCAATGAGGAACTGCAGACCCGGGATGTATGAGTACCAATTAGAGGGTGAATTAATATCTGAATTTATTCAAAATGGCGCACGTTATACCGCTTACCCCCCAATTGTTGGTTCAGGACAAAATGCATGTATTCTGCATTACACAAACAATAACGATAAAATTATCGATGGCGATTTATTATTAATTGATTCGGGTGCTGAGTATCAATGTTATGCTAGTGACATTACACGGACATTCCCAGTTAACGGAAAGTTTTCTGATGCACAGCGCGATATTTATAATTTAGTTTTATCTGCACAAACTGCCGCGCTAAATGAAATCAAACCTGGTAAGCATTGGAATGATCCACATGATGCTGCCGTAAGGGTATTGACGGAAGGCATGGTAGGTTTGGGGATACTGGAAGGTGACCCGGATGAATTGATAAAAAATAAAGATTACGCAAAGTATTATATGCATAGAACTGGGCATTGGTTAGGAATGGATGTTCACGATGTCGGCGATTATAAACTTGATGGCGAATGGAGAATGTTAGAAGCAGGCATGGTAATGACAGTAGAACCAGGGCTTTATTTGCCTGCGAACTCAAAAGATTTATCAGAGCATTGGCAAAACATTGGCGTACGTATTGAAGATGATGTTTTGGTAACGAAAGATGGGTATGATATTTTAAGTAAAGACGCTCCTAAAACAATTGATGAAATTGAGGAGCTAATGGCAGATGCAGCATGATTAC
>CAJWIE010000024.1 GCA_913041115.1 uncultured Legionellales bacterium | reverse complement strand
GGCCCCCGCCCCGATAATCACGAATACCTTATTTTTGTTGGTAGGTATAATCAGCATGGCCCGGACGAAACATATCTTTAATCTCGCTGTAATCTTTTGATTTTTGATCTTCATTTTTGATCAATAAGCCAATAGGAGTACCTGTCGTCACTCCCTCAAATACACCAGAAGTAATCTCAACAGTGTCAGATTCCTTTCGTTGTGTAACATGTCTTGATTTAGCGGGTTTTCTACGATCAAGATCAATTTGTAAATCAGACTCAGATAGTGCCATGCCTGACGGACAACCATCGATAATACCTAGGTAACCGGAACCATGACTCTCGCCTGAAGTGGTTAAAGTAAATAATTTTCCGAAAGTATTACCTGACATAGTGCTATATTGTATACGAAACGAGCAATGCTTACATTTAAGAATTAAATCTCTTATTTATGAATTATCTCCATCTCATAAATATTAATAAAACCATTTTGATTAGGCATTTTTACTTCTACTAATTCTTTAGCAGTCATCTTGCCATCCTTATCAAAAAGATTATTTAAATATAAAAGATAAACTGTCAGTGAATAGGTTTCATTATTTGTTAGAGAACCGGGTGCATTCATTGGCATTGACCGTCTTATAAAATCAAATAGTGTTGTTGCATACGGCCAGTAACTACCTATGGTTTTTTCAGGATATTGACTAGTTAAACTCATTTGGGCACCAGCTAACTGATCAGCAGTGTGCCCAAGTCCGTTTTTGCCATGACAGGCAATACATTTGGACTGAAAAATCTTTTCGCCCTCATGAACACTGCCCTGGCCCTCAGGCAACCCTTCACCATCCGGAAAAATACTAATATCCCATTTTGCAATTTCTTCGGACGTGATTTCTTGGCCAAGACGTGGGGTATTCTTCGTGTCGGCAAAAAGAAAACTAATTCCAATCGCTATCAATACTAATATCGGAATTAGTTTTTTTTGTTTCATCTTTATCATAAACGTGTGATACAAAACCATCGTTATCAACATGCCAATTAATTATGGCATTGTAATGAAAAAAGCCCTGTCGGCCACGTTCCTTCAATAATTGTTGTCGTTCTGGTTGGACATAACCTGTTTCATCTGTTGCACGGCTTTTTAATATTGTAGGCTTGCCATTCCAATGCCAGGGAATACGAAAACGTGTGAATGCACGATCAAGTACGGGTTCTTGTAATTCAGCTTCTGCCCAACTGTGGCCACCATCAGCAGAGACTTCTACTTTTTTAATTTTTCCCTTTCCAGACCAGGCAAGACCAGTAATCTGATACAAACCAGATTGTTTTAATATCATATGTGCAGAAGGGGATGTAATTAATGACTTCGCTTGCATGACGAAAGTAAACATTCTTGCCTTACCCGATGGTTGCAGTTCGGTATATCGAGAGGTTTCGTTGCGCGCCATAACTGGCCGATTAGATAGTTTGAGTCGATGCACCCACTTAACATTAAGTACGCCTTCCCACCCGGGCACAATGAGTCGAACCGGATAACCATTCTCGGGACGAATTCTTTCTCCGTTTTGATAAAGCCCAAGAAACGCATCATCTAATGCCTTTTTCATTGGGATTGATACCTGCATCGCAAAGGCGTCTGCGCCTTCAGCAATCAACCATTTTGCTTTTTTATCTACCCCAGCTTCCTCTAATAATATTGATAAAGAAACACCCGTCCACTCACTACATGAAACCATACCATTAAAATAACCCGCCTCTGCCATAGACGGTTGACTATTCCAACCCGAATTACTATTTCCTCCGCATTCAATAAAACAGGTTTTTGATTGCATTGGATATCGTAATAAATCATCGATAGTAAAAATTAAATCTTTTTTAGCTAATCCGTGAATCAGTAAACGATGTTTTTTTGGATCAATTTGTGGAACTCCATTATGGTGGCGTTCAAAATGTAAACCATTCGGCGTAATCGCCCCTTCCATTAAATGTAATGGTGTCCAAGATACCCCATTACCCGGCACAGCTTCATTTTGTGAAGGATATCGTAAAACATTATCTTCAAATTTTGAGGGTAATCCATAGGTAGAAAAAGACTTACCGGGCTCATGCATCCAAGTCAAATCAGATGATTTATTTTGTGAGGTACTTTGCTTATCTTTAGCAGATGATATAGTTACTGTCGAAGCTAAACTTGTGATAACACCAAATTGTAAACCCTTTTTTAAAAATAAACGTCGGTCCAACAATCCATTCTCTGCAACCTGGTTCTCTTTGAGATAACGATCGTTTTTACGATCCATCATTATTCCGTAAATGAATTAACTAAGTGAATTGTAACCGGGTATATTTTGTAAATTAACTTCATCAATTTGTTCTTTCCTAAGATGTTTCTTTGCATAAGTTAAGTATATCTTTTTGTGTATAAAAACATCGAATAAATCAGGATCAATATGATTTTCTAATTTCATTCTGCCAAGTATTTTTAGTGACTGTGATAATGGCATTCCTTTTTTATATGGTCTATCTCCTGCGGTAAGTGCCTCAAAAATATCAGCTATTGCAATCATTCTGGCCGGAATTGACATCTGATTCCCTTTTAATTTATTAGGATACCCCGTGCCATCCATTTTTTCATGATGGCAACCGGCAAATTCGGGTACATTCCTGAGATGCTTGGGATAAGGTAGAGACTCGAGCATTTTAATGGTAACAGATACATGATTATTAATGATCTTACGTTCCCCTTTATTGAGTGTCCCGCGAGATATTTGTAAATTTTCTACTTCTTCATTATTTAACAAACTGACAGTTTCACCAACAGAATCTTGATAGGTTCTTTTTGCAAGCTCCTTAATTCGTTTTAAATCATTATCAACAAGTAACTCGCCACCAATATTATATTTTTCTATCTCCTTTTTTTCGACATCTAACTCCTTCAGTTTATTTTGTAATAAGGCGTCATTTTTTAGCTCTCTATCAATATCATCACAGGCTTTATTTTCTTTTATTATTGCCTCTAATGCTGTAATCACAGCATCCCTCTTTAATATTTCAAATCGCGTATCAACAAGATTTATTCGATCAAATATTGTTTCTAACTTTTTTGATTTATCAACAACATACTCCGGTGTAGTTATTTTTCCACAATCATGTAACCAAGCTGCAACATTGAGTTCATACATTTCATCGTCACTCATACAAAAGTCCTTGAATGGGCCGGTATCAATCTTATTAGCAGCATCGGCCAACATACCTGTAATAACGGGGACACGCCGACAATGTTGTGCTGTATAGGGAGACTTCTCATCAATCGCCGTTGCGATTAATTGGATAAATGAGTCAAATAATTTTTTTTGGGCACCGATTAATGTTTTATTAGTAATTGTAACGGCAGCCTGCGATGCAAGTGACTCCATTAACTGTTGGTCTAACAAACTAAAAGAAACAATCTGATTTGTACTTTTATTAATTGTGTTAATTAATTGAAGGACGCCAATAATATCATTTTCATGATTTGTCATAGGAACTGTGAGAAATGAAATGGAGCGATATCCCATCTTTTTATCAAAATCTCTTGTCCCAGAAAAATCAAAATCTTCATTTGTATAGGCGTCTTTGATGTTTACTGTTTGCGCGCTATTAACAGCGTAAGCAGCAACCATCTTATTGTTAGTATTTCCCTGCTCATCGTAAAGTTGAATAGATGGTAGTGAAATCTTCTCGCCACTAGTTCCACCCTTATGTACCGCTAGTGATCGGTTATGAAGTATTTCAAACTTCAAACTTTTATCATTTTTACATAGGTATAAAGTTCCGCCATCAGAGTTTGTAATATCCATAGCTTTAATAAGTATGAGTTCGAGTAGACGGTTATGGTCTTTTTCCGTTGAAAGTGCAACACCGATCTTATTCAGCTCACGAAGCAGATTTGGGACATTATTTAAGGATCGATCCATAACAATTATTACATGCTCACATAAAAATTGGCGTAATGAAGTGTGGAATAAAATGGATCAGATTTCTAGCGTTATCTATCCTAATTCTATGGATTATTTGCTCATTGAAACGATCATTGAGTTAAGTTTATTCACAAAACTCACTGGGTCTGTCAATTGGCCACCTTCACTGAGCAAAGCTTGGTCAAAAAGTATATGAGACCAATCTGAAAATAAGTCATTATCTTTCTCAGTACTAATCTTTTTAACTATTGGATGGTCAGCGTTAATCTCAAGAATTGGTTTAGCTCCGGGTATATCCTGGCCGGAAGCTTTAAGTATCTGCTCAAGATGTCGTCCCATATCATTTTCATCACTGACAAGGCAAGCAGGTGATGTTGTTAAGCGTGAAGTAATTCGCACTTCTTTTACTTTTTCGTCCAACACTTCCTTAATACGCTTAACAAGATCATCGTGAATTTTATTTTCTTTCTTACCCTTTTTCTTTTCACTTTCATCCTGAATATCACCAAGATCAAGCTCACCTTTATTGACTGACTGTAGTTTTTTATCATCAAACTCAGACAAGTGAGTAGTCACCCATTCATCTATAGGTTCTGAAAGCAAAAGCACCTCAATATTCTTCTTTTTAAAAATTTCCAGATGAGGGCTACTTTTAGCAGTCATATATGAATCGGCAATCACATAATAGATTGCTTGCTGTCCATCTTGCATACGCCCAACGTAGTCTTTGAGAGAAACTTTCTGATCTTCAGTATCATTATGTGTACTTGAAAATCGAAATAGATCAGACAGTTCGTCTTTGTAATCTGAGGTATCAACAACGCCTTCTTTAAGTACCTTCCCAAATATTTTCCAGAATTTCTGATATTTTTCTTCATCATTCTTAGCCATTGATTTAAGTAAACTAATAATCTTTTTCGTGCAGCCAGAACGAATTGAATCCACCACCTTGTTCTGCTGAAGTATTTCTCTTGAAATATTTAAAGGAAGATCGTCAGAATCAACAACGCCTTTTACAAAACGCAGCCATGGCGGTAATAGTTGTTTTGCATCATCCATTATAAAAATACGACGAACATAAAGCTTTACTCCATGACGTTGTTCCCTATCCCATAAATCAAAAGGTGCTCGAGAAGGAATATATAAAAGTGATGTATATTCAAGTTTTCCTTCAACCTTGTTATGAATATGAGCTAGGGGATCCTCAAAATCATGTCCTATATGTTTGTAAAATTCATTATATTCATCATCCTTTATCTCTTTCTTGTTACGTGTCCAAAGTGCAGTTGCACTATTAACTGTGTCTTCACCTATTTTTTCATCGTCTTTACCATCTTTATCATCCTCATTATCTTTATCCATAACAATTGGAAAAGAAATATGATCGGAATATTTGGTAATAATTTCTCGTAATCGGTAGCCATTTAAAAATTCATCAGCGTCATCACGTAAATGTAAAACAACTTTTGTGCCGCGTTTAGCTCTGTCAACTGTCTCTATTGAATAGTCATTTTCACCTTCAGAAATCCAGCGAACACCTTTTTCTCTACTCTCTCCTGCTCGTCTTGTCGTCACTTCCACTTTCTTTGCAACAATAAAACATGAATAAAAACCAACACCAAACTGACCGATCAATTGAGAATCTTTTGTCTGATCCCCAGTTAAAGCCTCAAAGAATTGTTTTGTTCCTGATTTAGCAATGGTGCCTAGATTCTCTATCACCTCATCTCTAGACATTCCTATTCCATTATCTAAAACAGTAATTGTTTTTAGGTCTTTGTTAAACTCAACTCTTATTTTTAAATCTGGGTCTTTTTCATAAAGGCTGTCATCCTGCAGAGCCTCAAATCGTAATTTATCTTCTGCGTCAGACGCATTTGAGATTAGCTCTCGGAGGTATATCTCTCGATTACTGTATAAAGAATGCACCATTAAATCTAATAATTGTTTAACCTCAGTTTGAAATCCAAGGGTTTCCTGATTGGCTTCTACAGACATATTTATTTAAACCTCAACTCAAAAATAATTAGTTAATAATTGTTACTGGCCCATATTGGGTCCTTCTTATAAAATTTCAAGGTAACGACAAAAATTAGTCGTTAGATAAGAATATTATTATGACAGAAAAAATAAATTTAAGAATAGGGTACCCTAAAATGAAACATTTTAAATTATCATTCTTACTACTAATCGTTCTAAATGCAGCGTGTAATAGCCAAAATATAAAACCAAATGCGAATATAAAAACAAACACTATAAAGCTACAACAGGTCGCTGATACTGCTTATGATAATGAGATCTGGGAGGATGTGATTAAATATTATAGCAAGTTAACGAATAAAACTCCTGATGATGCAAGAGCTTGGTATCGAATCGGTAATGCATACGCACACCTGAATCAAACAAAATCTGCCATTGATGCTTATCAAACTGCATTAGCAATTAATCCAAATGACACGATGATTCTGCATAATATGGGAATTATACAATTACAAGAATCCACCAAAACATTCACAATATTGAAGGAATATACTGATGATAATGATCCTCTAAACATAAGATCTCGACTTGTAATTAATGCAATCTCAATTTTACTGCATAAAGATTTTAAAATAAAAATTGAGAACTAAAAATTATAAATAAAAACTATTCTTTATCTATGTATAAAAGTGTAGAATTCAATTTTTCGAAATACGATAATATTAAAAGGAAAAAATATGCCATTTGTAGTAACACAAAATTGTATTAAATGTAAATACACAGATTGCGTTGAAGTATGCCCTGTTGATTGCTTTCATGAAGGTCCAAATATGCTAGTTATCGACCCGGATGAATGTATCGATTGCACATTATGTGAACCAGAATGTCCAATAGACGCAATTATGTGTGATGAAGATGTGCCTGAAGATATGAATGGATTCATAGAATTGAATGCAGAATTGTCAAAAACTTGGCCTGTTATAAACGAAATAAAATCACCGCCCAAAGACGCGGATGAATGGAAAGAAAAAACAAATAAAATAGAATACTTAGAAAGATAATCACCATTTTATTGCAATGCTATCGTTTCTTTCAAATCATTATAAAAACTTTCATATATACTGTTAACAGCAATTCCAAATGCGCTAATTGCTGAAGTCACTGATGAATCTTCAGAATCAACAACTTGTGTATATTGTTTATACAAAATAGGTTGGCTCTCATTATTTCTGTCAACACGAAATTCAATTGAGACAAAAGCACTGTTTTTACTACTGAGCCTCTTTTGTTCAAACGCTTTTATTTTTCCCTTAATGATTAGATTACTATTACCTTCAAATGTTGTTAAAACAACCTTGGATATATTACTCAAACGTAATCTTTCAGCAAGATATTCCTGTAACAATCGATTAGGTGAATCAACCCAATGATGATAATGGTATTGTTTAATCTCTACTTCATTTTCAGAGTAAAGAATAGCGCGTTCACGATACAAGCCATCTGCCTGAAAATTAATCACACTAATACTATCAATAATTTCTTTATCAGTATTAATACCCTGCAATGCTGGAAGACGATAATAATGGTCTGTTGGTAACGGAGGTTGTTTTACGCACGAAGTTAAAATAAATAAAAATGGGATAAGAATATATCTTTTCATAACTATTTGGCCTCTTCAGTTTGCGCCGAACCACGAATTAATAAACCTGGGTTTTCTTTTATCTGCCGTGTGAATTCATGCATATTTCTACTACTCCCTTCAAGGTGATGAGTAATTGCATCAATATGAGTTGAAATAACTGATAGAGTTTTTTGCAAATCAGTAAGTGAAGAGTCTAATTTATTACTGTTAGTTTCGACCATATCTCCCACATTTTCTAAAACAATATCCATTGTCTTTCTTGTTTCGTCAAGATTCCCAACTAATTCATCTGTATTTGCTGAAATGTCACTCATACTATCTAAAAACGATGCTAAATTTTCTTGATTCCTATTGTTAATCATTTTCTTCAGAATCTCAGAAGTCTGATTAAGATTATTAATAAGTTTATCAACCTTATTAACGATATCTGATTTATCAATTTGTATGCTAATTTTTTCCACCATTGGCCTTACTGTATTCTTTGTCAAATCAGTAAATTCATATGAAATTGAATTAATTTGATTATTCAAGTTATCAAGTAATGGTTTAATCCCATCTTTAGAAATACTACGAATATCTTCTGCAACCTCGTTTACCGCAGCAAACAAATTAGTAGCTTCCCTGCTTTCTATTTCTGATTCGGGTTCAAGTAAAATATCACTAACCCCTTCTTCAATGTCTATGGTCACAGCGGCTAATAAGCCAGATGCAATAATCTTTGCCACACTATCTTGGGGGACTGGCCAATCTTCTTTAATAGAAAGTGCTAAACGATAATTTGTTTTACCATCTTGTCGTATTGGTATAATTTCTTCGACTTGGCCAATTTGATATCCTTCAAAAGAAACAGGGGTACCAAATTTTATTCCTGCGACATTATTGTATGTCACATAATACTTATCTGTTGGACCACTGCTACCTGTGATTTGATATAAAAATACAAAAAATGAGGCTGCTACAATAAGTACAAATGAACCGACAACGGCGTAATTAATATTTTCTCTTTTCATATTCTTTTACATACCCGTTAGTCGGCTCAAATACTCATCTGCATTAATTACTTCATTGCTTGGTGTCCGATTTAATAATGATTGGATTCGCTCGTTATCTGAGTTTTTAATTTCTTCAACTGTATCACTCATCAAAATATGCCCTCTGTCTAAAACCGTTATTCTATCGGCAATTTTAAACGCACTATCAAGTTCATGTGTTACAACAACAATTGTCATATTCATTACATCCCGTAATCTCAAAATAAGTTCATCTAGTTCAGCAGATACTACCGGGTCAAGTCCTGCGGAAGGCTCATCAAAAAACATTAATTTTGGGTCCATAACAATTGCGCGGGCAACGGCCGCTCTTTTTATCATGCCACCAGATAATTCTGAAGGCATTAGCTTTTCAAATCCACCTAAATTGACAACCTCAAGCTTCATTCTAGCCATAATATCCATAGTTTTTTCATCAAGATTAGTGTGTTCACGCAACGGTAACTGAACATTCTCCCCAATCGTCATAGAGCTAAGCAATGCACCGCCTTGAAAAGCTACACCCATGTTTTTTCTGAGCTCAAACATTTCATTCGTACTAAGATTAGTAATATCTTCCCCAAGTAACTTTATACTGCCACTTGTTGGAATACCTAGGCCAAGCAAGTAGCGCAACAATGTACTTTTTCCGGATCCGCTACCACCCATGATAATCATAATCTCACCTTCCTTTACAGTAAGATTTATTCCGTCCAAAATTTTTCTGGGACCATAATGCGTAACTAAATCTTTAACCTCGATTGCAATATTCTTTTTATTTTCTTCCATATTTATCGATTTAAGAAATAAGTAAAAATCATATCTGCAATGACAATAAAAGATATTGAAAGTACCACAGATCGAGTTGTTGCCTTACCAACGCCTTCAGCACCACCAGTCACCGAAAAACCGCTACTTGCACCAACCAACGTTATAATTAATGCAAATACAAGGCTTTTGAATAAGCCCTGCATTACATCGCCCACCATTAAGGCTGCCATCGTTCTGTCAATATACGCACTGAAACTCAACCCTATTTCAATACCGGTATATAGCGCGCCGCCTAAAAGACCTGCTATGTCAGAAAAAAAAGTAAGAGCAGGAACCATAATCAACATTGCCAACAATGCCGGGGAGACAAGATACCGAATCGGATTGATACCCATAACTCTCAGGGCATCAATCTCTTGGTTAACCTGCATCGTACCAAGTTTTGCAGCTAGTGCAGAGCCAGTTCTCCCTGCAATTAAAATACCAGTAATTAATGGCGCAAATTCTCTCGTTACCGATAAAGCAACACCAACAACTACCTGTGATTCAGCACCAAAAGTTTTCAAGTTATATATCATTTGAATTGCAAGCATAACGCCAATTGAAAATGAAAGTATAAAAACAATAGGACATGCGGCTATACCTATTGTCATCATTTGACTAAATATAGAAGGAATACGAACAGGTTGCTTATAGAAAGACCCCGCTATAATCCAAGCCACCGACTCAATTAGTAAAGCAAAATAATAACCTACTGCTTCAATAAATTTAACAGTAGATATTCCAATTTTTTCGACAACATTTAAAAATCGATGCGCAATATATTCAGGCACAGTCTTTCTCGTACTCTTCTTTTGAATTATAGATTGGAAATACCTGATCGAGTCTTGCTAATTTTAGTACGCCCATTGCTGCATCACTGATACCAACTAATCCAAATTTTAATGATAGTTTTTTTGCTATTTGATAACCTTCAACTAAACTTGCAACACCCGAACTATCAATATAATTCACAAGACTAAGATCAATTAGGATATTTTTATTTTGCTCTAATATCTCTATTATATTTTTACGGGCATCAGAGGAACTTGATAAATCAACAGCGCCATCGAATCCGATATTTGTATAATTATCTTCTTGTTGTATATTTATTTTCATCTTCTTTACTCTTATTTTATTATTAATTAATCTTTTTCTTCATATTAAGATAATTCCCCTCACCTTCATTAAGATGACCCATACTATGTTCATCCATAATTTCGGTAATGAAATGAGTTCCCAGCCCACCAGGTCGTATATCATTAAGATCACGCGGTTTTACAGAATTAAGATCAATCGGGCACGCATAATCCACTAGTCTAAAATGTAATTCTTTCTCATTATTTAACATTTCAAAAACAATTTCACCTGATTCATCCCCTTTATAAGCATGCTGGATAATATTCATACAAGCTTCATTAACAGCAATCACTAATTTTTCTGAAAGTTCTACGCAACACCCAACACTTTCTGCCATTTCTTTTACTAAAACCCTAACAAGAGACAAACGCTCAGCCTTAGCTAGAAATCTAATTTGAAATAATTTCTCCGTACTCATTTTTTACTACATTCTATAATCATTAAAGTTATGTCATCATGTTGATCAGTATCAGAATTTCGAATTTTCGAAACAATTCTATCTAATCGATTAGGAATAGGAAGTTTCGAATTAATTTCAATAAGTTTTATTAAGCCACTAACTTCTAGGAACTTCTTATTTTCATCATGGCTTTCGGTAACCCCGTCTGTAAATAAATATACTGCCCCCCCATCCAAATGAATTGTTTCAACTGGGAATTCTGTCCCCGGGATAATACCAATAGGAGGTGCACTTTCTTTTATTTCTACAAATTCACCCTTGCTATTGTGAAATAACGGGGGTTGATGTCCGGCATTGGAAAAACTTATTTTGTCATTTTCTGCATCCAAAAATCCTGACACTATAGTAACAAACATACCGTGTGATATAGATTCACAGATCTCATTATTTACTCTACCTAATAATTCTCCCGGATCGCTTATACTTTTAGCTAGATGATGCAAAAGACTACTCGCTTTTGCCATTAACATTGCGGCGTTCATGCCTTTTCCTGAAACATCAGCAAGGTTAAAATAAATCAACCCATCATCTCGCTTAAAAAAATCATAAAAATCACCAGATACCTCTAGCGCAGGGACATTCATACCTTTGATAGGAAAAATATTAGTATCATCATCTTTAGGTAAAAGACCAATTTGTATTTCTCTTGCCAACTCTAGTTCCTTTCGCATACGTTCCTTTTCAACCAAAGCATCTGCCATACGTGCATTATGAATTGCTAATGCGGCATAAGATGCTAATACCATCGAAATTGATTCATCATGCTCATTAAATAGATCATCATTCTTTTTATTAATTAATTCTAAAGCCCCGATACACTTATCATTTACCACTAATGGTACGGCAAGAATCGAACGTGTCTTAAAACCAGTGCCAGCATCGACTGACTTTGAAAAATTAGGATCATTTTGCGCATCCCTAATCATTTGAGATTTCCTCGTGTTTATTGCATTTCCTATAATACCCTTGCCTGAGGGTATCTTTATTCCTGCAATGTCAACTGGGCCAGCACACCTAACACAAACTAATTCCGAGTTATTATTTTCTAATAAAAATATTGATGCTGCTTCTGAATTTAAATATTGCATAAAACGCTCAATCGCATTCTGTAATGTTTGTGAAATATCAAGTGAATTTGAAAAATTTTGTGAAATTTCTGCTAATAAAGTAAGTTGTTTTTCACTGGAATTGCCTTCTTCAAATAACTGTTGCGTCACTTCATTATGGTGCTCATCTAATTTATTCTTTTTCATAGTAAAATTTTTTTAAACGCTCAGTATATAAATACCTATTACCATACTACCCTTTGCTAACAATCTTTCACATGCTTTTTGCGTTCTTTCCATTCACAATCATCGAAAATAATACATGAATTACATTTTGGGTTACGGGCAGTACATGTGTAACGTCCATGCAAAATAAGCAAATGATGGGCATCTTTTTTAAAAACATCCGGCACATGCTTTGAAAGTTTTTTTTCAACCTCTAAAACATCCTTGCCTGGAGATATCCCAGTTCTATTTGACACCCGAAAGATATGCGTATCGACAGCAATTGTTGGTTCTCCGAATATGGTGTTCAAAATAACATTTGCTGTCTTCCTCCCAACTCCAGACAATCCCTCTAATGCCATTCTGTCATTTGGAACCTCGCCGTTGTGTTTTTCTAGTAATATCCTGCAAGTCTCAATAATATTTTTTGCTTTATTGTTATAAAGCCCAACCGTTTTTATATTACTCTTAAGTCTTTTAAGTCCTAAAAATAAGATTTTCTCTGGAGTATTTGCGATTGCAAAAAGTTTCTTGGTAGCTTTATTAACACTGATATCTGTTGCTTGCGCTGAAAGTATGACCGCTACCAGCAATTCGAATGGTGTTTTATAAACCAATTCTGTTGTTGGTGAAGGATTATTTTTACTTAACAAAGTAAAAATATGAGTGCGTTTGACTTTATTCAAAATCAAAAAACCGATTCAATTAAAGTGTAGTATTTTAGGATTGTATGAGCTTATCAGAATCAATCTTTTTTAATAGATCTTCCATATATTCAAAACGATGTGATGCGCTATTCATCTCGAGAATTTCTTGTTTAACAGGTAAATCAAATGGCAGTAACTCTGCTAATCGCTCGCTCACCCAATTAGCTTCATCAAATCTATCCGTCATCTTTCCTATTGGTAATTTGTAATGAACCACTATCTCTCTAAGTAAATCGGAAAAGTTCTGATAAGATACTGGCATTGGGTTATCATCATCACTCAACCATTCAACATCACCAATACACAAATTGTTCTTTGAACTTTTGTGAGAATGAACTCTAAAACGTTTTTCTCCTTTAACAACTATTCCTAAAAATCCGTCTTCCATTTGGTCCCAATCGATAATTTTCGCATATGTTCCCATAGAAAAAAAATCGGCGAATTTACCCATGATCTTGTCCTCTTGGGTTAGACAAACACCAAAACCTCTATTATTTCGAAGGCAGCTACTTACCATATCAACATATCTTGGTTCGAAGATTCTTAATTTGAGTTCTCCTTCCGGAAATAAAACCACATTCAATGGAAAAAGAGAAATTTTCATAATTTATTTAATCTCTTAATTAATTTTTGATATATACCGCCAAAAGCACCATTACTCATAATAACTATGTAATCATGAGGTTGAGTCTCTTTGCCAACTAATTCAACTATTTTATCTACATCCTCAAATACTCGGCAACGATCGCCGAGTTCATTCATGTGATCTGCAATATTCCATTTTAAATCCTTAGCTTGATAAAGAAAAATGCGATCGGCATCTGCAAAAGAAGTAGATAATGTTTCAGCATGAACACCCATACGCATTGTGTTGGAACGGGGTTCCATAATTGCAATTACCCGTCCATTTTTTGCGTGACTTTTTATGGCCTGAAGACTTTTCATTATAGCTGTTGGATGATGAGCAAAATCATCGTAAATACGAATATCATTAGAATCAAAAATACATTCTAATCGGCGTTTTACTGATTTAAATTCACTTAAGGCCTGGCATGCTTTTTCCACAGAAACACCTACATTTTTAGCGGCAATAATCGCAGCTAGAGCATTATGAGCATTGTGCTCACCAATGGTCTGCCAAGATACTTTTCCAACCGTTTTCCCGTTATGAATAATAGAAAAATCCTGATAATCGCAACTTGCATCAACTATTGACCATTCTGCATCAACTCCCAAGAATGTCTCAGATGCCGCCCAACAGCCCATATTTAAAACACGTTCAATCTCCTCATCGCTAGCGGGATAGATAATTTTAGCCGTTTCAGGAAGAATACGAACTAGATTATGAAATTCGTGCCTGATAGCAGCAAGATCATGAAAGATATCAGCATGATCGTGCTCAATATTATTTATCACTAGTGTATTTGGGCGATAATGGACAAACTTAGAACGTTTATCAAAAAAAGCAGTGTCATATTCATCAGCCTCGATAACGAAATATTCAGAATTAGTGTAACTAGCTGATTTTGCAAAGTTTTCTGCCACTCCTCCTATAAGAAATGAGGGATTAAGCCCAGCAAATTCAAGAACCCAACTCAGTATAGTAGTAGTAGTAGTTTTGCCGTGTGTGCCAGCAACAGCCAGAACATGTCTTTTGTGTAATACCTCGCGAAATAACCATTCCGGCCCTGACATAAACGATAATCTTTGATTAAGCATATATTCAATGGCTGGGTTTCCGCGTGACAAAGTATTACCCACTAGTACCAAATCAGGCTGAGGATTCAAATGTTCAGGCTCATAACCATTCATAACATCAATATTAAGTTTAACGAGTTCATCGCTCATTGGCGGATACATGTTTTGATCGGAGCCTGTTACCTCATGGCCCAATGCTTTTGCGATCTGAGCAAGACCGCCCATAAATGTTCCGCATATACCTAGAATATGAATGTGCATTAATTTTTATTCTCAAACATTTGAAAAATATTTCTCATAATAATTAAAAAGCGTTCAAGAAAAGAATTATGGTCATATTCTTTCAATAATTTAAAAGAGGTTTTTAATGTAAATTGATGGAAAATAGGGTTTTTCATGTTATTGTTATTGTATTGTATACCAAATCAATAAGAAGATATTTGATGAAATATAAATTTAACTATGTTGTCACCCCTTTACTCCTTGCGGTAAGCCTAGCTGTGAACGCTGATTACAAAACTACTGGTTTCAGTGATGAAGAATACCAAAAGGTAGCCGAGGCGTCAGGAGATTATAGAAACTGTTTAAATGATTCTGCAATGGGGCAAATTGAACAACAAAATGATATAAGGATAATTGCTGATTACGCAATGAAAGCATGCGCACCAGTACTTGAAAATCTCTATAATTATTTAGCCTCGGCAAATTATGATCCTGAAGCAATAAAACCACTTTTAGGAAGCATAAGCAATCGGGCTGCTAATAAAATATTATCTAATTTGATGCGTTACAAAGCCATACAAAAACCATAACTTTAAAAAAATTATACAATATATGGCTCTAATTGTTTTAATGCCTGCTGATAAACATCACGCTTAAATGGGATAATTTCATTAAGAGGTTGCCAGAAATCCACCCATTTCCATAAATCAAACTCAGGATCATTCGTGCAAGACAAATCAAGATATGTTTCGTCAACTATTAATTTTAATAAATACCAGATCTGCTTTTGACCAACACATAACGGTTCACTATTTTTACGAATGTACTGTTTAGGTAGCCAATACTTTAACCAATCATTCGTGGAATTTAATAACTCAACATGGCGAGGCTCAAGACCTATTTCCTCTTTTAACTCACGATACATGGCCGTTTTCGGTGATTCATTCTCTTTAATTCCGCCTTGTGGAAATTGCCAAGCATCCATACCCATACGACGAGCCCAAAAAACTTGCCTGTCATCATTCATTAATATAATTCCGACGTTTGCTCGGAAACCTTCTGAATCAATCATATTGGAATATCAAAACAATTAATCTCTCAACTTTGACAATCCTACATTACAAACAATCTAAATGAAAATATTTGCCTTATTAAAAATAACTTCTAGACTAGTCGATTCTATTTATTCTGCTATAAATGAAAAATATGAAACTTGCGATTTTCGATATTGACAATACCTTGATTGCTGGCGACAGCGATCTTCTTTGGGGTGAATTTCTGTGTGAGCGAAACTATGTTGATTCAGAGACATATAAGACTTCTCATAAAAAATATTATAAAGATTATTTAAATGGTGATCTCGATATTAGAGATTTTCTAAAATTTCAACTAAAAGTTCTTGCAGAAAATGATTTAGATCTATTGAGAAAATGGAGAGATGATTTTTTTGAAGTAAAAATAAGGCCGGTAATACTGCCAAAAGCTCGTGACCTAATAGGTAGCCATCGTGGGCGAGGCCATGACCTATTAATTATTACAGCTACAAACCGTTTTATAGTTGAGCCCATCGTGGCTGAATTTAAAATAGAAAACTTAATTGCCTGTGAACCAGAATTCAAAAATAAACAATACACTGGTGAATTTACTGGAACACCTTCTTATGCTGAAGGTAAGGTTGAGCGTTTTAATAAGTGGTTAAAAAATAGAGATCATCAACTTGAAGAAAGTTGGTTTTATAGTGACTCGCATAATGATATTCCACTCATGAAGGAAGTGAATCATCCGGTTG